>NZ_JBQEON010000007.1:29150-197426 GCF_052045245.1 Burkholderia sp. 22313
GTCCACGATCAGCCGAGTACCCGAATCCCGCAGCGACCGTCATCTCGGTAGCCACGACAGAAGCCAGCCAGGTCGAATCTCAACGCAACTCGCTTGCTGGACTCCGGGTGCGCCTCGGCGAGCACCCGACTTCCTCCATTCGACGTGCGAGCGCTTCGGACTCAACCGATCTGCGACGCATGTCCGGCAACGACACGCCAGATGCTCCCCGATCGGCGCCACAGGCGCGTATAGGCGAACTTGCCATTGAACGCGATGCCGTCGAAATGACCGGCAAGCGCCGCTTTCGTCGTCGTGAGGATCATCTCGCCGATCGCATTCGCCAGCGTCTCCTGACAGTCCAGCACTTGCAGACGCAGCAGCTTCGCGCGATGCGTGGACAGATCGTCGTGTTTCGAAATGACCTGCCCGCTCGGAATGGTGAAGATCAGATCATCGTCCAGCAACGCGTCGAGCGCGTCGACGTCGTTGGCGAGCATCGCCGCTCGAAGTGCGGCTTCATACGGTTCGATCACTGCACGAACTGCGTCCATGTCGGGGCCTCACACTGGTCCGAAGAATCCGGATTCCACGCATGACCGGCAAACGGGTCACGGTGTCCTTGTTTGTCCGGGCCGGTCAGTATGTGACCCCGCAGGGCGACACGCAACGTCACGCAGACCCCGGCGCAGCCGGCTCCGCGCTGCGTCGTTACCCGAGCAGGCAGCGCCCGCAAGCCTCATCAATCGAACGCACCGCGATCACGGACCGCCAGGCGAGCCCGTCGGTCATTGCTCCGTCTGCGCCGCATTGACATCGCGCCGAAACGCGCCCGGACTCGTGCCCGTCCATTTCCGGAATGCGCGATGAAACGCGCTGGGCTCGGTGAAGCCGAGTTCGATCGCGATTTCCGCGACGCTGAGCGTGTCCGCGCGCAGCAGCGACTGGGCGAGCGCGCCGCGCAGCTCGTCCTTGACCGACGCGAAACTCTGCCCCTCGCTGCGCAAGCGTCGTCGCAGCGTCGCGGGCGTCGTGCCGAGGCGCACGGCCAGCGTGTCGAAGTCTGGCCATTCGGCGGCCGGCAGCGCTTTCAGATGCGCCCGCGTCTTCGCGACCCAGCCGGTGTCGTGCCGGTAGCGGACCAGCAGGTTGCCTGGCGCGCCGCGCAGGAAGGTCTTCAGCGCCTGCGCGGAGCGGATCGTCGGCAACGCGAGGTAGGCGGCGTTGAAGGCGAGCCGGCTGTCGGCGCGGTCGAAATGCACCGGCACGCCGAAGAACTGGTGATAGTCGCTGCGCTGGTCCGGGCTCGGGCATGCGAAATCGATGCGCTGCAACGGGATGCGCCGGCCGATCAGCCAGCAGGCGACGCCGAGCAGGATCAGCCAGAACGTCCGGTAAGCGAACGCCGAATACGGCACCCCCGATTGCGTCAGGATGATCTGCGCCTGGCCTTCGGCGACCACGAGCTCGCCGTGCGGCTCGTCGAGTACCACGCGCAGGAACAGCAGCGCGCGCCGCAGCGCCTTCTCGAGCGTGCCCGCATGCAGCACGGCATGGCATAGCAGCGTGAAGCTGCCGCGCCGCATCGGGCGGGCCGCGAGCCCGAAGAATTCGTCGTCGATCGCGCCGGCGATCGCCAGCCACAGCCGGCCGTACTGCTGCGGCGTGACGGGCTCGTGCACGGCGGCCGACAGCCCTGCCGCGCGCAGCACGGGTTCGGTCGGGATCCGTTGCCGGCGCAGGCTCTCGAGCGCATCTTCGACGAAATCCGGCGAGATCATCTGCGGCCCCATTTTTTCATGCCCTCCAGACATGGCAAAAGCGATCACGATTCTAGATTCTGTTTGTCATTGATTGCAATGTGACGGCTGTCTACCATCATCGATATACCCCGGTTCGCCGGCGGTCATAACAGACAGGAGACACGCATGCGTGATGGAGCAACCGCCCGGGTGGTGCCGGCCTACGCCGACGCCGTGGCCGGCTTTCGTATCGAGACCGCCGCGGCCTACCTGCACGGCGACCTGGCGCAGGGTCTGAACGCCTGCGTCGAATGCTGCGACCGGCATGCGGCGGCGGACGCGAATGCGGTCGCGCTCGACTGGATCGACGTCGGCGGCCAGCACCGCAGCTTCACGTTCGCGCAGATGCAGGCGCTGTCGGCGCGTGTCGCGAACCTGCTGGTCGAGCAGGGCGTGAAACCGGGCGACGTGGTGGCCGGCCTGTTGCCGCGCACGCCCGAACTCGTCGCGACGATCCTCGGCACGTGGCGCGCGGGCGCCGTCTATCAACCGCTCTTCACCGCGTTCGGACCGAAGGCGATCGAGCACCGGCTGCGCATGAGCGATGCGCGGCTGGTCGTCACCAATATCGCGAATCGCGCGAAGCTGGACGAGATCGTGGATTGCCCGCGAGTCGCGACGGTGCGCGAATCGGGCGATGCGCTGCCGGCCCGCGACATCGATTTTCGCGCGGCGCTCGACGCCCGGTCCAACGTGTTCGAACCCGTGCCGCGCAAGGGCACCGACCTGTTCATGATGATGTCGACGTCGGGCACCACGGGCTTGCCGAAGGGCGTGCCGGTGCCGCTCTACGCGCTGCTCGCGTTCGGCGCCTACATGCGCGACGCGGTGGACCTGCGCGCGAGCGACCGCTTCTGGAACATCGCCGATCCGGGCTGGGCGTACGGCCTCTATTACGCGATCACCGGCCCGCTGCTGCTCGGCCATGCCACGACGCTGTACGAGGGCGGTTTCACGGTCGACAGCACCTACGACGTGATCGAACGGCTCGGCATCACGAGCCTCGCCGGTTCGCCGACCGCGTACCGGATGCTGATGGCGGCCGGCACGGAAGCGGCCGCGCGACTGAAAGGGCAGCTGCGTGTGGTCAGCAGCGCCGGCGAACCGCTGAATCCGGAAGTCGTGCGCTGGTTCCACGCGGCGCTCGGTGCGCCGATCTACGATCACTATGGCCAGACCGAACTCGGGATGGTCGTGAACAATCATCACGGGCTCACGCACGTCGTCCATGCCGGTTCGGCCGGCTTCGCGATGCCCGGCTATCGCGTCGCGGTGCTCGACGAAGCCGGTCGCGAACTCGGGCCCGGCGAGCCCGGCAACCTCGCGATCGATATCGCGCGTTCGCCGCTGCTGTGGTTCAACGGCTACTGGCAGCAGGACACGCCGGCGATCGCGGGCGGCTACTACCGGACCGGCGACAACGTCGAGCTCGAGCCGGACGGCACCGTGAGCTTCATCGGCCGCGCGGACGACGTGATCACATCGTCCGGCTACCGGATCGGCCCGTTCGACGTGGAAAGCGCGCTGATCGAGCATCCGGCCGTCAGCGAAGCCGCCGTGATCGGCGTGCCGGACCCGGAGCGCACGGAGATCGTCAAGGCGTTCGTCGTGCTGTCGAAGGGTTTTGACGGCACCCCCGCGCTGGCTGACGAGCTGAGCCAGCACGTGAAGCGGCGGCTCTCGGCGCACGCCTATCCCCGCGCGATCGACTTCGTCGACGCGTTGCCGAAAACCCCGAGCGGCAAGATCCAGCGCTTCGTGCTGCGCAAGATGGAAGCCGAGAAGGTCACTCAATCCTGAACGTCGAATACTGAATACGGACTGCGAATGAACATCAAGGATCGCGTTTTTCTGATTACGGGCGCCGGTTCGGGCCTCGGTGCCGCGGTGGCGCGCATGGTGGTCGCCGAAGGCGGCAAGGCGGTGTTGCTGGACGTCAATGAAGATGCCGGTGCGAGCCTCGCGCACGAACTCGGCGCGGCCACGCGCTTCGTGAAGACCGACGTGACGAGCGAAGCCGACGGGCAGGCGGCGGTTGCGGCCGCGCGCGACGCGTTCGGTCGCATCGACGCGCTCGTGAACTGTGCGGGCGTCGCGCCGGGCGAGAAGGTCGTCGGACGCGAAGGTCCGCATTCGCTCGACCGCTTCGCGCGCGCGGTGTCGATCAACCTGATCGGCACGTTCAACATGATCCGGCTGGCCGCCGATGCGATGTCGAAGCAGGACGCCGATGCGGACGGCGAGCGCGGCGTGATCGTCAACACCGCGTCGGTGGCGGCGTTCGACGGACAGATCGGGCAGGCCGCGTATGCGGCGTCGAAGAGCGGCGTGGTGGGCATGACGCTGCCGATCGCGCGCGANCTCGCGCGGTTCGGCATTCGCGTGGTGACGGTCGCGCCGGGCATCTTCGCGACGCCGATGATGGCCGGCATGCCGCAGGACGTGCAGGACGCGCTCGGCAAGAGCGTGCCGTTCCCGCCGCGGCTCGGCCGCCCCGACGAATTCGCGGCGCTGGTGCGCCACATCGCCGAGAATACGATGCTGAACGGCGAGGTCATCCGTCTCGATGGCGCGCTGCGCATGGCACCGCGCTGACACTGGAGGAATGCAATCATGACGACACAGGATCCGATCGTAATCGTCGGCGCGGCGCGCACGCCGATGGGTGGTTTTCAGGGCGACCTGGCCGCGGCCAGCGCGAGCGAGCTCGGCGCGGTGGCGATTCGCGCGGCGCTCGAACGCGCACGCGTGCCGGCCGAGCGCATCGATGAAATCGTGTTCGGCTGCGTGCTGCCGGCCGGCCAGGGTCAGGCGCCGGCGCGGCAGGCCGCGCTGAAGGCCGGCTTGCCGCTGGGCGCGGGTGCGACCACGGTCAACAAGATGTGCGGTTCCGGGATGAAAGCCGCGATGTTCGCGCACGACCTGCTGCTGGCGGGATCGGCGGACGTGGCGGTGGCGGGCGGGATGGAGAGCATGTCGAATGCGCCGTACCTGCTGCCGAAGGCACGTGCCGGGATGCGCATGGGCCACGGCCAGGTGCTCGACCACATGTTCCTCGACGGGCTCGAGGATGCGTATGACAAGGGCCGGCTGATGGGTACCTTCGCGGAAGATTGCGCGCAGGCCTACTCGTTCACACGCGAGGAACAGGATGCGTTCGCGATCGCGTCACTGACGCGCGCGCAACGCGCGATCGCCGAAGGACGCTTCGTGGCGGAGATCGCACCGGTGACCGTGAAGGCCGGCAAGACGGAAACCGTCGTGTCGATCGACGAGCAACCGGGCAACGCGAAGCTCGACAAGATTCCGACGCTCAAGCCGGCGTTTCGCGAAGGCGGCACGGTGACGGCGGCCAACGCATCGTCGATTTCCGACGGCGCGGCCGCGCTCGTGATGATGCGCCGCTCGGAAGCGGAGCGGCTCGGCCTCACCCCGAAGGCGGTGATCGTCGGGCATTCGACCTACGCGAACAAGCCGGGCCTGTTCGCGACGGCGCCGATCGGCGCGATTCGCAAGCTGTCGGAGAAGACCGGCTGGAACCTGCGCGACGTCGACCTGTTCGAGATCAACGAGGCGTTCGCGGTGGTGGCGATGGCCGCGATGCGCGATCTCGACCTCCCGCACGAGAAGGTCAACGTGCACGGCGGCGCGTGCGCGCTCGGCCATCCGATCGGCGCGTCGGGCGCACGCGTGATGGTGACGCTGCTGGCCGCACTCGAAGCGTATGGACTGAAGCGCGGCGTCGCGTCGCTGTGCATCGGCGGCGGCGAGGCGACGGCGATCGCGATCGAGCGCGTCGCGTAACGCGAACGTAGCGACGCATCACGCGCGAGACGGCACGCACGCCGTCTCGCGACGCGGGCGACGGGCATCGTGTCCGTCGCCCGTCTTGTTTTCCGGAGATGCGCGGCAGCGCTACGCGTGCGCGTTCGGCGATACCGCGCCGCAGGCGCGGATCACGAGCTGCACGACCTGCTCGGTCTTTTCGGCGAACGCCTTCTGCGTGAACGCACGCTTGCCGCTCAGCGCGCGAATCTGCGCATCGAAGTCCGCATAGTGCTGGGTGGTCGCCCAGATCAGGTACATCAGCGCGTGCGCATCGATCGGCGCGAGCAGCCCGCGCGCGATCCAGCCTTCGATCACCTTCACGCGCGTGTCGAACCACGGTTTCACGCGTTCCGACAGGATGTCCTGCATGTGCGCGGCACCGTGGATCATCTCGTTGGCCCACACCTTTGAACCGAGCGGGCGCCGCCGCGACAGGTCCATCTTCGCGCGCACGTAGCTGCCGATCGCTTCGACCGGATCGTCGCCGGCCTCGAACGATCCGGCCGCGCGATGCCAGTCTTCGAACAGGTCGTCGAGCACGCGGCGGTACAGCGCGAGCTTGGTCGGGAAGTAGTAGTGCAGGTTCGCCTTCGGCAGGCCGGCACGTTCCGCGATCATCGCGGTGCTCGCGCCGTCGAGCCCGCGTTCCGCGAATACGGCTTCCGCACAGGCCAGCAGATGCGCTTCGTTGGACTCGCGTATGTGTGCCTTGCGTCGCCGCAAAGGCGTGTCCGTTTCTTCGTCGCCGGTGACCTCGGCGGCGGCATCGTCATGTCTCATCGTTGCCCTCGCGCGGCATGCAGGCCGCGTTGGGCTTCATTCTAGCCGCTGGTTCGCATCGAACGCACGCGCTTGCAACCATCGGCGCAGGCGCGATGCTGCGATGCGATGGCACGTTTCTCGCTCGCTCGATTCGCGCAAGAAAGACATTGCGCTAGGCATTTTGATCGTCTAAAACCTGTCCAATCGGACAGGATTCGACAAGCGGCGGAATGGCGTGCCAACCCGTCCGCCGATTGATCGGACGAACCGCGCGAACGATGCGCACCCGCACCTTGCCGGTGCGGGTTTGCCCCGACAGCAGCAATGCGCGCACCGGCACCGACCGGGATGACGACATGACCGACCCCACAGGAGCGATACGTATGGACGCGGTATCGGAAACAGTGAAACGGGCAGCATTCGACACGTCGATCAAGGTCGACGGCAGGCGGTTGTGGGACAGCCTGATGGAGGTGGCGAAGATCGGCGCGACGCCGAAGGGCGGCGTCTGCCGTCTCGCGCTGACCGATCTCGACAAGGCCGGGCGTGATCTGATCGTCAGTTGGGCGAAGGCGGCGGGCTGCACGGTGACGATCGATACGATGGGCAACGTGTTCATGCGCCGCGCGGGCCGCGTGGCCGACGCGGCGCCGGTCGTCACCGGTTCGCATGCGGATTCCCAGCCGACGGGCGGCCGCTTCGACGGTATCTACGGTGTGCTGGGCGGTCTCGAAGTGATTCGTAGTCTGAACGATCGCGGTATCGAGACCGAGCATCCGGTCGAGGTCGTGATCTGGACCAACGAGGAAGGTTCGCGCTTCGCGCCGGCGATGGTTGCGTCCGGCGTGTTCGCGGGCGTGTTCCCGCTCGAATACGGGCTGTCGCGCAAGGACGTCGACGGCAAGACGATCGGCGAGGAGCTCGCGCGGATCGGCTATGCGGGCGACGTGCCGTGCGGTGGCCGCAAGCTGCACGCGGCGTTCGAGCTGCATATCGAGCAGGGGCCGATTCTCGAAGCGGAGTGCAAGACGATCGGCGTCGTGACCGATGCGCAGGGGCAGCGCTGGTACGAGATCACGTTCACCGGCCAGGAAGCGCACGCGGGGCCGACGCCGATGCCGCGCCGCCGAGATGCGCTGCTCGGCGCGTCGCGCGTCGTCGATCTCGTGAACCGGATCGGCCTCGATCACGCGCCGTTCGGCTGCGCGACGGTCGGGATGATGCAGGTTCATCCGAACTCGCGCAACGTGATTCCGGGGCGCGTGTTCTTCACCGTCGATTTCCGTCATCCGGACGACGCCGTGCTCGCGAAGATGGATGCCGCGTTGCGCGACGGCGTGGCGCGCATCGCGGGCGAGATCGGTCTCGAAACCGAACTCGAGCAGATTTTCTACTACGAGCCCGTCGCATTCGATCCGGCCTGTGTGGCGGCCGTGCGTGGCGCGGCCGATCGCTTCGGCTATGCGCATCGCGACATCGTGTCGGGTGCGGGCCACGACGCGTGCTATCTGGCGCAGGTCGCGCCGACGTCGATGGTGTTCGTACCGTGCGTCGACGGCATCAGCCACAACGAGATCGAGGACGCGACGCCTGCGTGGATCGAGGCCGGCGCGAACGTGCTGCTGCACGCGATGCTGTCGCGCGCGTGCGAGCCGGCTTCATGACGAATCGGATATAGCGGCAGAGCCCGGCAGGCTGCCCATCGCCTGACCGTAGCATTCCTGAACGCAATGCACGGCCGCCCCGACTGCGCAACCGCGGCCGGCGGGGACGGTTTTGTCTCCACCCAGTCGAAGGAACGCGTATGACCACCAAGCCAACCGGCGACATCGCCGCGCATCGCCTGTCGTCCACGCAACTCTCGTGCGAATTCGCCGATATCGCGCCGCTGCTCGATCCGACTGCCGCCGCGGCCGCCGCGAGCCGCTGCCACTACTGCTACGACGCGCCGTGCGTGCAGGCGTGCCCGACGCAGATCGACATCCCGAGCTTCATCCGCAAGATCGGCAACGGCAACCTGAAGGGGGCGGCGACCGACATCCTGTCCGCGAATCCGCTCGGCGGGATGTGCGCACGCGTGTGTCCGACCGAAATCCTGTGCGAAGGCGCATGCGTGCGCAATCACCAGGATGCACAGCCGGTCGCGATCGGCGCGCTGCAGCGGCACGCGACCGACTGGGCGATGGCGAGCGGCGCGGTGCGCTTCACGCGTGCGCCGGACACGGGGCGGCATGTCGCGGTGGTCGGCGCGGGGCCGGCCGGACTCGCGTGCGCGCACCGGCTCGCGCTGGCCGGGCATCGCGTCACGCTGTTCGACGCGCGGCCGAAGGCCGGCGGCCTGAACGAATACGGGATCGCCGCGTACAAGACCGTCGACGATTTCGCGCAGCGCGAAGTCGAGTGGCTGCTGTCGGTCGGCGGCATCGCGCTGCAGACGGGCATCGCGCTCGGCCGCGACGTGACGCTGGACGCGCTGCGCGAGCGGCACGACGCGGTGTTTCTCGCGATGGGCCTCGGCGGCGTGCGCACGCTCGCGATCGACGGCGAGCACTTGACCGGCGTGATGAACGCGGTCGACTTCATCGAGCAGGTGCGGCAGGCGGCCGAGCTGGAGAACGTGCCGGTCGGGCGGCGCGTGGTCGTGATCGGCGGCGGCAACACGGCGATCGACGCGTCCGTGCAGAGCCGCAAGCTCGGCGCGCAGCGCGTGACGATGGTGTACCGGCGCGGCGTGGACGCAATGAGCGCGACCTGGGCCGAACGCGAGTTCGCGCAAAAGAGCGGCGTCACGCTCGTCACGCACGCGACGCCGGTGCGCATCGCGGGCGCGGGCGGGCATGTGACGGGCGTCGAATTCGAGGCCGCGTCGGGCGAGCGCTTCACCGTCGACGCGGACATGGTGCTGAAGGCGATCGGCCAGACGCTGGGGCCGGACGGTGTCGCAGCCGCGTTGCTGACCGCGGACGGGACGCGCATCGCGGTCGATGGGCACGGACGCACCGCGTTGCCCGACGTGTGGGCCGGCGGCGATTGCGCGGCGACGGAGGGCATCGACCTGACGGTGCAGGCCGTGCAGGACGGCAAGCGCGCGGCGGCCGCGATCGACGCGGCGCTCGCGCAGCGCGGTGCGAAGGCCGCCTGAACGCGGCCGGCGCAACGACATCGCGCACGCCACGCAAATCACGCAAATCGCGATCAGCGCCCCATCTTCACGGAGCCGACCATGGCCGACCTTCGCTGCACCATCGCAGGCATCACTTCGCCGAACCCGTTCTGGCTCGCTTCCGCGCCGCCGACCGACAAGGCGTACAACGTCAATCGCGCGTTCGAGGCGGGTTGGGGCGGCGTCGTGTGGAAGACGCTCGGGCTCGATCCGCACGTCGTCAACGTCAGCTCGCGCTACGGCGCGGTGCAGTGGAACGGCCAGCGCATCGCCGGGCTGAACAACATCGAGTTGATCACCGACCGTCCGCTCGACGTGAACCTGAGAGAGATCGCGCAGGTGAAGCGCGACTGGCCCGACCGCGCGCTGATCGTGTCGCTGATGGTGCCGTGCAACGAGCGCGACTGGAAAGGGATCCTGCCGCTCGTCGAGGATACGGGCGCCGATGCGGTCGAGCTGAACTTCGGCTGCCCGCACGGGATGAGCGAGCGCGGGATGGGCGCGGCGGTCGGCCAGGTGCCGGAATACGTCGAGATGGTCACGCGCTGGGTGAAGGAGGGCACGAAGCTGCCGTGCCTGGTGAAGCTCACGCCGAACATCAGCGACATCCGGATGGGTTCGCGTGCCGCCTACAAGGGCGGCGCGGACGGCGTGTCGCTGATCAACACGATCAACTCGATCGTCGCGGTGGATCTCGACCAGATGGCGCCGATGCCGACCGTCGACGGCAAGGGCACGCACGGCGGCTATTGCGGCCCCGCGGTCAAGCCGATCGCGCTGAACATGGTCGCGGAAATCGCGCGCGATCCGGAAACGCCGAACCTGCCGATCTCCGGCATCGGCGGGATTTCGTCGTGGCGCGACGCAGCGGAGTTCATGGTGCTCGGCGCCGGCAGCGTGCAGGTGTGCACCGCCGCGATGCATTACGGCTTCCGGATCGTGTCGGATTTCGTCGACGGGTTGTCGAACTGGATGGACGAGAAGGGCTACGCGACGCTCGACGACGTGCGCGGCCGCGCGGTGCCGAACGTCACCGACTGGAAATACCTGAACCTGAAGTACGACATCAAGGCGCGCATCGACCAGGACCGCTGCATCCAGTGCGGGCTGTGCCATATCGCGTGCGAGGACACGTCGCACCAGGCGATCACGGCCGAGAAGGACGGCGTGCGGCATTTCGACGTGGTGGACGCGGCGTGCGTCGGGTGCAATCTTTGCATGCATGTGTGTCCGGTCGAGCAATGCATCACGATGGAGCGGGTCGACGCGGGCGACTACGCGAACTGGACCACGCATCCGAACAACCCGGCGCGCGCCGACGCAGGTGCGAGCCCGGCGGAGCCCGCGAAGCACGCGAAGGCGGCCTGACCGGCGGCCGGCGGCGCGGTCTCGCTCGCGCTGCTGCTTGTGTCCTGTTCTGCCGGCATCGCACGATGCCGGCGCCGACGTTTACCTGGAGCAGCGTTCGATGAAACCAGCAGCGATTCCCGCCGATCCCGACCGCGCCGAGGCGGCGGCCGGCAGCCTGTACAACGACGACCTCGCGCCCACGACCGCGGCACAGCGCACCTGGCGCTGGTATCACTTCGCGGCGCTGTGGGTCGGGATGGTGATGAACATCGCGTCGTACATGCTCGCGGCCGGGCTGATCCAGGAAGGCATGTCGCCGTGGCAGGCGGTGCTGACGGTGTTGCTCGGCAACCTGATCGTGCTCGTGCCGATGTTGCTGATCGGCCATGCGGGCGCGAAGCACGGGATTCCGTACGCGGTGCTCGTGCGCGCGTCGTTCGGCACGCAGGGCGCGAAGCTGCCCGCGCTGTTGCGCGCGATCGTCGCGTGCGGCTGGTACGGCATCCAGACGTGGCTCGGCGGCAGCGCGATCTACACGCTGCTGAACATCCTGACCGGCAACGCATTGCACGGCGCCGCGCTGCCGCTCGTCGGCATCTCGTTCGGGCAGCTCGCGTGCTTTCTCGTGTTCTGGGCGCTGCAGCTGTACTTCATCCTGCACGGCACCGATTCGATCCGCTGGCTCGAAAGCTGGTCCGCGCCGATCAAGGTCGTGATGTGCGTCGCGCTCGTGTGGTGGGCGACGTCGCAGGCGGGCGGCTTCGGCTCGATGCTGTCGGCGCCGTCGCAGTTCGTCGCGGGCGGCAAGAAGGCGGGACTCTTCTGGGCGACCTTCTGGCCGGGCCTGACCGCGATGGTCGGCTTCTGGGCGACGCTCGCGCTGAACATTCCCGACTTCACGCGCTTCGCGCATTCGCAGCGCGACCAGATGATCGGGCAGTCGATCGGGCTGCCGCTGCCGATGGCGCTGCTGTCGGTGGTATCGGTCGTGGTGACGTCGGCGACCGTCGTGATCTACGGCAACGCGATCTGGGATCCGATCGACCTGACGAGCCGGATGACCGGGATCGGCGTCGGCATCGCGCTCGTGATCCTCACGCTCGACACGATGTGCTGCAACCTCGCCGCGAACCTCGTCGGCCCCGCGTACGACTTTTCGAGCCTGTGGCCCAAGGCGATCTCGTACCGCACCGGCGGGATGATCACGGCGACGATCGCGATCGTGATGATGCCGTGGAAGATCCTCGCGACGACGGACGGCTATATCTTCACCTGGCTCGTCGGCTATTCGGCCCTGCTCGGGCCGGTCGCGGGCATCCTGATGGTCGACTATTTCCTGATTCGCGGCACGCGGCTCGATACGCGCGCGCTGTTCGACGAGCGCGGTGACTTCAGCTATGCGCGCGGCTGGAACCTGGCCGCGCTGGTCGCGCTCGCAGTCGGCGTGCTGCCGAACCTGCCCGGTTTCCTGCACACCGCATTCCCGGCGTCGTTTCCGAACGTGCCGGCGTTCTTCAACACGCTTTACACGTATGCGTGGTTCGTCGGCCTCGTGCTGGCGTCCGGCGTGTACGGCACCTGGATGAAGTGGCGCGCCGCCCAGCGCGCGCAGATCGCGCGCGCATGACGCACGCGGCGCGTGCGATGCGGCACCGGACAGTCAACGAGGAGGCAACGACATGGCAATCCTGATTCGCGGCGGCACCGTGGTCGATGCGGACCGCACCTATCGCGCGGACGTCCTGTGTGCGGACCCGCAGGACGGCGGCACGATCCTGCAGATCGCCGAGACGATCGACGCGCCGGCCGGCGCGACGGTGGTCGATGCGCACGACCAGTACGTGATGCCGGGCGGCATCGATCCGCATACGCACATGGAACTGCCGTTCATGGGCACGACGGCGAGCGACGATTTCTATTCCGGTACGGCCGCGGGGTTGTCGGGCGGCACGACGAGCATCATCGACTTCGTGATCCCGAGCCCGAAGCAGCCGCTGATGGACGCGTTCCGCGAATGGCGCGGCTGGGCCGAGAAGGCGGCGGCCGACTACGGTTTCCACGTGGCCGTCACGTGGTGGGACGAATCCGTGCATCGCGACATGGGCACGCTCGTGCGCGAGCACGGCGTGTCGAGCTTCAAGCACTTCATGGCGTACAAGAACGCGATCATGGCCGACGACGAGGTGCTCGTGAACAGCTTCTCGCGTGCGCTCGAACTCGGCGCGCTGCCGACCGTGCACGCGGAGAACGGCGAGCTCGTGTTCCAGCTGCAGAAGGCGCTGCTCGCGCGCGGGATGACCGGGCCGGAAGCGCATCCGCTGTCGCGACCGCCGGAGGTGGAGGGCGAGGCCGCGAACCGCGCGATCCGCATCGCGCAGGTGCTCGGCGTGCCGGTGTATATCGTGCACGTGTCGTCGAAGGACGCAGTCGATGCGATCACGCGCGCGCGCAGCGAAGGGCTGCGCGTGTTCGGCGAGGTGCTGCCGGGCCATCTGGTGATCGACGAGGCCGTGTATCGCGACCCGGACTGGACGCGTGCGGCCGCGCACGTGATGAGCCCGCCGTTCCGCTCGGCCGAGCATCGCGAGGCGCTGTGGCGCGGGCTGCAGGCCGGGCAGCTGCACACGACGGCAACCGATCACTGCGTGTTCTGCGCATCGCAGAAGGCGATGGGCCGCGAGGACTTCACGAAGATCCCGAACGGCTGCGGCGGGGTCGAGGACCGCATGTCGGTACTGTGGCATCACGGGGTGAATCACGGCCGCATCACGCCGAACGAGTTCGTGCGGATCACGTCGACGAACGCCGCGCAGATCTTCAACCTGTATCCGCGCAAGGGCGCCGTGCAGGTCGGCGCCGATGCCGATCTGGTCGTGTGGGATCCGGCCGCGACGAAGACAATCTCGGTGAAGACCCATCACCAGCAGGTCGACTTCAACGTGTTCGAAGGGATGACGGTGCAGGGCGTCGCGACGCACACGCTCACGCGCGGCGCGCTCGCATGGGCCGACGGCGAGCTGCGGGCGGTGCGCGGCGCGGGCCGCTACCTGAAGCGGCCGCCCGCGGCCGGCTACTACGAGGCCGCGCGCATCGCGAACCGGCTGCGCGAACCGCATCCGGTCGAGCGCACCGGCTGAGTGCATCGGCCCAGGCCGGTCGAGCGCGCGGCGGGCGCGCTCGCCGCGGCGGTCAGCGCGCGTCGTTCGCGGTCGCTTCGCGGATCGGGATCACGGTGCGCGCGCCGCACTGGCGCAGCAGGTCGCGCAGTTCGTTGATGACCGGAAACACCTCGTGGTTCCAGTCGGCGCCCTGCCGGTCGTGCGCTTCCTGTTCGCGCTCGACGATCCAGCGATCCTCGCGGAAGATCCGCTCGGTGAACCACACCAGCAGCGGCCACGCGAGATCGAGTGCGAACGGGATGCCCGGCTTGTGGATCGACAGCAGTCCGAACGTGCGGTTGGTGCGCTGCTCGGCGTCGAGCGGCACGTAGACGATCCACAGGTCCATCACGAGCGTGCCTTCGCTCGAGCGGATCTGCAAGGTCTGGTACGGGTAGCCGGTGCGCACCGTCATCACGCTCTTGTCGGCCTGGTCGGCCGGCTTCTTGCTGGCGCCGAACACGAGCGCCTCGCCGACCGGCTGCTTGCCTTCCATCCGCGCGAACGTGTAGTCGACCTCGACCCAGTCGTCGCCGCGCCGGCGGCCGACGCTGCGCGCGCGCATCTGCCCCATCTGCTTGCGATGCAGGAACTGATGGTTCATGTCCATCAGGTTCTCGTGCATGAACGAGTAGTGGCACTTGACCTCGCGGCCGAAGCGGCGGGTCTTGTATGCGCGATCGTCCGCCGATTCGAGCGCGGGGAACGGGCGTTCGTCGGCGAGCGTCGCGTCGCCGGGGAACACGAAGATCAGCCCGTGCGCTTCGCGGCACGGATACGCGCGCACGCCGTTCGGCAACCGATCGCGGCCGAGGTACGGCACGTCGATGCAGCGGCCGCTGTCGCACGCG
This sequence comes from Burkholderia sp. 22313, assembly GCF_052045245.1. Taxonomy (NCBI): domain Bacteria; kingdom Pseudomonadati; phylum Pseudomonadota; class Betaproteobacteria; order Burkholderiales; family Burkholderiaceae; genus Burkholderia; species Burkholderia sp. 22313. The sequence continues at coordinate 44,044 of NZ_JBQEON010000007.1, forward strand.
TAGGTCCAGCCGTGGTAGCAGCAGCGCAGCGTTTCGCCGCTCACGACGCCCGCATGCAGTGGCACCTGGCGGTGCGCGCAACGATCTTCGAGCGCATGGACGGCGCCGGATTCGGTGCGCACGAGCACGATCGGATCGCCGGCGAAGCGCACGCCGAGCGTCTTGCCGCGCTTGAGTTCGCGCGACCACGCGAGCGGATACCAATGATCGGGATGGATGGGCACGCGGCGCAGGTCGCGCACGACGGTACCGGTGGACGGTTCTTCGAGGGTGCTGCTGTCAGACAAAGGCACTGCGCGCATGCGTGACGCCTCCTGGCTGGCTGGAGAGTTCCGCGCGCCGCGCGAGGCGGCGGGGATCCGATCTGGAGAAGTCTACGCGAAGTTCGTCCGCGAGGCAGACCCGATTCGGGTTTGCCCGGTCGGGCCGGCCCGCGGTTCGTTGATGCAGCGCAAATATGGACGGCGGCGCGGGCCCGGGCCGGCCGGGTCACGCCGCACGCGGGCCGCAACGCCGACGGGCCGCCCGGCGGCCCGTCACAGCCGGGCGTCGCGCCACAGCACCGCGTCGGCACGGTACAGCGCCGGGAAGCGCTGCTTCAGCCCGGCCACCTTCGGCAGGTCGTTGAACGCGATGTACGGCGCATCGGGATGCAGTTCGAGGTAGTTCTGGTGATACGCCTCGGCCGGATAGAAACCCTTGTAGGCCTCGACGCGCGTGACGACGGGCGCCGGGAACGTGTGCGCGGTGCCGAGCTGGGCGATGTACGCGGTCGCGACGGCCCGCTGCTGGGCGGTGGTCGGGAAGATCGCCGATCGGTATTGCGAACCTTCGTCGGGGCCCTGCCGGTTGAGTTCGGTCGGGTCGTGCGCGACCGAGAAGAACACCTGCAGCAGCCGGCCGTAGGTGATCTGCGTCGGGTCGTAGACGATGCGCACCGATTCCGCGTGGCCGGTCAGCCCGGTGCCGACCAGCGCGTAATGCGCGGTTTCGGACGCGCCGCCGGCATAGCCGGCCGTGACCTGCTTCACCCCCTTCACGTGCTCGAATACGCCCTGCACGCCCCAGAAGCAGCCGCCGGCGAGCACGGCCGTTTCTTCGTGGGTCGCGCCCGGCGTTTCATCGAGCGTCGGTGCGGGCACGGTGCGCATCGGTTCCGCGGAACTGACGACGCGCTGGTAGCCGAACACGGCCGCCGCCGCGATGGCGATCGCGCCGATGCGGCGCAGCACGGCCGCCCGCCGCCGCGAGGCGGAATCGCGAGTGGATGTCGGGATCATGGATTGCTCCTTTGAAATACGGGACGGAATAGCGCGGTCGGGTGGCGGCGTTCCCATTCAACCAAACGTGAACGCATACGCATCGACGCCGGTGTCGAGGAATTCGATCGAGAACGTGCGGTCCGCGATTGCGCCCGGCTGCCGGACGAGCTGGTACAGGCGTTGGCCGGTGACGGTGCCGTAGCCCTGCGCGTCGACGTCGGCGCCGTGTGCCGCGCCGGGCGCCGCGCCGTCGAGCGTCACGCGAAAGCGCACCGGCTTGCCGCTCGCGTCCGGGCCGAGCACGAGGTGCAGGTCGCGCGCATGGAAGCGGTAGACGATCCGGCCGGCCGGCGCCGCGAGCGTCGCGCGCTCGGCGCCGACCTGCCACGTGCCGGCGAGACCCCAGTCGTTCAGGCCGGGGTGCGCGGGCGCATCGTAGCGGTGTGCGGTGTCGCGTACCACGCCGCCCGGCGACGTGAAGTCTTCCGCGCGGGCATAGCCGACATAGGTTTCGGGCGAGCGGACGTCCGCGCTGTCGGCCGCCGCGAGGGCGCCCTTCGCGGGCGCGCCGGTGAGCCCGAGCGGCACGTTCAGTGCTTCCGGATGGCCGGCTTCGGCGAGCAGCGCCTGGATCGCGCGTTCCGACTGCGCGTATTCGCCTTCGCCGAAGTGGTGATGGCGGATCCGCCCTTGCGCGTCGACGAAGTAGTGCGCGGGCCAGTATTCATTGCCGAACGCGCGCCAGATCGCATAGCCGTTGTCGATCGCGACCGGGTAGTCGATGCCGAGATCGCGCACGGCCTTTTTCACGTTGCCGATGTCGCGCTCGAACGCGAACTCCGGCGCGTGCACGCCGATCACGACGAGACCGTACGGCGCGTACTTGCGCGCCCAGGCGGTCGTGTACGGCAGCGTGCGCAGGCAGTTGATGCACGAGTACGTCCAGAAGTCGACGAGCACGACCTTGCCGCGCAGGCCGGCGGCCGTCAGCGGCGGCGAGTTGAGCCACTGCACGGCGCCGTCGAGCGACGGCAGCGTGCCTTCGACGGGCAGCGCGGCCGGTGCCGGCACCGGCATCGCGGGCATCGTGCCGGCGGCGCGCATCATCGCGCTACCGGTCATTGCGCCGCCGGCCTCGGGGGCATCGCCGGACGCCGCGGCCATCATCGCGCCGCTTGCCGCATCGCCGTTGCCGCTGTCGGCATGGTTCGTCGCGGACATCGCCGCCGGCGCGCCCGTCGAGCGTCCGCCGAACCGGTCGACGAGTTTCGTCTCGAGGCTGCCGGTCGTGACGGTCGACAGTTGCGCGAGCGCCCCCGTATCGAGGCCGAGCGCGATCGCGCCGACGCCGGCCAGCAGCGCCACGCCGATCCCGCGCCGGATCCATTCGCCGGCGCCGAGCGAGCGCTTCATCGCGGCGAACACCTTGCCGCCGATCACGAGCGCGACACCGAGCGAGGTCGCCGCGCCGGCCGCATACGCGACCAGCAGCAGTGTCGTGCCGACGCTGGCACCGCGCAGCGCGGCACCGGTCAGCACGAGCCCGAGGATCGGGCCCGCGCACGGCGCCCACAGCAGGCCGGTCGCGACGCCGAGCAGCAGCGACGACACCGGGCCGGCCGGACGGCCGTCGCGCTGCGCGAAGCCGGTGAGCCGGTTGCCGGCCGCGACGAGCGGGCGGGTCAGGTGTTCGGCGAAGCGCGGCAGCAGCAGCGTCAGGCCGAACACCGCGAGCAGCACGATGGCGAGCCAGCGGCCGGCCTGGTTGGCCTGCGCGACCCAGCCGCCGCCGACGGCGGCGAGCGTCGCGACGACGGCGAACGTCAGCGCCATGCCGATCAGCAACGGCAGGCCGGTACGCACGAACGGCTGGTCGGCGCGCGCGAACACGAACGGCAGCACGGGCAGGATGCACGGGCTCAGGATCGTGAGCACGCCGCCGAGATAGGCGAGGACGATGAGCAGCATGGAGCAGTCTCCGGTCGTTCAGGAAGGCGGCGGCCGGTCAGGCGGCGGCCGGGTGGAAGGCGAGCGCGAGCCCGTTCATGCAGTAGCGCAGGCCGGTGGGCGGCGGGCCGTCGTCGAACACATGACCGAGATGGCCGCCGCAGCGGCGGCAGTGCACTTCGGTGCGCGCCATCCCGTACGACGGATCGGCCTGCGTCGCGACCGCATGGTCGAGCGGCTTCCAGAAGCTCGGCCAGCCGGTGTGACTGTCGAACTTGGTGCCGGACGAGAACAGCGCGAGGTCGCAGCCGGCGCATGCGAACGTGCCGTGGCGGTGCTCGTCGTTCAGCGGGCTGCTGTACGGCGGTTCGGTGCCGGCGTCGCGCAGCACGGTGTATTGGGCGGGCGTGAGGCGGCGGCGCCATTCGGCGTCCGTGCGGGTGATCTCGAACGGGGCGGCCGTCGGTGCGGCGAAGACGCGGCCGACGAGCGCACGGCGGCCAGTCGACGACAGCGCCGCGAGCGCGGCGAGGCCGGTGGCGCCGGCGAACAGCAGATGTCTGCGGGTGGGCATGGCGGGCTCCTGGAAACAGGTCCTGAAAACATGCGCACAGAGTAGGCAGCGGCCGGTGTCGAAGTCCTCACGGAGAGTTAAACGATTTGTGATTGTTAGCGTTTCTTAGAGCAAAATAGTTGCGTCACTCCAGAATCCTCGTGTCGCGGCGGTAACGTCCTGATTTCTAGACCGATTTCCGAGGCAGCGCACGGCCGGTCGAGACGCTGAGTGCAGACGGGGCGCTCTCTGCCTCAAGCTCAGCCACCTATGCCGGAAAAGCAGTGTTGCAGTACATCCGGGGCCGATCGGGTCAGACTGTTCTCGGCCAACTAGAGTCGTTCGAGGGTTTCCTGCAGATGGCAGAAACCGACGGCATAACGGCCGTCCACTTCAACGCGACGCGTTAAGGGATTGAGTCGAGCTACTGCACCGTGACTGATGCATTGAAGGCGGCAGGGATGTCAGGGGCGGAGCAGATACCGAGTCAATCCACTTTCTGTTTCGGCGCGTCACTGTGGGCGGCAGTTTAACCCGTTAGCCAGTTCAACTCTCGGACCGTTTCAGCCTCATGGAAACGGAAAATCGTTCGGCCGGGTGAATGCTGATCGAGATTTCGAACGCAACGCCCGTCGAATCGAGATAGCGCCGCACGATTTCGAGCGCGGCCGTTCCCGCCGGGATGTGCAGTCGCGCAGCCATTTCCGGCGAGACGTTTACCGCCTGCACGTTCTGCTGGATCTCCGCAACGCATCGCCCGTAACGCGTCTCGATCAATGAACTGATCAACGTATCCGGCTCGTGACGAGCCGTCTCCGCGATTTCCACATAGCCCGGATCGATATAGACGTCCGTCCAGCCGATTGGCGGACGCGTCGTGTCGCGTTCCACGCGCAGGCTCGAAATGCGCAGCCAGCGTGCGCCTTCTTCGCACTTCAGAACCTTCGCGAGCTTGCCCTGCGCCGCAAGCGCCTCGATCGACTGCACCACGCGCAGGTTCTCCGAACCGAACTGGACGAGATCCTCGATCGAAGCGAGCGACGGCCGGAAGTCGTTTTTCGGTTGCGCCGATTCGACACGCGTTCCCGCGTTCTTGCGCCGAGACACGAAGCCAAGTTGCTGCAGTTCGTGCAGCGCCGCGCGGATCGTGTGCCGGCTCGTCTTGTACAGATCGCGCAATTCAAGCTCGGTCGGCAAGTACGAGCCGACCGGAAAGCGGCCAGACGCGATGCCTTCGGTCAGGTCGCGCGCGATCTCGGCGAAATGGGGTCTGTTCATTTTCTCTGCGTATCGGTCATCGCCGACAGTTTAAGGGTAAACATCGCTTGAGCGATATGTCCGGACATAATAGCCTTCTATATGTCCGGACATATAGACGCATTCGGTTTCAAGGTCCGATGCCTTTTCCCCGCTTTCCGTTTTCAGAGGTCGCCATGCCAAGCCGCACCATCCCTGTCTCCAGCACCGTCGTCGATTCGATTCTGTTTCGAGACGCCTTCGGCACCGCGAAGATGCGCGCGCTGTTTTCCGATTACGCGCTCGTGCAGCGCTACATCGACGTCGAAGTCGCGCTCGCGAAGGCCGAAGCACGCGTCGGTGTGATTCCAGCCGAAGCGGCTGACGTGATTGCACAGGAAGCGAGCATCGAGCGCATCGATTTCGATCACATGCGCGAGGAGACGGACACCGTCGGCTATCCGATCCTGCCGCTCGTGCACCAGCTCGTCGCGATGTGTGGCGACGCGGGCCGCTATGTGCATTGGGGTGCAACGACGCAGGACATCATGGACACCGCCGTGTCGCTGCAAGTGCGCGATGCGCTCGATTCGATCGACGGCGACATCCGCGAGCTGCGCGGCATCCTTGCCGATCTCGCGAGCAAGCATCGCGATACCGCGATGGCGGGTCGCACGCATCTGCAGCAGGCGCTGCCGGTCACGTTCGGATACAAGGCCGCAATTTGGCTCGCGATGTTCGACCGGCATCAGCAGCGGCTCGCGGAGCTGCGCTCTCGCGTCGCGGTTGTCGAGTTCGCGGGCGCGGCTGGCACGCTGGCGTCGCTCGGCGACAAGGGTTTCGAAGTCCAGAAGGCGCTTGCAGAAGAACTGAAGCTCGGTGTGCCCGCGACGACGTGGCACGTCGCGCGCGACGGCTTCGCCGAGGCAGTGAACCTGCTTGCGCTGGTCACGGGCTCGCTCGGCAAGATCGCGCTCGACATCATGATCATGGCGTCGAACGAATTCGCCGAAGTGTACGAACCGTTCGTCAAGGGCCGCGGCGCAAGCAGCACGATGCCGCAAAAGCGCAATCCGATCTCGAGCGAGCTGATGCTGGCGGCGGCGAAAGCGGTGCGGCAGCACGCGGGCCTGATGGTCGACGCGATGATCCAGGATTTCGAGCGTGCGACAGGTCCGTGGCATGCGGAATGGATCGCGATTCCCGAGAGCTTCATCCTGACATCCGGCGCGCTGCATCAGGCCAAGTTCGCGCTCGGCGGGCTGATCGTCGATGCGCAACGGATGAAGCAGAACCTCGGCATCAGCAAGGGGCTGATCGTCGCCGAAGCCGCGATGATGCAGATGGCGCCGTTTACCGGGCGCCAGCAGGCGCACGACATCGTGTATGACGCGTGCCGCACGGTCAACGAGAAGGGCGGCACGCTCGCCGAAGCGCTGGCCGCACTGCCCGAGGTGACGCGGCACTTCGATCGCGACGCGATCGAGCGCATGACGGATCCGGTCAACTACCTGGGCCTCGCGCCGCAGATGGTCGATCGGGCGATCGCACTGTCCCGCGAAATCTGAGCGGACGTCGTGGAGGAGACACCATCATGAATCACGCACAGACCTCGCGCGACGAACCGGTCGCCCCGGCGCCGAAGCGCCCGTGGTATCGCAAGCTCGGCATGCAGGTGCTCGCGTCGCTGGTGCTCGGCATCGTCGCCGGGCTGCTGTTTCCGAAATTCGGCACGCAGCTGAAGATTCTCGGCGACGTCTTTCTCGCGCTGATCAAGGCGGGCGTCGCGCCGCTCGTGTTCCTGACGATCGTGCATGGCATCGCTTCCGCCGGCGACGTGAAGAGCGCGGGGCGGGTCGGCTGGCGGGCGATCGTCTACTTTGAAGTCGTGTCGACGATCGCGCTGGCGTTCGGCCTGTTCGCCGGCAACCTGCTCCAGACCGGCCAGGGTATGACGTCCGTGGCGGTCGGCAAGGTACCGATCGCCGCGGCAAAGGCGGCGCCGCAAGGGTTCACCGAATTCGTGATGCATCTCGTGCCAGACAACTTCATCGGCGCGTTCGCGAAGGGCGAGCTGCTGCAGGTGGTCGTGCTCGCGGTGATGGTCGGCATCGGCATTCTCGCGATTCCCGACGGGCGCCGCACGCGAATCAACGACGGGCTCGAGCAGATTTCGGAGGTCCTGTTCTCGTTCATCAATCTGGTGATGAAACTTGCCCCGCTCGGCACCTTCGGCGCGATCGCGTTCGCGGTTGGCAGCAACGGGACAGCCGTGCTGGTCGCGCTCGCGCAACTCGTGCTCAGCTTCTATGCGGTCGTGGTGCTGTTCATCGTCGTCGTGATGGGCATCGTCGCGAAGCTGGCCGGCTTCAGCATGTGGCGCTTCATGCGCTATATCAAGGATGAGATCCTGATCGTGCTCGGCACCGCGTCGTCGGAAAGCGCGTTGCCGCGCCTGCTGATCAAGCTCGAGCGACTTGGCTGCGCGAAGCAGACGGTCGGTCTCGTGCTGCCGACCGGCTATGCGTTCAATCTCGACGGGACGTCGATCTTCATGGCGATGGGCGTGATGTTCATCGCGCACGCGTACAACGTGCCGCTCACGTTCGAGCATGAGATGGGGATCCTGCTGCTGATGCTGTTAACGTCGAAAGGCGCCGCGACGGTATCGGGCGGATCGTTCGTCGTGTTCGCGGCGACGGTGACATCGACGGGGTTGCTGCCGGTGGAAGGGCTCGCGCTGATCTTTGGCGTCTACCGCTTCATGTCGATGGCGATCGCAACGTGCAATACGATCGGCAACAGTCTGGCCACGGTCGTCGTTGCGAAATGGTCTGGTACGTTCGACGAGACGGTCGCCCGACGCCACCTTTACCCCGAACGCTATCCCGCAACAGCGCGTGCCGATGCGAAGCTCGACGATGGCAACCTGCTTCCCGAAGATTCTGATGACGTGAATCCGCATCCGCAGGGGATCCCGCTCAAGCGCGGCGGTCTGTAGCATCGATTTTGGGCGAAGAGCGCATCGGTTCTACATATTTGTGGTCAAGTCGATGTTCTCGCAGGATGCAGCGTTTGATATCACTATTCACATTGATTGGACGGTTCGCTTTTCCTCGCGATGACACAATCCGGAGCTAAAGCGGCCGTCTGAGAATTATCGGCAACTATCCGCTTCGGGTTGTTCAGAGCCGCTCGCGTCGCCCCAGAACCGCGATTCGCGGTTGCGTGCCGTTCCAGTCGTCAGGACCGACGCGGCAGCGAGATAGGGAACCTTGTCACTATCCCACAATCGTCCGTTCAAACGGAGGTTCCGTGCAACGCGTGGCCGGCGGCTGGCACCGCTCCAGGGGAATTGACACTGGTCTTCGCGAAGCCGGGCTCGGTTAGAACTTTAGTTCGCGGCGTGCGATCCCTTGATTCACAAGGGTTTCGCATCTCTCGGTCGACCGAGACTGGCGAAGTGACATCTTTACTTCATAAACGGCGACGACTTTATTTTGGTCTACGGTTGCCCGAACTGTCGCAGCAACTCGAAGCCTGTCCCTCCGTGCCAAGTGCTATCAAAGTCGAAATCAGCGGCAAACTTTCTCGCGTGTGTCAGGCGTTTGTTACTTGCATAAATGAACTGATTGGCGTACTGTGGAAGGGCCGTGGAGGGAAACTGCGTTGGACAACATGGATCGAGACGTACTGGAAACTGCCGTCGTGTGGCATCGCGCTGGGCGCGCGGTGATGCTCGGCACGGTTCTGAAGACGTGGGGCTCGGCGCCTCGCCCGATCGGCGCGATGGTCGCGCTGCGTGATGATGGTGCCGTGAAGGGTTCCGTATCGGGCGGGTGTCTCGAGGACGATCTGATCGAGCGCGTGTGGCGCGTCGGATTTTCGGGCTCGACGCCGACCGTTGTAACCTATGGCCTCTCGGCAGGCGACGCGCATCGCTTCGGTCTTCCGTGCGGCGGCACGCTGATGATTCTCGTGGAACCGGTCCGGATATCGTCGCGCCTGGACGAGGCGCTGGAATGGGTCAGGCGTGGCCGGGCGGTGATCCGCAACGTGAACGCCAATACCGGCGAAGCCGACGTCACGCCGACCGATTCGGCAGCCCCGACCTCGTTCGACGGCGTGTCGTTGCGCGCATGTTACGGGCCCAGCCATCGCCTCCTGATCATCGGTGCGGGGCAACTGTCCGAATATGTTGCGCGCATGGCAGTGGCGCTGGGCTATCACGTCATCGTTTGCGACCCGCGTGAAGAGTATCTCGGGGAATGGTCCGTGGCTCATACCGAAGTATTTCGCGAAATGCCCGACGACCTGATCGAGCGAGTCGGCCTGGATCCGAACACGGCCGTGGTGGCGTTGACGCACGATCCGAAGATCGACGACCTTGCGTTGATCGAGGCGCTCAAATCTCCGGCGTTCTACGTGGGAGCGGTCGGCTCGCGTGCGAATAACGCGAAGCGTCGGGAACGGCTCAAGCTGTTTGACTTGACCGATACGCAGGTTGCAGCGCTTCATGGTCCGATCGGGCTTCACATCGGAGCCAGGACGCCGCCGGAGATTGCGGTGGCGATCATGGCAGAGATGACTTCGCACCGTTACGGCGTGCCGGTCGTGCAGTCGCACACGCTTCGCGATGCGCCATCGGTGCTGCAACGGATCGAATAGGGATAGGCGCACCTGTGTAGCGTTGCGCGAATGTCAGATGAAATTTATTCGATTAACTTATGGTTAAACCCGCCATGCTCGAATCGTCGAGCCACAGCGCGTCGGATGCACGTTTTGCATCGATCGAGCGCTATTCGTCGGTTGCGAGAACCGTCGAGATACTGTCGGATGCGTGGGGATTTCTGGTGCTGCGGGAGTGCTTTTTCGGCGTCAGGCGATTCGAGCAGTTCCAAAGCATCCTGCAGGTGCCACGTACCACGCTGATGGAGCGGCTCAAGAAATTCACGACCCTGGGCATACTGAAGAAACAGCTTCCGTCGACGGGCGGTGCCCGCCACGAGTACCGTTTCACGGAGCAAGGCCGCGACCTCTACGCGACGATGATCGCGCTGCTCGACTTCGGCGACCGTTGGCTTGCGGGGGGCGCGCAGCCTCCGTTGAAGCTCATTCACAAGACTTGCAAATGCGATTGCGCACCGCGCGTCGTGTGCTCGCACTGCCACGCCGGCATTGACCCGAGGTCCGTCCACTATCGCGACGGGCCGGGGGCGGGCGGCGAGGAGCGTAGCGCCGAACGCAAGCGCTCGCGCCGGAATTCGGACGTGAGCGTTCTCGAGCGCATTCGCCCATGCTCGGTCGCGCGAACGTTGCAGATCATCGGTGACCGCTGGAGTTTCCTCGTGATCCGGGAATTCTTTTACGGTGTTCGACGCTTCGACGAATTTCAGTCGCGCTTGGGTATCGCCACCAACATCCTGTCGGACCGACTGCAGCGACTCGTCGAGCAGGGTATCGCGGAGAAGCGGCTGTATCAGGAGAAGCCGAAGCGTTACGAGTACCGGCTGACCGAAATGGGCCGCGACTTGTATGGGCCGCTGCTGGTGATGATGGCCTGGGGTGACAAGTGGCTGTCTGGGGGAAAAGCACCGTTGAAACTCCGGCACCGAGAGTGTGACCACGATTTTCATGCAATCGTCGTATGCGACAAATGCGGCACCGAACTCGATCCGCGTGAAATGTCATACGTGCTGCGGTATGCGTTGCCGGTAGAGCTCGACGTCGCCTGACTCGCGCTTCTTGATGCCGCCTGGCGCCCGAGCGCGCGTACGGCGGCAGTTCGATTCATCAGGATGGCGGCGGCTGTCTTCTCGCCGGGTGGGCCTGGCGGCCGGCTGGGTGTCTCGTTCAAATCGCGCCGGCGGACCGCGCGCGTGCCGATTTGCCTCGTCATCTCCTTTTTCCCCTTCCTCATGGTTTGGTGCGCCGGATCGACTGCACGTGTCGCCACGTGCATCCAGTCGCCCGCGCGGACTTGCCGCATCCCGATTCGACCTCTCAGCGGACGTTAACCGTGTAGGCATGTCCAGTACACAACAACTGGGAACGTATCGGAAATGCAAGCGATCTCTCCGTTCGCGATTTCATATTGGAACGGTTGCGCTCCCCACGAAAGCGACGGTCGAATCCGCGCGGAATGCTTCAATAAATCGGTAAATCACAGCTAGATAGCCGCGCGGCGTCTACATGACAAGTTGTCGAACAAGGGACTTGCAAATCAGAATTTCACTCACTATAGTCCATTTATGCAAGTTAGTTTGTCGTCACGACATCGTCGTCGATTCAGTGATTCCGTGATCGGGTGGAGGAGCAAAATTGAACGCATTTGAGTTTCAGTCGAACAGGTCTACGATCGTCGAGGCTGGCGCCTCGGCCCGACTTGGGGAAATCGTCGGCCGGCTGGGTTGTCGCGCGGTCTTTCTCGTGACCGATCGCGGCATCGTCGATAACGGTCTGCTGAAACCGGCTCTTGAAAGCCTCGAGGCAGCCGGCACGGCCGTTACGGTGCATGCGGACGTGCAGGCCGATCCGCCGGCTCACGTTGTGAACAGTGCGGCCGATGCGGCGGTGTCCGCCCGGGCCGACTGCGTGGTCGGTATCGGCGGCGGCAGCTCACTCGACGTCGCGAAACTGGTGGCGCTTCTCGCGCACCGGACGGAAAAGCTCGACGACGTCTACGGCGTGGGCGTCGCGAAGGGGCCGCGGCTCCCGCTGGTATTGCTGCCTACGACTGCGGGAACGGGATCCGAGGTCACGCCGATTTCTATCGTGACGACCGGAGACGGAGAAAAGAAGGGCGTTGTCTCGCCCGTTCTGCTGCCGGACGTCGCCGTGCTCGATGCGGATCTGACGTTGAGCCTGCCGCCCGCCGCCACGGCGGCGACGGGCATCGACGCGATGGTTCATGCGATCGAGGCGTACACCAGCAAGCGCCTGAAGAATCCGGTCTCCGATTGCCTCGCGAAGGAAGCGCTTCGCTTGCTCGGCGCCAACATCGGCGAGGCTTGTGCCAACGGCACCAATCGCGACGCACGCCAGGCAATGCTGCTCGGCGCAATGCTGGCCGGCCTGGCGTTCGCCAATGCGCCCGTAGCAGGGGTGCACGCGCTGGCCTATCCGGTGGGCGCACGCTTTCATGTTCCGCACGGGCTGTCGAACTCGCTCGTTCTGCCGGCGGTCATGCGTTTCAACCTCGATGCGGCGGCCGACCGGTATGCGGAGCTTGCCGCCGTTCTGATGCCCGACGTCACGGGAAATACCGGTGCGCGTGCGAATGCACTGGTCGAGCGGCTGACTGCACTGCCGAAGGCGCTCGGCTTGCCGACGCGGCTGTCGGACGTCGGTATCAGCCGCGGCGATATCGCGACACTGGCGGAAGACGCGATGCGTCAAACCCGTCTGCTCGTGAACAACCCGCGCGAGATTTCCCTTCAGGATGCGGCTGCGCTCTACGAGGAGGTTCTGTGACCCAGAAAAAAATGCCGTCGCGTCGCACCCAATATCCGCACTTCAGCGCTATCCCGACGCGCTGGTCCGACAACGATTCCTACGGGCACGTGAACAACGTCGTCTATTACGCGTACTTCGATACGGCGGTCAATCGGCATTTGATCGAACGTGGCGTGCTCGATATTGCAACCAGCCCGATCATCGGGCTCGTGGTCGACACGTGTTGCACGTACTTCTCGTCGATCGGCTTTCCCGACGTCGTCCACGTCGGCATGAAGGTCGTGCACCTCGGTAACAGTAGCGTGCGCTACGAGGTCGCGCTGTTTCGCAACGATGCTGATACGGCTTCGGCGATCGGCGAGTTCGTACACGTCTATGTCGATCGGGCAACGAACGGCCCGGTGCCGGTTCCGCACGATGTTCGGCAAGTCTTGCAGTCGTTGATGGCCTGACGCGCCGGTCACGACAGTTGTCCTGGAGGAGAAAAAAAATGGAAATGGCAGGAGAGGCACGGTTGCAGGCATCCCGCGAGACCGTGTGGAACGCGCTCAACGATCCGGCGGTGCTGCAGGCCAGCATTCCAGGGTGCGAAGTGCTCGAGAAGAGCGCGGACAACGAATTTACCGCGACGGTGGTGTCGAAGGTCGGGCCGATCAAGGCGCGGTTCGCCGGCAAGGTGACGTTGTCCAACATCACTGCGCCCGTCAGTTACACGCTGACGGGTGAAGGGTCCGGCGGCGCGGCAGGCTTCGCGCGTGCCGACATCGACGTGGCGCTCGAAGCGCTGGAGCCGGATGTCACGCTGCTTCGATACGGCGTCAAGGCAAACGTCGGCGGCAAGCTGGCGCAGTTGGGCTCGCGAATGATCGATGCGGCGGCGCGCAAGTCGGCGGACGATTTCTTCGATCTGTTCGCGAGGCAGGTCGGCACGAAAGTGGCCAATGGCGAACAGGAGACGTCGTCATCGACGATCGGCATCGATGCACTGATGGCGGCCGTGTCGATCGAGCGTCCGCTCGTTGCGCCGGCTCACGCGGAATTGGCCGTCGCCGCCGAACCCGCGGCGGCGCGGCAACGCGTGGAATCCGTCGGCAGCGCTGCGCCGCAGGCTCGCTCCTCCGGAGCGGACGGCATCCCTGCGGCCCCGCTGGCCGATCTTCAGGCGGAGGTGACGGATGCGTTGATGACCGAGAAGATCAAGGTGTGGATCTCCGATCAGATCGCGGTCGTCACCTTGAACCGGCCGCGCAGTCGCAACGCGATGACATACGGGATGTGGCTTGCGATGCCGTCGATCATGACCGCTCTCGAACGAAATCCCGAGGTGCGTGCCGTGTTGCTGGCAGGCGCGGGCGACGACTTTTGCGCCGGCGCCGACATCTCCGAGTTCGAGAAGGTGCGCGCCGACGCCGGCCAGGCGAGCGCGTACGAGATTGCGGTGGATGCGTGCTGCGATGCGATAGCGAACATCTCGAAGCCGACCATCGCCGTATTGCGGGGCTACTGCCTGGGCGGAGGCGCGCATCTGGCGATGTCGTGCGACTTCCGCTTCGCGGCACCCGACGCCACGTTCGGCATTCCTGCGGCGCGCCTGTCCATCATCTACGGCGTGCGTGGAACGCGAAAGCTGTTGTCGTTGGTGGGGGTGTCGCAAGCGAAGAAGATCCTCTGCGGCGCAGAGCGATTCGACGCGCGTGCGGCACGCGACATCGGATTCGTGGACCGGATCGCGGGAGACGACGCGCAGGTTGCGCCGCTCTCATGGTGGCAGCGTGTGACCGGCGGCAAGCCGCGCGCAAGGACGAGCGATCCGATGGCCGATGCGCGCGCGTTCGCGAGAACGATGGCGGCCAACGCGCCGCTGAGCCTGGCGGGAGCGAAATACCAGCTGAACGGGATGGCAATGGGCACCGGCGCGTTGGATCTCGATAGAGCCGAAGCAATGATCGCGGCGGCAGCCAGTAGCGACGACTATCGGGAAGGCCGGGCCGCATTCGCGGAAAAGCGCTCGGCGAAATTCCAGGGACGTTGACGGAGGAAACGATGAAACCGGCACCGTTTGACTATTGTTGCCCGGACTCCGTCGACGAGGCGATCGCCGTGCTGGTGGCCTGCCGCGGCGATGCGAAATTGATGGCCGGCGGCCAAAGCCTGATGCCGATGCTGAATTTTCGGGTCGTTCGTCCCGCGATGATCGTCGACATCCGCAAATTGGTTGAACTCGACTACGTGCGCGAGCGTGATGACGGCGGACTCGCGGTGGGTGCGCTGACGCGTCACCGCGTGCTGGAGACGTCGCGCCAGGTCGCCCGACGTTTTCCGATCATTCCTGACACGATGCGCCATGTCGCCCACCTCGCGATCCGGAATCGCGGCACGATCGGTGGAAGCCTGTCGCATGCCGATCCGGCAGCGGAGTTGCCGATGCTGGCGCGATTGCTGGATGCGACGATCGTCACGCGTTCGCCCCGCGGCGAGCGCAGGATTGCGGCGGCCGATTTCTTCGTCGCGCCACTCACGACGATGCTCGACGATGACGAGATGGTCGTTCGCGTCGATTTTCCGGGCGTGAAGCCCGGGACCGGCTGGTGTTTCGAGGAATTCTCGCGTCGCGCAGGCGACTTTGCGCTGGCCGCCGTGGGCGTGCTGCTGGATGTCCGCGACGGCGTGATTCACGATGCGCGCGTCGCGATGATGGGAGTAGGTGACACGCCGTTGCGGCGCAGTGACTCGGAAGCGATCCTGCGCGGCAAGCCGTTGTCCGACGCGCTCGTGGAGGAGGCGGCGGAAATCGCGTGTGACGGACTGTCTCCCGCCATGGATCTGCATGCTTCGCCGGCGTACCGCCGCCATCTCGCGGGCGTGCTGGCGCGGCGCGCGATACGCAGCGCATGGTGCCGTGCTTCAGGAGTCGCGCAATGACCGAACATGACATTGCCCGCAAGCCCGTCTGGATGATCGTCAATGGCACGGTCGTCGAGCGCAGCGTCGAACCGCGCCTGCTTCTGTCCGATTTCTTGCGACACGACCTGTCGCTGACCGGCACGCACGTCGGTTGCGAGCACGGCGTATGCGGGGCTTGCACGGTGATCGTCGACGGCGATAGCGTGCGGTCCTGCCTGATGCTGGCGATCTCGGCCGACGGTTGCGACCTGCGTACCGTGGAGAGCATGGGCACGCCCGATTCGCTAAGCCCGCTGCAGGAGGCTTTCCGTGAACATCACGGCCTTCAGTGCGGGTTCTGTACGCCCGGCATGCTGGCGACCTGCACCGATGCGTTGCAGAAATACCCTCTCGATAGCGATGACGAGATTCGCGACGCGCTGTCCGGAAATCTTTGCCGCTGTACCGGCTACCAGGGCATCGTCGAAGCCGTCCGTGTTTGCGTAACGGCGCGCGACGCATTGCGGCAGGCCGCCGGATCCGAGCCAACCGAGGATAACCAACGATGAAAATGCATGTTCTGAATGGCGGCCGGCTCCGGATGCGCAAGAGTGTCTATCTGCCGGAAGCCGAGCGAAGCGAAACGATCGATCTGCCGGTGGCATGCATGCTGTTTCGGCATGGTCAGGGAAACGTATTGTTCGACACCGGATGCCACCCGCAGGTCGTCGACGATGCCGCCGCTCGCTGGGGGGCGATGGCGAAGGCCATGACGCCGATCGCAGGACCGGAAGACAACGTCATCTCGGAGTTGAAAACGCTCGGGCTCGGGCCGGACGATGTCGATGTAGTCGTCAACTCCCATCTGCACTCCGATCATTGCGGCTGCAATGCGTTCTTCAAGAGAGCGACGTTCTTCTGTCATGCAAAGGAGATGGCGGCCGCCCAGGGAGAGGAGGCACTGCAACGCGGCTACATTCCCGCCGACTGGGAGCATCCGATGCCGACCGAACTCATCGACGGGGAGCGCGACGTCTTCGGCGATGGAAAGATGCTGCTGGTCCCGTTGCCGGGGCATACGCCAGGGAGCATGGGCATGCTCGCGACGCTGGAGCGTGACGGCGCCTTCCTGCTTGCTGCCGACGCCGTTGCGCTGCGCGAGAATCTGACGCGCGAAGTGATGCCGCGCAACACGTGGGACCCGGATGCCGCGTTGTCGTCTCTCAATGAAGTCCGGAGGCTCGAACGAGATGGCGCGAGCGTGATCTTCGGCCACGATCCGCAACAGTGGGAGACGCTTCGCAAGGGGGCTCACGCGTATGAGTAAGCCGCGTCGTGATCCTGGCGCGCCGCCGGACGCCGATGTCGGCATCGACGAACAGCCGCGCGGCGGTTTTGTCGGGCAGCCGGTGCGCCGATTCGAGGACGCGAGACTGCTCACCGGACTCGGACGTTATGTCGATGATCGGCCGGCCGGAAATGCACTTCATCTCGCGATCGTGCGCAGCGACCAGGCGCATGCGCGCATCCGCGCCGTGCGTGCCGACGCTGCACGCGGCATGGAAGGTGTATTCGGCATCTATGCGTGGGCCGATCTGGCCGGCCTCGTCAAGCCGGCTGTCGCGGTATCTCGCATGGCGGATTATCAACCCACGCCGATTCATGCGCTGGCGGACGGTGTCGTGCACTTCGTTGGCGAACCGGTCATCGCGGTGCTCGCTGATAGCCGCTATCTTGCCGAGGATGCGCGGGATGAGATCGAGATCGAATACGAACCGCTGCCGGTCGAGACCGATGCCGAGGCGGCGGCACAGCCCGGTGCGCCACTGCTGCACGACGGGTTGACGAGCAACGTGCTGGTCGAACGACGGTTCGTGCGCGGTGAGATCGACGAAGCATTCGAGAACGCGCCCGTCACCGTTGGCGGCCGGTTCCGGTTTCACCGGAAGATGCCGACCGCGATGGAGCCGCGCACCTATATCGCGGAAGTGGATCCGGGCCGGGACGCCCTGACGCTCTACACGTCGAGCCAGATACCGGGCATTGTGCGCGACGCGATGGCGGATCTGCTTGACATGCCGGGCAACCGGCTGACGGTCATCGCGCCCGATGTCGGGGGCGGATTCGGCGGCAAGACCTCGGTCTATCAGGAGGAGATGCTCGTATGCGTGCTCGCGCGAAAGGTCGGGCGCCCGGTGCGCTGGAGCGGTGATCGGCTCGAGGACATGCTGTCGACGAGCCAGGCCTTCGACGAACGGGTTGATGCCGAACTCGCACTGGATAGCGATGGCCGGATTCTGGGGCTGCGTGCCGAAGTGATCGGCGATGTGGGCGCGTATTCGATCTATCCATGGACCGCCGGCATCGAGCCGGTACAGGTCATCAGTTTTCTGCCCGGGCCGTACCGGGTCCCCGCGTATCAAGGACACGTTCGCGGGGTGACGACACCCAAGGCGCCGACCGGACCCTATCGCGGCGTCGGACGCCCGACCTCGACATTCGCGATGGAGCGCCTGATGGATCTGGCGGCAAAGCGTCTCGGAGTGGACCCGACGGAGTTGCGGTTGCGCAACCTTGTGCGTCCCGAGGAGTTCCCGTATCGGACGCCGGTCGGCATCGTGTGGGATCAATCGGCGTTCATCGAAGGACTCGAGGCGGCCAAGGAGCGGTTCGACTACTCCGCCGCGAGGCAGGCACAGGCGCAGGCGCGTGCCGAAGGGCGCTGGGTTGGTATCGGCGTCGCCTGCTATGCGGAACTGTCCGGCATCGGCTCGCGCATTTCGGCATCGCCAGGCATGCCGATCAACACCGGCACCGATACATGCGTGATCCAGCTCGATTCGACCGGAGCGGTCACGGCATCGTTCGGCTGCGCATCGCATGGTCAGGGGCACGAGACGACACTCGCTCAGGTGCTGGCCGACGAACTCGGCGCGCGCATCGAAGATCTGCGCGTGATCACTGGCAATAGTGCCGCAGTACCGCACGGTACCGGCAGTTATGCCAGCCGGACGGCCGTCATCAGCAGCGGGGCGGGAATGCTGGCAGCGCGCGAGCTTCGTGCACGGATGCTGCGCGTCGCAGGCCACCTGCTCGACGTGTCGCCGGAGGATCTCGACGTGGTCGAGAGCGTCATTCGCGTGCGCTGGCGCGACGCCCGTCTCACGTTCGCTGAGCTGGCAAAGGCGCTCTATTCGCAAATGGGACGCGTGCCGCTGGAGTTCCGGGAGGACCTTTGCGTCAGTCGAGTGTACGACCCGGTGGTAGGCACGACCAGTTCGTCGACGCATCTCGTTCAGGTGGAAATCGATCCCGACACGTATGGCGTTCACGTTCAGCGATACGTGATCGCGGAGGACTGCGGACGGGTGATCAATCCGTTGATCGTCGCGGGGCAGACGCGTGGCGCCGTGGCACAGGGCATCGGTGCGGCACTGCTCGAAGAAGTCGTGTACGACGCCGACGGCCAACTGCTGACCGCGAGCCTGGTCGATTACCTGCTGCCTTCGGCACCGGAGGTCCCGACGTTGGATCTCGTGCACCTCGAGAAACTGGCACCCAACACGCTGGGCGGCTTTCGCGGCATGGGCGAGGGCGGGACGATCGGCTCGCCCGCGGCCATCGCGAATGCGATTGCCGATGCCCTGTCGCCGTTGAACGTCGACATATCGGAGCTGCCGGTGACGCCCGAACGTCTGTACCGCCTCATTCATTCATCCCTCATTGAATCAATCAAGGAGCAACAAGATGGAATTCAGACTTGACGGAAAGGTCGCGCTCGTCACAGGCGGCGCCCGGGACGTGGGCCGTGAAATCGCACTGGGCCTGGCTGCCGAGGGCGCGAGCGTCGTCGTCAACTATCACGGATCGAAGGCCGCAGCCGAAGCGGTCGTGGACGAGATCCGCGCGCAAGGCGGGCGAGGGATGGCGATCGGCTGTGACATCTCGGACCGTCGGGCCGTGGATCAGATGATTGACGAGACCGTCGAGGTCTTTGGCGGTCTCAACATCCTTGTCAACAACGCCGGGCTCGTCATCCGCAAGCGCTTTCTCGATTCCCAGCCGGACGAATGGCGCAAGCAGATCGACGTCTGCCTCTACGGCACGCTGAACTGCACGCATGCGGCGCTGCCTCATCTCGAACGACAGAAAGGCAGCGGCCGAATCATCACGATCACAGGAGATTCGTCGCGGGTAGGAGAATCCGGCCTGGCGATCGGCGCGGCCGCGCGCGCGGCCAATATTGCGCTGATGAAGTCGATCGCACGGGAAACCCGCTCGGGCACGACAGCAAATGCGCTCGCGCTCGGGCTGATCGAGACTGCACACGATCCGGAATTTCTCGAGGCGAATCTGGAACGGCTGGTCAAGCTCTATCCGCTTCGACGCCTCGGTCAGCCGCATGATGTTGCGCCCATGGCGGTCCTGCTTGCATCGGAAAAGGGAAGCTGGATTACCGGTCAGGTGATCAGCATCAGCGGCGGCTTCAGTATGGTCTGACGGCGCAACCCACGGCTTCCTTCCGACAACTGACATATCAGCGCCGCCGACCGAATCCGACGGCAGCGCTCCAGGAGACAAACGTGATTCATACCGAGCTTATTGTGCCTGTCCACGAATTGCTCAAGCGCCATAAGGAGCGCAATCCGGACAAGGCGGCATTCGAGGACGCACGGACGTCCATCACCTATGCGGAACTGGAGGCGATGACGGCGCGCCTGGCGACGCACTTCCAGCGGGCTGGCGTACAAGTCGGCGATTGCGTCGCCGTCGTGCTGCCGAATTCGATCGAGTGGGCGGTGAGCTGCCTAGCCTGTGTTCGCGCGGGCGCGATCGCCGTGCCGATCAGCCACGAGGCGACCTCACCGGAGATCGAGTATCGGCTGGACGATGCAAGCTGCACGGCACTCGTGACGAGCGCCGCGCGCGAGCGGGAATTGCATGCGGTCGGTGCTTCTGTCGGCACGGTCAGGGAATACGTGACCGTGTCGTGGTCGTCGCAGCCCGTTGTCGGGACGCCGTTTGCGGTCGCGACGGCGCGCGGTGCCCCGAGCGAGCCGTTGGATCCGGACGCGATCGACGATCCCGCATTCGTGATCTACACGTCGGGAACGACCGGCAAGCCCAAAGGCGTGCTACTGTCGACGCACGGCATGCTGTGGGTCGCCGCCGCATGCTGGGCCCCGATTGCCGGCCTGACGGGCAGCGATCGCGTGCTGAGCGCACTTCCGCTGTATCACTCGTATGCGCTGAACTTCTCCGTGCTGAGCGTGCTCGCAGTCGGTGCGACCGCGTATCTGATGGAGAAGTATTCGTCGAGCGAAATCCCGCGGCTGCTGTCGGACGGGCGCTTCACGGTCATGCCGGGCGTGCCGACGATGTTCCACTACCTGCTCGAATCCGCGCGGGCGAACGGGCGCGGCTCGCTGCCCGGGCTGCGATTGTGCGTGTCGGCCGGCGCGATACTGCCGGGCACGACGAATCGCGAATTCGAAAACATGTTCGGCCTGAAGCTGCTCGATGGCTACGGCATTACCGAAACCTCGACGATGGTCACGATGAACTGGCCGACCGGTGCGCGCGTATTCGGCTCGTGCGGCCTGCCGCTGCCGGGCGTAGCGGCGCGCGTCGTCGATCCTGTTGCGTTGCGCGATGTCCGTGTCGGGGAAGAAGGCGAGTTACTCGTCCGCGGCCCCAATGTGATGAAGGGATACCTGAACAAGCCAACGGAAACCGATGCGGCATTGAGCAACGGCTGGTATCGCACGGGCGACTTGGCACGCTTTGATGCGAACGGCTATATCACCATCACGGGGCGCCTCAAGGAAGTAATCATTCGGGGCGGCCAGAACATCTCACCGGCCGAGATCGAAGAGGTGGTCTGCGAGTACGACGGCGTTCACGATTGCGCGGTCGTCGGCATGCCGCATGCGCATCTCGGCGAGGTGCCGGTGGTGTTCGTCGTCGAGCGAGCCGAGGGCGCTGTGGATGTCGCGGCGCTGCTCGCGCACTGCAGTCTCCATCTGTCGGCTTACAAGGTGCCGTCCGCGATTCATGTGACGACGGAAATTCCGCGGACCGGATCTGGGAAGGTCATGCGGTTCAAATTGCGCGAAGCCGTACAACCGGCCGAGCACGGCGACGTCTGACACGTTACGCCTATCCTCTGACTGGAGAAATATTGATGTCGACAATTTCATTGAACGGGCAGGTAACGATTCGGAATCCTGAATTGCTAAGGCATGTATGCCTCATCGCAGGTGAATGGATTCACGCTGACCAAGGGGGCACTATCGACGTGCGCAATCCGTCGACGGGGCAGTCGCTTGGGACCGTGCCGCGCATGGGGCGAGATGAAACATTGCGCGCGATCGACGGCGCCAATGCCGCGCTGGCCGAATGGCGCGCGCGTACTGGGAAGGAACGTGCGGTGGTTTTGCGTCGCTGGTATGAATTGATGATCGAGAATCAGGATGATCTGGCGGCGATCATGACGGCTGAGCAGGGCAAGCCGCTTGCGGAAAGCCGCGGGGAGATCGGCTATGCCGCGTCGTTTCTGGAATGGTTCGGCGAGGAAGCCAAGCGCGTCTATGGCGATACGATTCCGGGGCATGCGCGCGACAAGCGCATCGTCGTGCTGAAGCAACCCATCGGCGTGTGCGCTGCGATCACGCCGTGGAATTTCCCGGCGGCGATGCTGACGCGCAAGATCGGGCCGGCGCTCGCCGCTGGTTGCACGATGGTATTGAAACCGGCGAGCCAGACGCCATTCTCCGCGCTTGCGCTCTGCGTGCTGGCGGAGCGTGCCGGCGTACCAAAGGGGGTGATCTCGTGCGTGACTGGCGCGGCGGCGGAGATTGGCGAAACGTTGGCGGCCAGCCCGATCGTCCGCAAGGTCTCGTTCACTGGATCGACGGAAATCGGCAAGGTTCTGCTGGCGCAATGCGCGTCGACCGTCAAGAAGGCATCGATGGAACTGGGCGGCAACGCGCCGTTCATCGTATTCGACGATGCCGATCTCGACGCGGCGGTGAAAGGTGCCATCGCATCGAAGTATCGCAATGCCGGACAGACCTGCGTATGTGCGAACCGGCTGCTGGTTCAGGACAGCGTGTATGACACGTTCATCGAAAAACTGTCGGCGACCGTGCAATCCATGCGTGTCGGCGACGGATTCGAGGAAGGTGTCGCGATCGGTCCTCTGATCGATGAGCATGCCGTCGCGAAGGTTGTGGAGCACGTCGACGACGCGATATCGAAGGGCGCGCGAGTCGTAGTCGGCGGAAAGCGGCATCAGAAGGGCGGCAACTACTACGAGCCGACGATTCTTGCCGATGTGACTCCGTCGATGCGGATCTTTCGCGAGGAGACATTCGGTCCCGTCGCCCCCATTTTCCGGTTCAGTACCGATGACGAGGCAATCGCGCTCGCGAACGACACCGAATTTGGTCTCGCTTCTTATTTCTACAGCCGAGATATTGGCCGCGTGCTCAAAGTGGCCGAGGCGCTCGAGTACGGCATCGTAGGCATCAACGAAGGCCTGATCTCGACCGAAGTCGCACCGTTCGGCGGTGTCAAGGAGAGCGGGCTCGGACGCGAGGGATCGAAGTACGGCATCGAGGACTACCTCGAGCTCAAGTATCTGTGCGTGGGCGGAATCGCCTGACGCTCGGGCGGCACCTGGGTGCATCGACGCTTCGGTGCCGGTTCATCGTGAATGCTTCGATGGAGGAATCTCGCGCAATAAAGTCCAGTAATGAAAGTTAAACAACAACGATGAATCCAATGGTTTGGAGGAGCTAGACATGTCAACGGTCAATGTGGCAGTGCCTGCGTTGCGGATGTCCCGTGACGAAAAACGGGTGGTTTTCGCATCTTCGTTAGGTACGGTGTTCGAGTGGTACGACTTCTTTCTCGCTGGCTCGCTGGCGACGTTCATTGGCAGGCACATTTTCTCCGGTGTCAACCCGACCGCGGGATTCATCTTTACGCTGCTGAGCTTTGCTGCGGGTTTCGCGGTGCGACCTCTCGGGGCGATCGTATTTGGACGTCTGGGCGACCTGGTAGGCCGCAAGTACACGTTTCTCGTGACGATCGTCCTGATGGGCGGCTCGACGTTTCTCATCGGGTTGCTGCCGGGCTTTGCCACTATCGGGATCGCTTCGCCGATCCTGTTTGTCGCGATGCGGATGATTCAAGGGCTCGCGCTTGGCGGCGAATATGGCGGCGCCGCGACCTATGTCGCGGAGCATGCGCCGAATGACCGGCGCGGTGCGTGGACCGCCTGGATCCAGATGACCGCGACGCTCGGGCTGTTCCTGTCGCTGGTGGTCATTCTGGGTGTGCGAACCACGACAGGCGAAGGTCCGTTCGCATCGTGGGGATGGCGGGTGCCATTCCTGATGTCCATCGTCCTGCTCGGGATATCGGTGTGGATCCGCCTTCAGTTGCATGAGTCGCCGGCATTCGAGCGCATGAAGGCCGAGGGCAGTCGCTCGAAGGCACCCGTAGCCGAGGCATTCGGGCGATGGAAGAACCTCAAGCTGGTGTTGGTCGTGTTGTTCGGGCTGACGGCGGGGCAGGCAGTGGTCTGGTATACGGGGCAGTTCTACACGCTGTTCTTTCTGACGCAGACGCTCAAGCTCGAGGGTTCGACGTCGAATGTGATCCTTGCCATCGCACTCGTGATCTCGGCGCCGTTCTATGTCGCGTTCGGTTCATTGTCCGACCGAGTCGGACGCAAGCCGATCATCCTGATCGGTTTCGCGCTGGCGGCCGCCACGTATTTTCCACTGTTCAAGGGGCTCACGCACTTTATCAATCCCGCGCTGGAGACGGCACAACGGAATGCGCCGATTGTGGTGAAGGCATTTCCTCGCGAGTGTTCGTTCCAGTTTAATCCGGTCGGTACGGCGACCTTTACCAGTTCATGCGATATCGCCAAGAGTGCGCTATCGAAAGCCGGGCTGAGCTACCGTAACGAACCGGCGGCGCCGGGAGAGCGGGCAGCGATCGTCGTCGGCGGCAGCGTCATTTCGTCATACGATGGAAAATCCGCCGACGCAGCCACGCAAGGGCGTGATTTCGATCGGGCGCTGCAGCGTGCGCTGCATGATAACGGCTATCCGGCGAAGGCCGATCCGGGCAAGATCAATTGGCCGATGGCGATCCTTCTGCTGGCGATCCTGATGATCTACGGCACGATGGTCTACGGGCCGATCGCGGCCATGCTCGTCGAGTATTTTCCGACACGGATCCGCTACACGTCGATGTCGTTGCCATATCACATCGGCAACGGATGGTTCGGTGGATTCCTGCCGGCTTCCGCATTCGCGATCGTCGCGGAAAACGGGAACATCTATTCCGGCCTCTGGTATCCGATCGTCATTGCGACCGCTTCGCTGATCGTCGGGATCTTGTGCGTGCGAGAGACGCGCGGCACCGATATCTGCGCAAACTGACCAGACAACATATCGATACGGAGTCGAGCGGATCATGGCGTTATACGAATATCGAGGCGTGGCCCCGCGCGTTCATGCGTCCGCTTACGTACACGCGAGTGCGAGCATCATCGGCGACGTGATCGTCGGCGCCGGTTGCTATATCGGTCCCGGAGCTTCGCTACGTGGGGATTTTGGCGCCATTCGTGTCGGGGAGGACAGCAACGTACAGGACAACTGTACGTTGCATGTCGGGCACGGAATGACATGTTTGCTTGGCGAACGGTCTCATGTCGGCCACGGCGCGGTGGTACATGGCGCACGTCTGGAGCGCAACGCGCTGATCGGGATGAACGCCATCGTGATGGACGACGCGATAGTCGGAGATTCCGCCATTGTGGCGGCGTGCGCGTTCGTCAAGTCGGGGATGGAGGTGCCGGCACGAACGCTGGTCATGGGCGTGCCGGCACGGACCGTCCGCGTACTGACCGAAGCGGAACTGCGTGAGAAGGTCGAAGCGACGAACCGCTACTGCGAACTCGCGGCAGCGAGTTTGGCAACGATACGCCGGATCGATATGCCGATCGGTGGCTGAGCCGAGTGATATTGCCGAAATTCGACAGAACTACCGACCGTCGCGAATGGAATACGGCGATCGACGATTGTCAGGATCGACCTTTGCGGCGGCGTGCCGCAATCGTTCGTTGTTGGCACCACCGAACGTAGCCGTGCAGTGCGCCGTAGACATGCGCGCACTGCACGATTCACATAAGAATCAATCGATCCCCGCCGTGCGGTGACCCGCATAGTACGGGGTGCGCCAGTTTGGCGTTATGCCCATGAAGTCGTCGAAATATGCAATGGCCAGCATCGGCTCTTCGAGCAAATTCTCGCGATACGATTGCCAGATCTTGACCTGTCCGATTTTTTCGGACGGTTCGACGATTTTTCCACATTCCTGCCGTAATACTTTTTTGACGAGCTCAACGCAAAAATGAGTCAGTGCGAATCCGGTCGGCCACCAGTCTGCAATTTCGCTGCTCGGTTTCTTATGTGGAATGACGGTTACCGATGTGTCTCGGACGGCTTTGAATTTCAATAGTTCGGCGAGCAGCGCGCCGATGCAGAACTGAAAATAGTCAGCCGCGTTCTTGTGTAGGTAAAACTCGCTGTCTTCAAGGATTTGAGTCCACGCGACGAACGCTTGTGTGAACTGTCGATCATCGAGCTCGAGCAACACGCCGGAATTTTTTGAGTAGTCGTCGCAATACTGCTGAAGAAGCAGTCTGCAAGATGACAGTTTGGCGAGAGCCGACCATACGCGATGTATGGACCTTGCGATCGGTTCGTGTTCGTCTACCAAGATGCTTCTCCGGTGCATTGACTTCACAGGTAGCTCACAATTCTGGAAAACTCGCGCTGCATCGCGTCGTCCGGATTTTTCGATCGCAATGCCGCTCGAATTCGCGATTCGGACGCGCCTACGAGATCCGCCGCGAAGCGAAGCAGCGTGTCGGGATCGGACGGAAGCGCCGCAGGCTGAACAATTCTTGCGCACCCGGTGATGCCGAGTAATAGAAAAACATATACGTTCGGCTCGGATACCAGCCACCACGGCGCGACGACATCAGGCAATTCATCGAATCGTGCGCTTCGAATCGGATGGCGGTCGATAAGCGATAACGTGAGCCGGGAATACGCGCGACAGATATCGTCGGAAAATTCATCCGGCGATGCCTCGACCTGGATTTCCGATATGCCTTTCAACACGTTGTGCGCGCCGCGCAGGCTGCTGAATGCGTCATTGATGCGGTGTTCGAAG
The DNA here is from genome assembly GCF_052045245.1 of Burkholderia sp. 22313. Taxonomy (NCBI): domain Bacteria; kingdom Pseudomonadati; phylum Pseudomonadota; class Betaproteobacteria; order Burkholderiales; family Burkholderiaceae; genus Burkholderia; species Burkholderia sp. 22313. Next base: position 70,642 of record NZ_JBQEON010000007.1, read on the forward strand.
ATAAGGACGTCCGTCGCACCCGCGTGCAGGATGAATCGCTTCGCGGCTGCGTAATAAAGTGCCGAGCAGTGGCGGATCAGCTTTGTATCCGCGGATTCGCGAATGATGCGTTCCAGGCCGCCGTCGAAGCTGACGGGCGCTTTCCAATGATCCTGCAGTGGGGGAATCGCATGACCTGCATACGTTTCGGCCGTTTCGAGCAGTGTGTCCGCGAAATGGCCGACGGAGCCAAGAAATTGCGGCAACGGCGGCAAGTTCGCGCGGTGGGCTGCGGTTCGCTGAGAATCGGGCCCAGAGCCAGGGACGTTTCGCGCCGCGTATCGAAGTTGCCGCGCACAATCCATCAATGCAAGGCGAACCTGACTGAGATCCTGGACGATGTGCGATGGCGTCAATGACTTGGGTTCCATGGCTGACTCGAAATTGAAACATTTGAAGTTAAGATAGCACATTTGTTCAGTGTCATTGATCACGTTAATTTAGGGGAGGAAGCGTGCCGAGAGCCCGAACCAAGCACCGAGAAGAGGCCATCGACGAACAAAGCCCAGCGCGCAGACTGCGGCTACGCGCGGCGTGGATGTACTTCGTGGAGGAGATGACGCAACACGAGATCGCACAGAAACTCGGCATCGGTCGGGTGACGGTCGTGCGCCTGCTGGCCGCTGCGCGCGAGCGAAACGAGGTAAAAATTTCGATTGGGGATCGTCTGGTCGAATGCGTGGATCTCGAACGGCAACTCGAGGAGCGATTCGGGATCGCGGAAGCGATCGTCGTACCGCTGTCAGAGCGAGATGCGGATGCCACCGCGCCAGTGAGCGCCGCCGCTGGCGAATATGTGTCGTCGATGGTGCGGTCGAACATGAAAATCGGCGTCGGTTGGGGGCGCACCCTTGTCAGTTCGCTGTCGTACATGGGTGAGCGTCCCGTCGAAAACGTCTCGGTGGTTTCACTGCTGGGCGGCATCATGAAAGCCCGACATTTCAACCCGGCGGAGTTCGCTTGGCGTTTCGCGACGTTGTATCAGGCGGACTGCTACCTCATGACCGCGCCGTTGGTGGTCGACAGCCCGGAGACCCGGCGCACGCTCATCGAGCGCTGCGGCCTCCGGGATATTTTCGATCTGGCGAGATCCCTGGATGCGGTCGTGCTCGGCGCTGCGGGCACTGGCCCGGAGGCAACGGCGCACCGATCGCGGTTCATCAGCGATGCTGATCGCGAATCAGTGATCAAGGCGGGTGCCGTGGGCGATCTGCTCTTCAACTTTTTCGACGCCAACGGACAACTGGTTGACCATCCCATCAACGAGCGTGTGATGTCCGTGCCGCTCGACATCGTCAAGCAAGTACCGGTGCGCGTGCTTGCAGCGGGCGGCGTCAGCAAGGTGCCGGCGCTTGGGGGCGCTCTGAGGTTATTGCGACCGTCCGTATTGATCACCGATCAATACGCCGCAGCGGACTTGCTGAAACTAGCGGACTGACCTTCGCGCGGAAAGGTCCCCGCCACCTTTCCGTGCTTCGCGCTCGTCCCCACTGCCGAGAGAAGCGCGCTCTCGCACCTCCCCCATTCGCAGCGACGACAGTAATGCTGCGCCGCATCAATTTCTGTATCAGTGCCCGCCGCTGGGTTGTCGCTCGCGTCAACGAGTCGTTGGCGCGGCTCCTCCTCTTTCCGTCCCCAAATTTCCATGCGCTAGGAATAACCCTAGATGCGCTCTTTTTGCCGCTCGGTTGCTTGTACCTTTTGTGAACAAAGTGCTATTGTAAAAAACAAATGTGCACTGAACGTCGCGGCGATCCGGATCGCAGACGCGGGTTAAGGGCACATGCCTGCGCAAGCGCGCGTCACTACCCAGGAGACATCGTCGATGCTCAACATCATTCCCAGCGGCCTGGCGGCCGACCTCAAAGCTCGCGCCCAATCGGGCAGACCTATCCGAATCGGCTTGATCGGCTCCGGCGAAATGGGCACGGACATCGTGACCCAGGTCCGGCAAATGGAAGGTCTCGAGATCGGCGCGATCGCGGACCTCCGTGTCGACGCCGCATGCGAAGCGGTTCGAGTCGCCAATCAGGCGGACGACGGTTATCGCGTCGTCGAGACTGGCTCGGGAATTTCGCAGGCGATCGAGGCCGGATCGATCGCCATCACGCAAGACTCGAATGCGATCTGTACCAACGATCAAATCGACGTGGTTATCGATGCGACCGGCAAACCGGCGGTGGGCGCGCAGATCGGGCTGCTGGCCATGGAGCATGGCAAGCATCTCGTGATGATGAACGTCGAAGCCGATGTGACCATTGGCGCATACCTGCGTCGTGAAGCGGAGCGGCTGGGCGTGGTGTACACGCTCGGCGCCGGCGACGAGCCGAGCTCGACGATCGAGTTGATCGATTTCGTCAGCGCGCTCGGTTATCCGATCGTCGCCGCGGGTAAGGGCAAGAACAACCCGCTGAATATCGACGCGACACCGGACGACTACATGGCGGAAGCCAAGGCGCGCAACATGAATCCGCGCATGCTGGTGGAGTTTGTCGACGGTTCGAAGACCGCGGTCGAAATGGCGGCGATCGGAAATGCGACCGGGCTGATTCCGGATGTGGCAGGCATGCACGGTCCCGCGGCCACGCTCGACCAACTGCATGAAGTGCTTTGTCCGGTGGCGGACGGCGGGATCCTCAACCGAAAGGGCGTAGTCGATTACACCATCGGAAAGGGCGTCGCGCCCGGGGTGTTCGTCGTTGCCGAACTTGCCCATCCTCGCCTGCGCGAGCGCATGGCAGACCTCAAGCTCGGCAAGGGGCCGTATTACACGTTCTATCGCCCGTATCACCTGACGAGCCTCGAAGTACCGCTCAGCTGCGCGCGCGCCGTCCTGTACGGCAAAGCCGACATGCGGCCGCTCCCCGTGCCGGTGGTCGAGGTTTGCGCGGTGGCGAAGCGAGACCTGAAAGTCGGTGACCGCCTCGACGCGATCGGCGAATTCACGTACCGCGCGTGGGCCATCGCGGCGGACGACGCGCTTGCGCAGCGCGCGGTTCCGTGCGGCTTGCTGGAAGGCGGCGTCGTCACCCAAGCAATCCGAAAGGGCGAATTGCTGACGTACCAGAACGCCGCGGTCGACGCGAACGCACCGATTGTCAAACTGCGCCAGCGTCAGGACGAGATGGTCCGTGGCGCGCGTGCCGCCGCTTGAGGAGAGGATGATGGGATTCGTTGCAGAGAAGATCGAAGGAATGCCCGAAGTCTATAGGCACGTCTCCGCGCAAGCGTTGCGTGACGCGCTGAAGAAGATGCAACTTGTGCGTCGATTCGAGGAGAGTGCGGAACAGGCGTACATGCGCGGCCTGATTCACGGCACGATGCACCTGTCCATCGGGCAGGAAGCCTCCGCGATCGCGATGACGATGCTCCTCACCGATGAGGACTACATCACGTCGACGCATCGGGGACACGGCCACTGTATCGGCAAAGGTGCGGATCCGAAACGCATGTTCGCCGAGTTCTTTGGTAAGGAGACAGGGTATTGCCGGGGGCGGGGCGGTTCGATGCACATCGCGGATGTGAGCCGTGGAAATCTCGGCGCCAACGGTATCGTGGGCGGAGGCTTGCCTATCGCGGTCGGCGCGGCGCTGTCGATCAAGAAGCGGCGCAAGGACTCGGTTGTCGTGTGTTTTTTCGGCGATGGCGCGAACAATGAAGGTGCGTTCCATGAATCGCTGAATTTTGCCGCGATCTGGAAGCTGCCGGTGATTTTCGTCTGTGAAAATAACCGGTACGGCATGTCGATGTCGGTCGAACGTTCGACGGCCGTCAGTCGGATCTCGCAGCGCGCGGCTGCGTATGACATGCCCGGCGTAACTGTCGACGGCAACAGCTTCGGCGACGTGCTGACGGCGGCTGAAGGCGCGATCGAGCGTGCGCGAAAAGGCGAGGGGCCGACACTCATCGAGTGCGAGACATACCGCATTCGCGGCCACTCCAAGAGCGACCGGAACCGCTATCGCACCCGCGAAGAGATCGAGTCCTGGGGTGCAAGGGATCCCATTGCGAAATTCGAGAGGCAGTTGGTGGAACTTGGACTGATCGACGCCGCAGCGGTGCAAGCAATCCACGCGGAAGTCGAGGAAGAAATCAAGGCGGGTCTGGACTACGCGCAGAACAGCCCGGCACCGGACATCGCCGAGTTGACGCGCTACGTATATACGAAGAACGGGGGAAATGACCATGAGTGACCAGCGCGAACTGACTTACGCTCAGGCGATTCATGAGGCAATGGGCATCGCAATGGAGCGAGACGAGCGCGTGTTCCTGATGGGCGAGGATATCGGAGTCTACGGCGGTGCGTTCCAGGTGACCGGTGACCTGTTTCAGCGCTTTGGTGCGGAACGTGTCATGGACACGCCCATCGCGGAGCTGGCAGGCGCCGGCATTGCGGTCGGCGCGGCCATGACCGGCTGCCGGCCGATCTACGAATTCCAGTTTTCGGACTTCGCAACGCTTGCGATGGAACAAATCGTGAACCAGGCCGCGAAGATGCGTTACATGCTGGGCGGAGAAGTCTCGGTGCCGGTCGTGATGCGCTTTCCGGCCGGTTCGGGGACAGGTGCCGCAGCCCAGCACAGCCAGAGCCTCGAGGCTTGGTTCGCGCACGTTCCTGGGTTGAAGGTGGTGCAACCCAGTACGCCCCATGACGCGAAGGGATTACTGCTTGCTGCGCTCGAGGATCCCGATCCGGTGATGATCTTCGAACACAAGCTCCTGTACAAGAGCAAGGGCATCGTGCCGGAGGGCTACTATGTCGAGCCGATCGGCAAGGCCGTCGTTCGCCGCGAGGGGCGGGATGTCACGATCGTCGCGACTTCGATCATGACCGTGCGTTCGCTGGAAGCGGCAGACGCGCTGCAGCAGGAAGGCATCGACGTGGAAGTGATCGATCTGCGCAGCATCCGGCCGATCGACCGCGAGGCGATCATCGCCAGCGTACGCAAGACTTCACGTCTGGTATGTGTGTACGAAGGTGTTCAGCAACTGGGCATAGGTGCCGAGATCGCGTCGATCGTATGCGAAAGCGACGCCTTCGATTATCTGGACGCACCGATCGTCCGGTTGGGCGGCGCGGATTGTCCGCTGCCTTACAACCCGCAGCTCGAGAAGGCTGCCGTGCCGCAGGTGCCCGACATCGTCGAGGCGGTTCGGCATATCGTCGGTCGGAGGGGCTGAGATGGCGACCGAAGTGATCCTTCCCCGCGTCGATATGGACATGACCGAGGGCACGATTACCGCCTGGTATGTCAAGGACGGCGACACGATCAAACAGGGTGAGCCGATCTTCGACATCGAGACCAGCAAGGCCACGATGGAAGTGGAGGCTCCGGCGAGTGGCACGGTTCGGCAGATTACCGCCAGCGTCGGCGATACGGTCCCCGTCGGAACCGTGATCGCATGGATCTATGCCAATGGCGAGACCGTCATCGAGCAGGACGCCGGCGCAACAGCATCAGGCGTTGCCGAGCTTGACGCCGCGGCTGAACCCTCGGTCCATCGTCGCGCGGACGTCGCAGCCGCGGCATCGTCGGGCGATATCGGTGATAGCCGGATTCGCGCAACACCCGCCGCTCGTCGGGCTGCTCGCGAAAGCGAAATCGACCTGGGCAGCCTGCAAGGATCCGGTCCGCATGGCCGGATCGTCGAAAATGACGTGCGCGCCGTCGCCGTCGGCAAAGGTGGTTCACGTGAAGTGCCGGCCGGCGCGAGCCAGCAAGGCGCGCTCAATCGGGTCTGGCTGCAGCGAGGCGGCCCCGCGACGCTGGTGTTTCTGCATGGATTCGGGGCCGAGGCGAATAGCTGGCGCCCGTTCTTCAATGCATTGCGCGACGCCGGCCTTGCGAAGAATCTCGGTGTCCTGTCGATCGATTTGCCCGGACATGGAAAATCGCCGGCCGCCGCTGCCGCATCGCTGGAGAAAATCGTCGACGCGATCGGCGCTACGCTGGCGGCCGAAGATGTCGCGAATTGCCATCTCGTCGGGCATTCTTTCGGCGCGGCTGTCGCGATCGCGTTGAGTGCGTCGCGCCAGGTGCATGTGCAGTCGTTGACGCTGGCCGCACCAGCCGGGCTGGGCACCGAATGCAACGGTGCGTTCTTGCGCGGGCTGACGCAAGCTGCTGATCGAACCAGTCTTACGCCATGGCTGCGGGAATTGGTCGCGCGTCCCGATGTGATCGACGAAGCGTTCATCGCGACGGCGGAGCAGCAATTGTCGAGTGAGGCAAAACGTGTGACGCTTGCGTCAATCGCGGAGACGTTCTTTCCAGGCGGCCGGCAGAAGATCGATCTGCGAGAAGCCATCGCGTCGCTGACGATGCCTGTTCGCGTCGTCTGGGGGGCGTCGGATAAGATCATTCCGATTACGCACGCGAACGGCCTGCCTGGCCGGATTGCGCAGCACCGCTTCGCAGACGTCGGTCATTTGCCGCACGTCGAAGCGCTGGCTGATGTGGTCGGTATCGTCGGCGAGCAACTGTCACGGTAGGCGGGGCCATACATGAACCTGGAGCTTGACGGCAAGATCGCGCTGGTAACGGGGCTATCATCCCCCATCGGCGACGAGGTGGTCCGTGCGTTGCGTACCGCCGGCGCAACGGTGCTTACGCAGCGGGCACGCGTTCTCGAACTGGTGGATGAAACGGGAGACGGTCAAGCGAATGTCGACAGTACGCCGGCGGAAATCTTCACGGCGCGGCGTGCGGTCGATCTGGTTGAACGGACCGTGCTTGAATTCGGGAGACTCGATATCGTCGTCCATAACGGCTGCGCGCGCCTGGATGCGGGAAACGATCTCGAGATTCACGAACGAGAGATCGATCACGCGTACGCCGAGTGCGTCAAGGCTGCGTTTTACATCGCCCATGCCGCAGCTTTGCAGTATCGGCGAGTCAAGCGAGGTGTGATCGTCAATATCGCGCCAACTGCCGAGGCGGATTCCTGGTGTGTGCCGTGGCAGAGCGCCTGTGCCGCGGCACTCTGTCAGCTATCCCAAGCAATGGGGCAACGATTGAAAGGTGACGGAATCCGTGTCAATGCCGTCTGTCCAACGGTACCTTCATATGACGAGTTTCGCCGCACCTCACATGGTGTGCTGCTGCAGCCGACCCCGCTGCCGTCGATCCCGAGGCGAGATGACGGCATGTCCGCCGCAGTGCGTGCCGCTCTATTCCTGGCTTCGGAGGCGTCACACTACATTTCGGGTCTCGTGTTCCCGATCGAGGTCAATTCGGGTTTTTGTTAGAAGAATCTTTGCTGCGGGTTTCGTGTCGCGTTTTCCCGTATTTACCTAAAAATGTACAATTGTATTATTTCAATAAACATTTGTTCAAAATGGCGGCGTGAAATAACTGCCGGATTCGTCTCGTTTGTTAACGCAGTTCGTGCGAGGCAGGAGACATGCAATGGAACTCGTTCGGTTCGGTTTACTGGCATTGGCGATTACGTGGGCGCTGCAGCTCATCGCCGGGTGGGCCCATATGCGCTATTACCGGGACACGCTCAGAAAGACTGCGCGAACGTGGGGCGACGGCTTTCTCGGCGTGGGGACGTTCAAGCCGCGGATCGGGCGCGGCGCAGTTGCGATCGTCGTCATCGGTGACGATTGCATTGTCAGACAAGTATTGGCCATGTCCGGACTGACTGTGTTCGCTCGTTTCGAGGCGCTTTCCGGATTCAATGGCGGGTCGATCGGCGAGTTTCAACACCATTTGGAGACCTTGGCGCTTGCACCCCGTCTTAGGCACGCACTTCACAACGCACTCGACATGGCTTGCAGAACGGCGAACGCTAACCGTCCTATCGGTGCCGTGATTGAGTAGGCGAACGCCGTATAGAACGCAGGTCGCAGCACTGTTTTGATTGACGCATCTGTCGCACATCACAACTTCATCAGGAGACAACCATGAATCCGCTGGATTTTCTTACTCATGCCGCCGAGGCATTTATCGGTGTATTCAACGCAGGCGGAAAGACGTTCGTCGGCTTTGTTACGGGTATTTTGCCGACACTGATCGTGCTGCTCACCGCGGTCTACACGATCATCGCACTGGTGGGGGAGCAGCGGATTCAGGGATTGGCTCGTTTCCTTTCGAAGAATATCGTGACGCGATACTCGCTGTTGCCATTGCTCGCGATGTTCTTTCTGACCAATCCGATGGCCTACACGTTCGGTGTCTTCCTTGAAGAGCGTCACAAACCCGCATTCTACGACTCCGCGGTGTCCTTGTGTCACCCGATCACTGGCTTGTTTCCGCACTGCAATCCCGGCGAGCTTTTCGTCTGGCTTGGTGTGGCAGCAGGGATCACTAAGCTCGCTGAAACGCATGCCGCACCGTTTTCATTGCCGAAACTCGCGCTCTTCTACCTGGGTGTCGGCCTTTTCGTCAATCTCCTGAAAGGAGTACTGACCGAAGCGATCACCCGCATGATCGCGAAGCGCGAAGGCCTGACGCTCTGAACTCGACACAATAAAACACGATAAATCATCTGGAGGAGAAGGAAATGGACGCGCGTACGTACAAGGCAGTTGAGGTTCGAAAGGGGGCCAACGGCTGGGGCGGTCCACTCGTCATCGCACCGACGGTGGAGCGCAACAAGATCGTAGCCGTGACCGGAGGAGATATTCCGAAGGTGGCACAGCGGTTGGCCGATCTGACCGGAGCAACGGTCGTGGACGGCTTCCGCAATCCGCCGCTCGAATCGGAAATCGCGGCTGTCGTCATCGATTGTGGGGGAACCGCGCGGTGCGGCGTATATCCGCGAAAGCGCATCCCGACCATCAATCTGAGTCCGGTCGGGCAGTCGGGCCCGCTTGCGCAGTTCATTACCGAAGATATCTACGTGTCCGGGGTCGAATTGAACAGCTTGCGGTCCGTCGACGACGACGCGTCGAACATCGACGCGCATCGCGCCGCCTTGACGAACGGCGACACCTCACCCGCCGCAACATCGTCGCCGGCGCAACCGCGAACCGGGGCAAGCCATGGCGGCTTCGTCGGGATGATCACGTCGGTTGGCCGCGGCATGGGCGGCGTCGTGAACGTGCTGTTCACGAGCGGGCGAAAGTCGATCGATACCGTCATTCGCAACGTGCTGCCGTTCATGGCGTTCGTGACGATGCTGATCGGCGTGATCAATTCGACCGGGGTGGGGACCGGGCTCGCTCATCTGCTTTCGCCGCTGGCCGGTAATATTGTCGGACTCGTGATCCTGTCTGCAATCTGCGGTCTTCCGTTCCTGTCGCCCGTACTCGGACCGGGCGCCGTGATCGCGCAGGTCATCGGCGCGGCAATCATCGGGCCGGCCATCGGCAATGGCACGATTCCGCCGCATATGGCGCTGCCGGCGCTGTTCGCGTATGACACCCAGGTCGGTTGTGATTTCGTGCCGGTCGGGATGGCACTCGGCGAAGCGAAACCGGAGACGATTCGCGTCGGCGTGCCGGCCGTACTGATCAGTCGCCAGATCATGGGGCCGATCTCGGTGTTGATCGCCTGGGTGGTCAGTTTTGCTCTCTAAAAACATCTTGAGGTCACGCATGCATTACTACAAGACAATCATTTCCAGTATCGGCGAAGAGGTGGAGTCCCTTCTCGAAGGTGGCGTGCTGATTTTGTATTCGGATGGCGCGCCTCCCGAACTGGCAGAGGTGTCGGTTCTTCACCGCGTAGAGCAGGCGCACAGCCACGCGCCGCGTATCGGTTCCGTGCTGCGCATCGGCGAAATTTCCGCGGTCGTGACCGCCGTGGGGCCGACGGCCTGGAACAAGGTGAGCGAACTGGGCCATGTCGTCATCACGTTCAATGGAGCCCATTCGGCGGAGCGCCCCGGCGAGATCTGCGCGTCGACGATCGATTATGAACGGCTCTTCAAGAGCATGCAGAAAGGGACCGTCATCGAGATCGTTGACGCCTGAATCGCGCCGACGTCAATCGTCGTCACCCACGGAATACGAAAAGGCATCGTCATGTTGGAAACTCAGGTTATTGTCAAGGTACACGAGGGTCTGCACGCACGCCCCGCGACGCAATTCGCCAAGCTTGCGAAGGAGTTCAATAGCGCGCTGAAAATCGGGAGAGGCGATGCATGGGCGGACGCGAAGAGCGCCGTAAAGCTCATGTTGCTAGGCGTGAAGCAGGACGAGCAGATACTTCTCCGAGCGGACGGCGAAGACGAATGCGAAGCGCTCGACAGGTTGACGCAATTTCTGTCGAATGTCAGCGCAATCGTGCAGGGCGCCACTGCGCCGGACGGCCATCGCGGGTCCGACAGTTCAGCGACGGCTCCGCGAGCGTTCGAGCACACGGCCGCAGCGCCATCCGCTGACGATGCCGATTCTCCGGGCGCGTTGAAAGGTGTTCCAGCGAGTGAGGGCCTGGCATTTGGCAGTGCGCTCGCGTATGTTCGTGACGAGCTCGTGGTCGATCGCCAGTTCGTGTCGGAACATGAGGTAGCAGACGAGTCCGCGCGATTCACCGCGACGCTCGAGTCCACTTTGGCTGCAATGCTCGAGCCGGGCGACGGGACGATGGGAAACGAGATCATCGAGGCGATCGCCGATGTCGCAAGGAGCGACGACTATGCGGGCACGATTCGCGAGCTCATCGCAACGCGGTGGAGCGCGGCGGCGGCTACGCTGAAATGCGGGCAGGATCTGGCGTTCGCGTTCGAATCGATGACGGACGAGTATCTTCGCAGCCGCGCCGACGACATTCGCGGCCTGACGCGCGAGATCGTGGCCGTGCTCCTTGGCAAGCAGCAGAAGTCGCTGCGGGAACTCGACGTACCGAGCATCATCCTCGCCGAGGAACTGTCCGCGCCGGATCTCGCGCGCGCGAACCTCGCCAATATTCTTGGAATCGTCTGCACATCCGGCAGTGCGACGTCTCATGTTGCGATCATCGCGCGCTCGCATGGCATTCCGGCCGTTCTGGGCCTCCCGATCGACAAGGAAAGGCTGCGATCGGTCGTGCGTGTATCGATTGACGGCACGACCGGGGAAGTCTGGCTCGACCATTCCGACGAGCATGAAAAGGCGTTATCGCGCCGCATCGAGGCGCAGCGCGAACAGCAATCGGCGCTCCTTGCTTATCGGGACGTCGAGCCCCGCACTCGCGACGGACGCACGATACAGATCGCCGCGAACATGGGTTCTCTGTCGGAGCTCGACTCGGCCCTGCAAGCCGGCGCGATGGGCGTGGGGCTATTCCGTACCGAGCTTTTGTTCATGGACCATCAGCGAGTGCCCACGGAGGACGAGCAATACGAAGTTTATGCCACGCTCGCACAGCGCTTTCACCCGTGGCCCGTCATCATTCGGACGCTCGATGCCGGCGGCGACAAGCCGTTGCCGGGCATTCGCTTCCCGAAGGAGGAGAATCCATTTCTGGGGTGGCGAGGCATTCGGATGTGTCTCGACAGCCCTGAAGTCTTCGAGCCGCAACTGCGAGCGCTACTGCGTGCCACCGCGCACGGGAACATCTGCGTGATGCTGCCGATGGTCGACGATGTCGACGAGGTTCGCCGTACGAAGGCGATCATCGAGCGCATCGCCACGGAACTCACCGAAGCGGGGGTGCCGTTTGCAGTTCCAAAGCTCGGCATCATGATCGAGACACCGGCTGCGGTTCTCACCGCCGATTTGCTGGCGCAGGAGGTCGAGTTCTTCTCGATCGGGACCAACGACCTTACGCAATACATCATGGCCGTCGATCGCATGAATCCCAGCCTTGCGTCGCTCTACAGGACGGAGCATCCAGCTGTCATTCAGGCGATCAGGATGGTGTGCGACGCGGCGAAGCGGGCGAATATTAGTGTCGGCGTGTGCGGTGAGGCTGCGTCTCGGCCAAACATGATTCCTGTGTTCGTGAATCTAGGGGTCGACGAACTGAGCATGAGTCCCAACTCGATACTGCGCGCAAAGAAACTCGTGACGGAAATCTGATTTTCGATCGGAAAATGACAGGGGCGTGGCATAGACGATCCGCAAGATCCGAATTTGCCACTGCTTCGCGGGCCCGGCTTGATACATGGAGTGGCGGGCCATCTGTCTCGCCGCGCGGGTATCTGGCCTTGTCGGGCTATTTCGCTATGCCTCCCGAGCTGCTTACCGGGCGACACGGCACGATTCGAGGAGGCGATTTTGCCGGATGGAACTGCCGTCTGGTCTTCTCGAACACAGGCAGCCTTCACACCCGAAAGCCGTCCCAGCTTTCGCCAAGATTGCCCGGTTTCCTTCCACCGCTCGTCCAGTTGCGCGTCTACATCAAGAACGAGTGATGAGCCGCGACGTGAAACGTCGGGCCGCACCCGCCTGCAGCGAGGCCGCTCGTCGCGCTGAATCGGTTCCCCAGCGTCCGGCGTGTGCGATCTAACTCCCGCTGCGTTTCACCCAGGCAGGGGCGATGTCGGTGTAATCCCTGGTCATCATTTAGCCTTGTATTACCTGCCGGACGGCTGCCATCGCTACAGTCCTGTTTAACAGCTCGCGACGGCAGGCCCAACAGATTCGCGGCGATCGGAACGAGCGGCGTGGCAACGTTGCTGACGTCGGTCTGCAAATGAGCCGGCGCAAAATCACCCACAAAGAGCACCTATGTCATTGAAGCCCAGTTCTCGCCCTCGAGCGACGCATTGTGCAGTTGGCATCGTCGCCATATTTGCAATGATCGATTCGGGTTTGCTCACGTCGAAGCACGCTGATGCTGCCGAGACGGGCGACCTCGCGGGCGGCCAGGTGAAGTTCGCCCTGTGCATAGCCTGTCACGGTGCGGATGGCCGTACTCCGACGTCGCCCGGTTTTCCGAAGATTGGCGGTCAGAATCCATCCTATGTAGCGACTGCGTTGCACGCATACAAAAGCGGGCAACGCAATGGAGGCCTTGCACACATCATGCAGTCCATGGCCGAGCCGCTCAGCGACCGGGATATCGATAATCTGGCCTCATATATCGCCACCCTGGGTGGCGACAAATAGACGACGGTTCTCTCGGTTTTTTTCACTCGACCTGAAAGGAAATGAAAGATGTCCAAGCGAATTCTTATCGTCGCCGGCGATTTTGTCGAGGATTATGAACTGATGGTGCCGTTTCAGGCTTTGACCGCCATTGGACATACGGTGCATGTCGTCACACCGGAGAAGCGTGCGGGAGAAACGATCCGCACCGCCATTCACGATTTCGAAGGTGACCAGACCTATACGGAAAAGCGAGGTCACAACTTTACGTTGAACGCCGATTTCAATTTGACCGACCCCGCGCAATACGATGCGTTGCTCGTTCCGGGGGGGCGCGCACCCGAATATCTCCGGCTGAACGCGAACGTCATTGCATGGGTGCGTCATTTTGCCGAGGCGAAGAAACCGGTTGCGTCCGTATGCCATGGCGCGCAGTTGCTTGCTGCTGCCGGAGTCATCGAAGGGCGTCGCATTTCTGCCTACCCGGCGTGCGAACCGGAGGTCAAGCTGGCGGGGGCGCACTACGTGCCGCTTGACTGGTCCGATGCCGTCACGGACGGCAACTTCGTGACGGCCCCTGCGTGGACTGCGCACGCGAACTGGCTCGCGCAGTTTTTCACGTTGCTCGGCACAACCGTCACACATTGAGCGGGGTTCCATGTCCAAATTCATTCACACGATGATCCGTGTGCGCGACCTCGATCTGGCGCTGAAATTCTACGCCACCGTGCTGGGAATGACGCCGAGCCATCGGCTCGATTTCGACGACTTCTCGCTCGTTTATCTGCGCAACGACGAGGCCGACGCGGAGATCGAACTTACGTGGAACAAGGGGCGAGACACGCCCTACACCCATGGCGACGGCTATGGACACATCGCTGTCGTAGTGACCGACGCGCATGCGGAGCGCGAACGGCTGTGCGCACGAGGCGTCGAGCCGAAGGAGCTGCGCGAATTCAGAACGGATGAAGGTGAATTGCTCGCGCGTTATTTCTTTGTCGAGGATCCGGACGGCTACAAGATCGAAGTGCTGGAAAAGCACGGGCACTATCGCTAGCCCCACGACCCGCCTGCGCGTACGGACGCTCGACAGTCTGCGCGCCAACATGGAAGGAGACGATGATGACAGGTAAGACGATATGGATCGCCCCGGGCGCTGGGGGGGCGAGCGGGACGCGGATGCCGGTTTCTCTGACGCGCCGCGACTTGCTGAAAGGCAGTGGCGTGCTCGTCGGTACGCTCGCGCTGTCGTCCACGCTTGCGATGTTCGCGCCAAGCCGCGTGTGGGCGCTTGAACTCGAGCATCTCGACACGCATCAAGGCGCTGTCTTGCTCGCGATGGTCAGACAGATATATCCGCATAGGACACTGGACGATGCCGTCTACGCGCTGGTCATCAAGGATCTCGACGTGAAGGTCCGAAACGACGAGGCCACACGCAAGCAAATCGCCGATGGCGTAAAGGTGCTCGACAAAAAGGCGCTCGGCGGTGACTGGACGAAGCAGCCTGCGCAGTTGCAGGCCAACGACATCAAGGCTATTTCGACCACGCCGTTCTTCGAGACTGTGCGCAGCACGGCCGTTGTCTCGCTGTACAGCAATACGCTCGCGTATAGACACTTTGGGTACGGCGCTAGCGAAGGCGACGGCGGCTATCTGTTCAAGGGATTCAACGATCTTGCGTGGCTGCCCAACCCGTCGGAGCAGGACAGTGGTCCTGTCCCGGCGGCGTGACAACGAGGGGAGGGAATATGGCAACGACTCAGGGCAGCAAGCGCTTTTCTAACGACGACAGTCATGTCGTCGTCGTCATTGGCTCGGGCGCGGGTGGCGGCACGCTTGCGAACGAACTCGCACAGAAGGGCATCGACGTCGTCGTGCTAGAGGCAGGTGCCCATAATACGCAGGCCGACTTCAAGACCGAGGAATGGGACGCGTTCAAGCTCCTTTCATGGCTGGACCCGCGCACGACATCCGGGACATGGCGAGTTGCCAGGGACTTTCCGGCGCTGCCGGCATGGATCTGCAAGACTGTCGGCGGCACGACGACACACTGGGCCGGCGCAAGCTTGCGCATTCAGCCGCACGAATTCAAGGCGAGAACGACCTATGGTGCGATCGACGGTGCAACGCTGCTCGACTGGCCCGTCACCCGCGCGGATCTCGATCCATACTACGACCGCGCGGAGAAGAAGATGGGCGTGACACGTACCAACGGCTTGCCGGGACTTCCTGGCAACAACAACTTCAAAGTGATGTTTGCGGGGGCATCGAAGGTCGGCTATCGCGAATGCAGTACGGGGCGCATGGCAATCAACAGTGTAAATCGCGACGACCGCAGTCACTGTTATCAACGCGGCTTCTGCTTTCAGGGATGTCGATTCAGTGCGAAATGGTCGACGCTCTATACCGAGATACCGAGAGCGCAGTCCACTGGCCGTATGGAGCTACGTCCGAACTCCCATGTCGCGCACATCGAGCACGACGCGCACGGCAAGGTCAACGCGGTCCTGTATTTCGATGCGAAAGGAAGGCTGCAGCGGCAAAAGGCGCGTGTAGTCGCCGTCGCCGGGAATTCGATCGAAACACCGCGGTTGCTGCTTGCATCCGCATCGAGCCGCTATCCGAACGGCCTCGCCAACTCTTCAGACCAGATGGGGCGCAACTACATGCGCCACACGACCGGCTCGGTGTACGCTGTCTTCGACAAAAAGGTCGAAATGTACAAGGGTACGACGATGGCGGGCATCATCGAAGACGAAGCGCGCTTCGATCCGAAGCGCGGTTTCGCTGGGGGCTACCACATGGAGACGATTTCGCTCGGCTTACCGTTCTACGCTGCCTTTCTGAATCCCGGCGCGTGGGGAGCCGACTTTACGAGCGCGATGGACGCGTATCCATACACGGCGGGTATGTGGATCGTTGGCGAGGACATGCCGCGTGCGAACAATCGTGTGACACTCAACCATCACGTCAAGGACAAGTTCGGTTTGCCCGTTGCCAACGTGCATTTCGATGATCATCGCAACGACCAGGCGATGCGCGAGCACGGGTTCAGGCAGGGTACTGCAGTCTATGAGGCGGCAGGCGCAAAGACGGTATACCGTGTGCCGCCTTATCCGTCGACGCACAATCTCGGCACTGCGCGTATGAGTGCACGCGCGCAGGATGGCGTCTGTAACAGTTTCGGGCAAACGCATGACATTCCGAATCTGTTCATTTCGGATGGCAGCCAGTTCACGACTGGCGCCGGGGAAAACCCAACGCTAACCATCGTCGCCCTTGCTATTCGCCAGGCCGATTACATCGCAGGAAAGATGAGCCGGCGGGACATCTGAACGAACGCGCCGCGACCTGCAATGGCACGCCGCGGCGCAAAACTGCCGGGAGGTTTTCATATGTGCCAGATCTACGTCAATGCAGACCCGATTCTCTACGAATCCCGTACGCGCGCACTGAGGATTCATGGCGTTGTGACGACCGTCAGACTCGAGAATCTCTTCTGGGATGTCCTGCAGGAGATTGCGAACCGCGAAGGCATGACGACGACACAGTTCGCCGTAAAGCTCTATGACGAGTTGCTTTCTTTGCGTGGAGAAGAGCCGCTGAACTTCGCGTCGTTTCTGCGGGTGTGCTGTTTGCGCTATCTGTCGACATCGGCGTCACGAGGTGACGCAGCAGGGGATGGGTCTCGCGCGGCAGCGTTTCCGCCGAAAATTCTGAAGGCGGTCTAGGGAATCGCTGATTGATCCCGGAAAATAGCGGCATTCGCTTCATGACAGCGGCAGTCAATCGGGATCCTGATGTGTTCGAGGATCCGAACACATTCGACCATACTCGTTCGATGCGTGGGAGCCAGATACTGTCGTTCGGCATAGCTGTGCGGGGCAATTGATCAGCCGCGTCGAAATCGAAGTGATCTTGTCAGCCATAGCGGAACGCTATTCGCGCGTGGAACTCGCCGGTTCTCCCGCGGTTCAGCACGACGATCGCATTCG
Organism: Burkholderia sp. 22313; assembly: GCF_052045245.1. Classification (NCBI taxonomy): domain Bacteria; kingdom Pseudomonadati; phylum Pseudomonadota; class Betaproteobacteria; order Burkholderiales; family Burkholderiaceae; genus Burkholderia; species Burkholderia sp. 22313. The sequence continues at coordinate 87,640 of NZ_JBQEON010000007.1, forward strand.
CAACTATTTGACTTTGCCGTTGCGCTTTTCCTGAAGCGACCAAGGGCGCGAATCGGGGGATGCTCGCTAAACGGGTGTATTCCGGATTGCCGCTCGAGGAGCGTCTCCCGAGCAACAACTGCTCGGGGCGCTCTCTTCATTCTGCTATCGGCGACCCGCCCGGTGTCGTCATGCGCAGGCTGTCGGCCGTATCGTCCGTTGCTTCCATCATTCCTCATCCGCGCTCCGATAGCACGCCTTCCAATAGCGCTCGTCCGGGAAGTGTCCCGGCGATGTCCCAACCTCACGACATCAATGGTTCGCCGTATTGGCCGTCGCGGTCAGCGCATTTGCGTTCGTCACTTGCGAATTTCTACCGGTCGGCCTTCTGGCGCACATCGCTCTGGATCTGCATGTCACGTCCGGACGCTCAGCGTACAAGAGATTCGTAGCTGCAGCTTCGACGTCGGCGTGCGTCTTCATGCTGCAGCGCCCTCACGCGTAAACACGGAGTTTTGCGTCTTGCAAAGCCGTGTAGAATGTGCGCAAAGAATATGAATATGCATAAAAAATAATCTTAGGCATTTCTTGTGCACATTGGCGACTTCGTAAACGATATGGAGGAGACGACGGTGAAAAGGTGGGTCATTACGTCAATTGCTTGCGCGACAGCGGGTCTAGGCCCGGTATCTTGTGCCTATGGGCAAAGCAGCGTGACGCTCTGGGGCTTGCTCGATGCGGGTGTGTCATACATCAGCAATACGTCGGGCCACCCTGCATGGCGGCTCGACGACGGCATCGCGTTGCCCAACCTGCTGGGATTTCGCGGGACCGAGGATCTCGGTGGCGGCACCCGCGCGGTGTTCCAGCTGGTGACGCAGTTCACGCTGCAGGGCAATCTCGTTGCTCAGAAGAGCAACGGGAGCGGCACGGGAACCGGGCTGTTCGCGCGCAATGCGTGGGTCGGAATCGACAACGCACGCTTTGGCAAGCTCACGCTCGGACGTCAATACGACTTCATGGTCGACACGCTGTTCGCCGATGTCGGGGCCGATATGGCGATGTATGGCGGCGGATTCTACGGCTTCCGGGATGGTCCGTTTGCGAAGCTCGGCATTCCTGATTCTCCGCCGAACGAGGCGTTCGACTTCGACCGCATGAACGGCGACACGCCTCTTGGCAACTCGGTCAAGTACACGAGTCCGTTGCTGGGAGGATTCCGGTTCGGCGGAATGTACGCATTCGGCGGCGTGGCCGGGGATTTCCGCCAAAACAGCGCGGAAAGCTTCGGTGGCAGCTACAGTGCCGGCGCGTTTGCATTCGGCGCGGCCTATACCGACGTGCGTTATGCGTCATTGCTCGGCGACAGCATCAGGAACTACGGGCTCGGCGCGAAATATCGCGGCGACAAGCTGCTGCTGACGGCGCTGTTCACTGACACGCGCAATACGCACAACGGCGCGGTTGTCAACGCGGCGGAGGTCGGCGCACTGTATCAGTTCACGCCGGCATTCTCGACGAGCCTCGCCTACACCTACATGTGGGGGAACGAGGTCGTCGACCGCAATCACGCCCATCAATGGGGGGCCGTTGCGAAGTACCATCTGTCGAAGCGGACGGCCGTCTATCTGCAATCGGTGTATCAGCTGACGAACGGGGGGGCGAATGCGTCGATCAACGGGACGTTCGGCCCGTCGAGCAGTCGCTCGCAGTTCATCGGCCGGATCGGCATGCAAACAATGTTCTGATTGATCCGTGCGACGGCGGCGGGAGTCGTCGTCGCAATGGGGTGCATTCGCAGACGCAGTATCGGGGCACTGCGCGCGACTTACTGCACCGATGCCAATTGCCGTTCCAGTGCGGCGGCAACACGAGTCAACGTTCCTTCTATATGCTTGCGCAGCAATTTCGCTGCCTTGTCCTTTTCCCGTCCGATCGCCGCTTTCATCAGCGCCTCGTGTTCCGCGCCCTTGTGGCGTTCCTCCGTCCGATGGAGTGCCGAGTAGCGCCGATAGCGCTCGGCGCGGTCGAACAGCGATCCGACCATGTTCAGCAGCAGCGGGCTCGGCGTCGCGGACAGCAGCGCCATATGGTAGGCGCGATGGCGCTCCGACCAGTCGTCGTCGAGGGCCACCGGGCCAGTACCCATCCGCTTTTCGGCGAGGCTCAGCCGATGGAACGCTGTCAGCACGGCAACTTCCCAGTCGTCGTCACCATGCTCGATGGAATCCATCAGCGCTTCGTGTTCAAGTAGGATGCGCAGGCGCGTGATGTCCTTGAAGTCGTCGATACTGATCGGTGCGACCCAGAAGCCGCGATTCTCGGTCGCCTGCACGATTCCATCCTGCGCGAGGCGGTTCAGTGCTTCGCGAATCGGTGAACTGCTGAGACCGTAGGTCTTCGACAGACTCTCGACTTTCAGGCGCGTGCCTGGCTCCAGTTCACACCGGATGATCGAGGTTTTCATCCGTGCGAAAGCAACATCGATGAGCGGGGCACCATTGGAGGCAGGTGTCGAATCCATGGCGTGGCATTCCGGATTGTCAATGCGGTAATTTTATGCGCAAAGCGCGCTTCTATGCAAGATCGACTCGAAAGGCTTGTGGGACAAAAAAAGCGCTCGGGCAAAGCACCGAGCGCTGAAGGCTGTTACATGATGCGCGTTCCGGATCAAAGGCTCGTTGCCGGCGCCTCAAATGCTTGCGAGCCGTTGGTCGCTAGCGCACCCACGAGCTCGTCGAGCAGCGCAAGCGCTTCCTGCAGCTCACGGCAACCACCGTACACATAGTGATCGGGGCGGGCGAGAACCACACGGCAATCGTGTTGCGCCATCCAGCCGGTCAGCACGCCACTGACGTCCTGATATGTATCCGGCGAGGCATCGGGCGCGAGCGCGTCGGGCCCGATCGAGACGAACCGGATCGCCGGATACTGTAGGCGATCGCATGCCAGCCGAAGTTGCGCGACAGTCGTGGCATCGGTACGTGCGTCCACCGCGAGCCGGAAGGTCGCGCCGGTCACGTCGTCGAGCAGGCGCTCGTCGCCGGCGGACGTCCGCACGCGTGGTTGCGGAAACAGCAGCCCGCGTGACCCGTCGCTCGAAGCGGACAAAAAGCCGTCGCTCAACCCCGGGATCAACGATTGCCGGACCATTCCCCGCGGATTGGCGGCCATCTCTGCATGCAAGCGCACGTCGCGCGCGCTGGCCGCGACCGGATCACGTTCACAGATCAGCTTGCCCAGTTCCTTCGTCACGAGTGTCGTGCGCTTGACGTGCGGCAACCGTTCAGCCTGATAACTGTCGAGCAGTGCCGTACCGGCCTTGCCGCGCGTAACCATCGCGAGCTTCCAGACGAGATTGGACGCATCCCGGATGCCTTGACACATTCCCTGCGCGAGGAACGGCGGTGTCATGTGCGCTGCGTCACCGAGGAAGAATATCCGCCCGGCTTGCCAGCGGCGCAGCACGAGCGCGTGAAACCGGTAGGCGGATGCACGCCATATCTCGTATTCGTCGTCGGCGAGCCAGCGCGAAATCAGCTTTTTCACGAACTCGGGCCGGCAGGCCTCGGCAGGCGTCTCGTCCGCGTTGATCATGAACTCCCAGCGGCGGCAGCGGCCGGGGCCGACGACGAACGTCGACGGGCGCGCGATCTCGCAATACTGCACGTTGGTTGCCGGCAGGCTCTCGCCGGCACCGTCTTTGAGCATCACGTCGACGACGAGCCACGGCTCGTCGAAGTCGAGATCCTCCATGTCCAGGCCGAGCCGCGTACGGATCGGGCTCGTTCCTCCATCGCAGGCCAGCACATGGCCTGCGGTGAACGTGCGTTGCTCGCCCGACGCCAGCGCGATCGTCACGGATGCGGCATCGTCGTGCGATTCGACCGCAGTCGCTTCCGCACCGAGCTCGACCCTGACCGACGGGTAGCCGGCGAGATTGTCGCGCAGGATTCCTTCGATTTGCGGCTGCATGAACACGTAGTTCGGCGCCCAGCCGAGCTGGTGCGGCGGGGCTGCCGCGTCGATGCGGCGGATCACGCGCGTATCGGTCGTCCGGTATTCGGACGGCCGGTACGGCATCACGTATTGCGCGATCCTGTCTGCAATCCCGAGGTTGGCCAGGATCCGCATGATTTCCTGGTCGAATCCCATTGCCCGCGGCTTGTCGTAGACAGTGAGCGACTTGTCGACGACCAGCGTGCGCAGGCCGGCCTGACCGGCCAGGTTGGCGGCGACTGCACCGACCGGGCCGAGACCGACAATGATCAAATCGAAGTCCACATCTCCTCCATGTTCATATTCGTTCCGCCGGAGCCGACCACGTTCGCCCGGCGGTGGGGGCGGGTTCACCGGACCGTCGCCCGACTGATCTCAGTATGCCTTCGTGTAGGCGGTCTTGACGGTCGTGAAGAATTCGGCGGCGTATCGGCCTTGCTCGCGCGGGCCGTAGCTCGACGACTTCGTGCCACCGAACGGCACGTGGTAGTCGATCCCCGCGGTGGGCACGTTGACCATCACCATCCCGCTGCGCATGTGTTGCCTGAAATGCGCCGCATATTTCAGAGACGCCGTACAGATGCCGGCCGATAATCCGAACTCGCTATCGTTCGCGATCTCCAGCGCCTCGTCGTAATCCTTCGCGGGGATAGCGCATGCGATCGGGCCGAAGATCTCCTCGCGTGCGATGCGCATTTTCGGCGCCGCATCGGAGAACAGCGCCGGCGTCAGAAAATGGCCTCGTGTGCGGCGGGCGACGGCCGTACCGCCGCACACGAGCTTTGCGCCTTCGTTCCTGCCGATTTCCACGTACGCTTCGTCCAGTCGCAATTGCTCACTGTCGACAACGGGCCCGATCTGCGTGTCCGCATCGAGCGCATGCCCGACGTGGAACTGCTCGAGCGCCTCCGCAACCCGGGCGACGAAGCGCGTGTAGATACCTTTCTGCACGATGAAACGGGATGATGCGGTGCAGCGCTGCCCGGTCGAGTAATAGGCGCCCTGTATCGCGCAGTCGACGGCGACGTCGAGGTCCGCGTCGTCCAGGACGACGAGCGGATTCTTGCCGCCCATCTCGAGCTGCATCCGCTTGAACTGGCGCGCGCCCTGCAGCAGCAGGTTCCGCCCGGTATCGACCGATCCGGTGAACGAGACCGCGTGGATTTTCGGCGAGACGACCATCGCGTTGCCGACTACACTTCCGCGCCCCATCACGAGATTGAAGGTGCCGGGCGGAATGCCGCTGCGGTGGATGATGTCCGCGAGCGCCCACGCGGATCCCGGGACGAGGTCCGCCGGCTTGAAGACGACGCTGTTGCCGTGCGCGAGCGCCGGCGCGATCTTCCAGGCCGGAATGGCCATCGGGAAGTTCCACGGTGTGATGATGCCGACGACGCCGACCGGCTCGCGCGTGATACTGACGTCGACGAGCGGCCTGACCGACGGCAGGTGCTCGCCGCCCGAGCGCACCGCTTCGGCGGCGTGGAACTTGAATATCTGCCCGGCACGCGCGACTTCGGCAATGCCCTCGGCAAGCGTCTTGCCTTCTTCACGCGATAGCAGCGTACCGAGCTCAGTCTGCCGCGAGAGCAATTCGCTGCCGATCGCGTCGAGTGCATTCGCTCTGGCCTGGATGCCGCTGTCCCGCCAGCCGCGTTGAGCGTCGCACGCGGCGTCGATTGCCTCGTGGGCCTGCTCGACATCCGCGTGCGCATAGTCGCCGATCACGTCGTCGAGATCGGACGGATTGATGTTGCGGCGTGAAGTGGCGCCGGTGCGCCACGACCCGCCGATCAGATTGCATTTCATGACCAGTGATCTCCCCCAGTTTCGCAGGGTGGCGTCCGCCCGCCGTCGAATGCGGCGGACGCTACGGATTGGTATGTCTATTCGTCGAACGCGGTGCGCTGGGCGGCGATGCGTTCGCGCATTGCCGCGATCCATGCGTCGCGCGTCAGGAAGGCCGGGCGGCGCTGGCACATCGCTTCCGTCCGTCTCAGGACTTCAGCGCTCGGGAGATCGAGATCGAGCGGCTCGCGACAAGGCTGCGCGGTGAAGAACGGGCTGTCGACGTAGAGTTCGATCGGATTGCCTTCAGGATCCTTGAAATAGATCGACCACGCGTTGCCGTGATCGACCTGCTCGATAGCGGCGACGCCCGCGCGTTTCGCGCGTTGGTAGTACGCTCGCAGATCGTCCAGCGAATCGAGCAGGAAGGAAAGCTGGTTGACCGGATTGAAGGGGAGGTCGGTGGGCTTTCCATCGAACAACACGAGCTGGTGATGGATTTCCGGATCCTGCGTCATGAAGTACAGATTGTGTCCGGTCGACGCGACACCCTTGTCGCTGATCACGAACCCGAGTGCCTTGCGGTAATAGTCGACCATCCGGTCGAGGTCGCTGCAGAAGATGCCGCAGTGAGTGAACTGAATTTTCGGCAGTGCCGCCATGATCGTCTCCTGATTGTTCGAGTATCGCTCACGCTTCGTCGGCCACCGGGTTCGACAGCGTGCCGATTCCCGGAATCACCACGTCGAAGGTGTCACCGGGCTTCAGGAATACCGGCGGCTGGCGCTTGAAGCCGATCCCGCACGGGGTGCCGGTCGCGAGGATGTCGCCCGGCTGCCAGTCGAGCGCCTGCGATACGTATGCGATCAGGGTCGGAATGTCGAAGGCGAGTTCGGACAGCTTGCCGATCTGCATCTGCTCACCATTCAGCAGACCGTGCACCGAGAGTTCGCGGTAGTCCGCAATTTCGTCGGCCGTGACGAGCCACGGGCCGAGCGCGCCGGTGCCGCGGAAATTCTTGCCCATCCCGTATTGGTGCGTATGGAACTGCCAATCACGGACGCTGGCGTCGTTGAAGCACGTATAGCCGGCAACATGGCTCATCGCGTCTTCCGGTGCGATATGCGAACCGCCGCGACCGATGACGACCGCGAGTTCGGCCTCGAAATCGAAACTGTCCGAAATGGTCGGGCGAATCAGCGGTGCACCGTGCGGCAACAGGGTTTCCGCGTAACGATGGAAGATGACAGGGTACTTGCCGACCGTGCGCCCGGCTTCCGCTGCGTGCGCGACATAGTTGATGCCGACGCAGATGATCTTGTTCGGGCGTGGAATGACCGGCTCGAGTTCGACATCGGCCAACGGGAAATCCGCGGCCGCGGCGACGAGCCGGCGTGCTTCCTCCAGCGCCGCGTCATCCGCGAGCAGCGATGCGAGATCGGCCAGCGCGGGTAAGCGCGAGGCGAGATCGACGATCCCTTCTTCCTTGATTGCACCGAAAGCGGCCTTGCCGGCCCGGCGATACGACACGAGTTTCATTGCTCCTCCGTTTGGGCACAAAACATGTTTTTGTGCATATTACATCGAAATTGATATAATGCAAGCACGGGAGCACAAACTGGCTCCCGGCGATCCGAACAATTTCCGTGGAGCAGAAAGATGCCGATGGTCAATGTCAGAAAGATCAAGCTCGACCTGGAGGAGGTCTGGCACGAAGGGGGCGAGCGCGTGAGCGAGCCGCTGCGGGTTGCGGTCGCGACAGCCATCGTCGCGAATCCGTATGCGGGGCGCTACGAGCCCGACCTGTTGCCGTTCATGCAAGCGCTGCGCGAACTCGGGCATGACCTGTCGTCGCGCGCCGTGGCGCTGCTCGGCGGCGCGGAGAACGTCCAGGCGTACGGAAAGGGCGCGATCGTCGGCGAGGATGGCGAACTCGAGCATGGTGCCGTATGGCACGAAGCCGGCGGCTGGGCGATGCGGGAATCGCTGGGCCAGCCGAAAGCAATGGTGCCGTCGGCCAAGACGATCGGCGGCGTTGGTACGCGCCTGATGGTACCGCTGGGCCATATTCAGGCGTCTTATGTCCGCAGTCACTATGGCGCGTGCGAGGTGACCGTCTGGGATGGCCCGCGCCGCAACGAGATCGCGTTCGCACTAGCGATGGCGACGGGCGGGCGCGTGCATGCGCGACTGGGCGGCCTCGCGGCGTCGGACGTCAAGGGTCTCGACGGGCTGCGATGAAGTTCCGGCGGAATCTGTGTTTTGTGCATAAAAATTGATATCATGCATTTAGCTTGGCTTGAGTCGTAGACAGATGACCGGGCCGGTGAATGTGTGTTGCGAATACACGAAGAGTGACAGACAGGAGACAGACATGACGAAGATGATGCGAGCAGCACGGATGCACGATGTCGGCGCACCGATGGTGGTGGAGGATATTCCGGTGCCGTCGCCGCGGCCGACCGACGTGCTGGTGAGAGTCAAGGCATGTGGCATCGTGCCCAACCTCGGCAACGTGCTGAGCAACTGGCAGAAATGGTTTCCCCACCTGCCGCTTCCCCGGCTGCCGGCGATTTTCGGTCTCGACGCGACGGGTGTGATCGAGGAAGTCGGCAGTCAGGTCCATGCATTCAACGTGGGGGACCGCGTCTACGTGAATCCGGCGCGCTATTGCGGCGGTTGCCGCGCGTGCCGCTCGGGTGATACCACGGCCTGTCCGTACTACACATTCAATGGCTATTTCGGGTTCAGCCAGCGATCGCAAACCATCTTCGACGACTATCCGTACGGCGGGCTGTGCGAGTTCATGACCGCGCCGCAATACAGCCTGGTCAAGATACCCGACAACCTGAGCCATGAGACCGCAGCGCGCTTCGGCTATCTTGGTACCGCCTATCGTGCGCTGAAGAAGGCGGAAGTCGGGCCGAGCAGCACGATCCTGATCAACGGCATCAGCGGGACGCTCGGTATCGGGGTTGCACTGTTCGGGCTCGCACTTGGCGCGCGGAAGATTCTCGGTACCGCACGCAACAAAGAGTTGCTTCAGCGCGTGAAGGCGATTGCGCCGGATCGCATCGAGATTCTGGCGCTCGATGACGAGCCGGTCGACGCATGGGCGGCGCGCATCACGCGCGGGGAAGGTGTCGATGCGGTGATTGATGCGCTCGGACCGGGCGCACCGCATACGACGCTGCAAGAATCGCTTAAGACGCTGCGCCGTGGCGGCCATCTCGTCAATATCGGCGCGGTTGCCGGCGACGTGCCGGTCAATCTTCATTACATGATGGACAATGACCAGCGCCTGAGCGGCTCCGCCTGGTTCACGGCCGGGCAAGGACAGGAAATGGCGGACATGGTCGAATCCGGCGTCGTCGACCTGTCGGTCTTCGAACACTGCACGTTCAAGCTGGAGGACATCAATGTCGCGCTGGGCGGGATCGAGAATCGCAATGGCGGCTTCAGCAACTACGTGATCTGTCCGTAAAGCACATCGACGACACTTCTGCGTCACATCGGCGCCGGGGTGTCGTCGGCCGAAAGCGTTTCCTTACAGCGAGGCAACTCATGCACATTCGACGCGTGGTGACCGGCCGTGATCCGCACGGCCGGTCCGTCGTGGTTTCCGATGGTCCGACACCCCGAACTGTCCTGTTCGACTCCATTCCCGGGCATGCATTCGCACAGGTGTGGACAACTGCGGCATCTCCGTCGCTGGCGACGACGGTCGATCCGACGATCGGAAAAGACACCCTGATTCCGCCGGTCGGCGCGACCAGTCTCCTGGTCGTAACCTTTCCGCCGGATCAGGTCATGGCGGCTCCGCAGTTCGATCCCGCAGCAGCGGCAAGCGAATGTGTCGCGCGCATGCCGGATCTCGCAGCGACGTTCGAGCCCGACCATCCAGGCGTGCATGCGACCGAAACGATCGACTATGCGATCGTGCTGTCGGGCGAGATCTGGCTGGAGCTCGATGACGGGCAGGCGACGCGGCTCGGGCCGATGGATGTCGTCGTACAGAACGGCACGCGCCATGCATGGCGCAACAACGGGAACAGCCCGGCGACCGTGGCGTTCTTCATGGTCGGTGCGACGCGCACGTGATGCGCGCGCATGGCCTTTCGATGGTCGATCTGGAGGAAAACGGAATGAGCGAGCCGCTCGATACCCGCGCGCGCCAGCAGCTATTTACCGACGCACGCAGCCAGAACGCGTGGTTGGACCGAGCGGTGCCCGATGCGGTGCTGCGTGACCTGTACGAACTGACCCGATGGGGCCCGACGAGCATGAACTGCTCGCCGATGCGCGTCGTGTTCGTGCGGTCGCTGCCGGCGCGCGAAAAGTTGTTGTCAGCTGTTTTTACGGGGAACGTCGAGAAAGTGCGTACCGCGCCGGTCGTTGCGATCATTGCGCAGGATGTGGCGTTCTACACGCAGCTCGACAAGCTGTTTCCGCATCGGCCGGGTGCAGGGAAGATGTTCATCGAGCAACCGGAGCTGGCGCGAGATACATGCTTTCGCAACAGCTCGCTGCAGGGAGGCTATTTCATCATGGCGGCGCGCACGCTCGGTCTCGACTGCGGGCCGCTCTCGGGGTTCGACGCGGCCAGGGTCGATCAGTTGTTCTTCGACGGTACGGCACTGCGCGTGAACTTTCTTTGCTGCCTCGGGTATGGCGATCCGGACGGCCTGTTTCCCCGCAGCCCGCGGCTCGATTTCGACGACGCTTGCGAGGTTCTGTAGGTTATAGGCGCGGCAACGAAGCCAGTTCGCCGCCCATACGCTTCAGCTGAGGCGCACACTTGCGAAACGCCGTTTCGGTCAGATGCAGTCACTGTGCGCGCCGGTGATGCCGAGCGCCGCGTGATTGAGCCATGTGCGCAATGTTCTCGTTGTATCGTCGTGCTTCGCCGGTCAGCCATTCCCGAAACGCCGCCAGCATCGAGCTTTCCGCCTTGGCTTCCGGGTAGATCAGGAAGTACGCATTCCCGGTCGGATGTTCGTAGCGACCGACCTGCACCAGCGTCCCGCGCGATAGTTCGTCTTCGACGAGCAGGCGAGGAATCAGTGCGATTCCGATTCCACTCGATGCCGCTTCGGCCAGCATCGAGAACAGTTCATAACGCGGTCCGGACAGGTCGCCTTCCATTTCGAGTCCTTGCGCCGCGAACCATTCGCGCCATGCGTACGGTCGCGTACTTTGCTGCAGCAACCGGTAGCGCCGCCAGTCCGCCCGGGTCGGCTGGATGCGCGACGCGACCAGCTTCGGGCTGGCGACCGCGATCACGCTTTCCTGCATCAGCACATCGCCGGCCGTACCGGGCCAGGGCGCGGGTCCTGCGTGGAGCGACGCGTCGAATCCTGTCGCATCGAACATGAACGGACGCGGCATGGCGGTCAGATTGACGGTGATATCCGGATGCGTATCGATGAACGCCGGCATGCGCGGCAGCAGCCAACGGGTTGCGAAGGTCGGCACGGCCGCGAGCTCCAGGGTACCGCCTTTGCCGCCCGTCGCCATCATCTCCAGCGCGTCGTATTCGATCTGATCGAGTCTCGATGCCACACGGCGACTGTACGCCGCACCGGCTTCGGTCAGTGTCACGCCGCGCCGGGTGCGCCGAAACAGCTTCACGCCAAGAAATGCCTCGAGCACACCGATCTGACGACAGATCGCGCTTTGCGTGACGGCGAGCTCGTCCGCCGCTTTCGTGAAGCTCTGGTGGCGAGCGGCGGACTCGAATGCGGACAAGGCGGTTGTGGAGGGGATCGTGCGGCGCATGATGCGTGTCCAGGTGAGTAGTGAGATCAACGAGTGAGATTTTTGCACATGTTGGTGCGAACAAATCGTTTGTTTTGACGGTACGTGGCGAATAAAGTTGGCGTAACACCTTCACGCGGGCGATCAACAAATGACTAATGCACACAAATCGATTTCGTTTCAATGGGACGACCCGCTGCTGATGGACCAGCAGCTTGGCGAGGACGAACGCATGGTGCGCGATTCCGCGCACGCGTACTGTCAGGAGCGGCTGGCACCGCGCGTTCTGGATGCGTTTCGTCGCGAGGAGACCGATCGGGCGATCTTTCGCGAATTGGGCGAGCTGGGCCTGCTCGGCATCACGATTCCGGAGACCTATGGCGGCGCGGGTAGCAACTACGTCAGCTATGGGCTCGTCGCGCGCGAGGTCGAACGCGTGGATTCCGGCTATCGCTCGATGATGAGCGTGCAATCGTCCCTCGTGATGGTGCCGATCCATGCATTCGGTCATGAAGCGACCCGCCAGAAATACTTGCCCAAGCTGGCGTCGGGGGAACTGGTCGGCTGCTTCGGCCTGACCGAGCCGAATCACGGTTCCGATCCGGGCGGCATGGCGGCGCGCGCGCGGAAGGTCGACGGCGGCTATCGCCTGACGGGCAGCAAGATGTGGATCACGAACAGCCCGATCGCGGACGTGTTCGTCGTCTGGGCGAAGGACGACGAGGGCGCGATTCGCGGCTTCGTGCTGGAGAAGGGGTGGAAGGGTTTGTCGGCACCGGCGATTCACGGCAAGGTCGGGCTGCGTGCGTCGATCACCGGCGAGATCGTGATGGACGACGTGTTCTGTCCGGAGGAGAACGCGTTTCCGGAAGTCCGCGGCCTCAAGGGGCCGTTCACCTGTCTGAACAGCGCTCGCTACGGTATCGCGTGGGGCGCGCTCGGCGCCGCCGAGGATTGCTGGCATCGCGCTCGGCAGTACGTGCTCGATCGCAAGCAGTTCGGCCGGCCGCTCGCCGCGAACCAGCTGATCCAGAAGAAGCTTGCCGACATGCAGACCGAGATCACGCTCGGTCTGCAAGGCTGCCTGAGGCTCGGCCGGATGAAGGACGAAGGCACGGCGGCCGTCGAGATCACGTCGATCATGAAGCGGAACTCATGCGGCAAGGCGCTCGACATTGCGCGGGTCGCGCGGGACATGCTGGGCGGAAACGGGATCAGTGACGAATTCGGCATCGCGCGGCACCTCGTGAACCTCGAAGTCGTCAACACGTATGAGGGTACGCACGACATCCATGCGCTGATCCTCGGCCGGGCGATCACCGGCATTGCCGCATTCTGAGCCGCCATGGAAACGATCGCACAGCAAGGCGCATTGGCCGGACTCCGCGTACTCGATTTGTCGCGGGTGCTGGCCGGGCCATGGGCTGGCCAGCTTCTCGCCGATCTCGGCGCCGATGTCGTCAAGGTCGAGCGGCCGCGGACGGGTGACGACACGCGGGCGTGGGGCCCGCCGTGGCTGCTCGACGCGGACGGGCAGTCGACGGGCGAATCGGCATACTACTTGAGCGCCAATCGCAACAAACGCTCGATCACGGTCGATCTGAGCCGGCCGGACGGCCAGTCGCTGGTTCGGCAACTCGCGCAGCAGGCCGATATCGTGCTCGAGAATTTCAAGGCCGGTGGCCTTGCGCGGTACGGGCTGGATTACGCGACCCTCAGCGCCGGGAACCCGCGCCTGATCTACTGCTCGATTACCGGGTTCGGGCAGACCGGTCCGTATGCGTCACGTGCCGGGTACGACTTCCTGATACAAGGGATGGGCGGCCTGATGAGCGTGACGGGGCGTGCCGACGGCACGGAAGGTGCCGGTCCGGTGAAGGTTGGCGTCGCGCTGACCGACGTGATGACGGGGCTGTATGCGACGGTTGCCGTGCTGGCCGCCGTTGCCCATCGTGAGCGCACAGGGCGCGGACAACACATCGATCTGGCGCTCCTCGACGTGCAGATCGCCGCGCTCGCGAACCAGGCGGCCAATTACCTGATCGGCGGCATCGTGCCGCACCGGATGGGAAACGCGCATCCGAACATCGTGCCGTACCAGGATTTTCCGACGGCCGATGGTCATATGATCATCGCGGTCGGCAATGACGGCCAGTTCACCAGCCTGTGTGCGGTGCTCGGTCAGCCGCAATGGGCGAGCGATGCGCGTTTCGCGACGAATCCCTTACGCGTACAGCATCGCGACGAACTGGTCGCGCTGATTGGCGCCGTGACCACGTGCCGGTTGACCGACGAGTGGGTCATCGCGATGGAGGAGGCTGGCGTGCCGTGCGGGCCGATCAATGGGCTCGACCGGGTATTTGCGGACGAACAGGTCAAGGCGCGCGACATGCGTATCGAGATGCCGCACGCATCGGCCGGCAGCGTGCCGCTTGTGGCGAATCCGATCCGAATGTCCGATTCGCCAGTCCAGTATCTTCGTCCGCCGCCGCGGCTCGGCGAACAGACCGACGAGATCCTGTGCGCATGGCTGGGACTGAGCCACGACGAGATCGACGCATTGCACGAGCGAAAAATCATCTGACATCATGATTTCGATCCATGACCCATCATCGGGCTGGAAGGCAATCTGCGAGGCCCGGATGGCCGCCGCTGCTACTGCGAACGCCGACGACGCGTCGGTGTGGAGATGGTTTGCGGCGATGCTCGAAGAGCGGCGCATCCGCTGGCGCTTCATGTTCAATGCGTGGGTCGTCCATGTCGACCGGAAGGAGGTCGCAATCGAATCCAGCTTCTATGAGGCGATCCGGTCCGCCAAGTATGAATCGGAAGAACTTGGCCTTGGCGAACTTTAGTATTATTTGACCTCGATATGATTGTGCCAGTTGCTGCTTACATTCGGAAATGTTATGGGCTCTGCCTTAAGAGCCGGAATGTTCCAACTGAGACTGCGACGGAAAATGGAGCAATCACCCAGCATCTGGACAATCGTCGTCAGCTTTTCGAGGTTGCTTCGCCGAGGTCAAACTCAACTCCATTGGGCATGCGCACCTGGAACGCGATTGCTTTCAACGACATCCAGGCGACGGTGCTGGGTGAACGGCACACGTCGTCGACGGCGTCACTACGGCGAGCATAAACTCCTGCACTTCGGTCATTGGAACCCGGTGTGCAGTGCCCTGGAATGCCGATCGACACCAACGATCACCATCGAATCTGGACACCAAGGGGCCCGGAGAATCTGCTGTTGATGGCGCGGGACATACGCCATTCTTCAGACGAAGATCGGCCCAATATCAAACCGCGTCGTCGTCAAATTGTCATCGACCATCCCGCTTGTGGCCGATTACCTTTTCGCTTCAAAGATCCTGTTTCTCTATCATCACGGTCTGAATGCGCATGTCCAGGCGGATATTTGCCTTCTGACCTTCATTGGAAGAGCTTCGGTTATTGGCGGCTTGCGTTTGAGTCGCCGTTCACGCCTCAACAACTTCCCCGATAGAGTCGATCGCTTACGGCCCATTCGCGATCAGCGTGCAAATCGATTTGGAGGTGCGGACGATGCCAGGCGATTAGTCTGCGGTACACGGATGTCATATGTAAGGTAAGCGGCCGGGCACTCCATCTTGAGTGCAGAATTGGCGTAACGAAATCACGCTTAAAAGCATCGAGATGCTCAACGAATACGAGCTGGGAGCAGTGATTCACCGAATCAGTCCCACCCCGCTCCTCATGCTCGTGGCGAAGTGAGAGGCGTTGTCTGCAGTCTGATTGCCTGTCGCGAAGCCGCCGCTCCTGACTGGCATGCAGTCAGTGATGCGTGCCGCAGATCACAGCAGCGGCCTGAGGACAAGCGCGAGAGGCAGTTGCCGAGGGCAGTTCACCAAAAAATTCCTGGTAATACTTCGAGAAACGTCCCAGATGGCTAAACCCTGCATCCAGGGCTAGTCCCTGGATTTTCTCATTCGGCTTCGTCATCAGCGAACGACGAGCCACGTTCAATCGAACGGAGCGCATATAGTTCGATGGAGACATGCCCACTACTGTCTCGAAGCTGTATTGGAGCGTTCGCCGGCTCACGCGCAGGCGGGCACACAGGTCGAGGATGCCGAACGCTTCGTCGTGGAAATTCTGCGCGAAAAGTTCACAGCTCTTATCCACAATGTAAGCGCGGGTCGTCGCGCTCGCGGCTCCCGGCTCAAGTGCGCCTTCCGTCCAGCCGACGATTTCGGCCGTCGCCGCGAGTATGCGGTCGACGCTACTCACCGCATTCGCCCCCTCCGTGCTCATGCGGTCTAGTTCCGAGAAATGAGCACGGAATTGAGCGTAAAAATCGGCAGTGGATTCGCAAATCGGCTTGATAAAGTGTTCAAACGGGAGCGTTTCCCGAATCGCATTGGAATTTACTTTGAACGACTCGAAGAATAACTCTTTGTCGAGAGTCAAAATGTTTGCGTGAATTGGACTCTTTGCCAGTGCGTGAATTGTTTTTCCGGAAGTAATGAATACCGTATCCGAGTTTACAAATCGGCCATTCAGCAAAACGTCGTCATTGGATTGCAGCTGTAGAATCAAAATCTTATGGGGCGGCACGAACCCAATTTGCTCTAAAAATGGCGTTTTTACCGTCTCGGCACAGACCCGAACAGAATCCCCCAGGGAGTAATCTCGCATCACGCCATCGAAAGGACTCCTCCCGCCCAATACGTGATACTTATTGTCTACCCAATCTCTGAACGCACGTGCGTGCGCGACGACGTCCGTTGACCGGGCAACGTCGTATCGACCAGATGACACATGAGGGACAGAGTTCGTCACTGAAGCGCTCTTGTGAACCAACACACCAAATCTACGCAAGAATCACGCCAGCTGTTCCCGATTACGCGCTTCGATACTGCTGGCTACCTAATGCAATGATCGCAAATTTTTTCGACATGTGAAATCAGGAGTATCACCGACACGTCAATAAAGGCTCTCATTTGGTGAAACCGCCGCACACCTTCGGTGCGGGTCGCGATGATTTCGTGACAATCGTCGTCCGTCCTCAAACTCCAGGGCCTTCTATCTATTGCCGAAACTGGATAGCAAATTTTCCCGTGCTGTGCTTAGGAAATGCGAAAGCGCACCACCATTATTCGTGCGACGAGGAGCAGGTCGAATAATTCGAAAAGCCAGCGGCCAGGTCTGCCGAATTCGGATAGGGGTTGCCATTTTCAAGTTGATATCTTCCGTGAGTGGTAAAGCGGGGGTGCCGGATTTCGATCTGACTACGATTTTGGGTCGCTGGCGGCGGCGTAAATCAATCTAATGGAGATTAACTCATGGGAAGACTCGCGGGAAAGGTTGCAATGGTCACGGGCGCCGCATCGGGAATTGGTGCGGCTACTGTTCGTCGCTTCGCAGAGGAGGGCGCATCACTGGTGTTGGCGGATTTCAATGTCGAGGCTGCAAATCGGGCCCGTGAGGCGCTGGAAGGGGATGGTGGACGAGCCATCGTCGTTGAATTGGATGTTCGCCAGGAAGAACAGTGGACGGCCGCATTTGCGGCCGCGAACCACGCCTTCGGCAAGGTCGACGTTCTGATGAACAACGCTGGAGTCGCCGTGCCCGGCAATGTCGAAGACATGAGTTTCGCGGATTGGAACAAGGAGCTGAGCGTGAATCTTCATGGCGTGTTTCTTGGAACGAAGCATGGGTTCAAGAACATGAAGACCGGTGGCGGCTCCATCATCAACATGTCTTCGATAGAGGGGATCGTCGGGATCGCAGAGTATGTAGCCTACTCCGCGGGGAAAGCGGGCGTGCGAAATTTGACCAAAGCGGCCGCCCTTCATGCCGGCAAGAAGGGATACTGTCTCCGCGTAAATAGCATCCATCCTGGCTACATCAAGACGCCGATGGTTGGCGACAACCCCGAGGTGCTGGCCGAACTTGTGACGAAGCATCCGATTGGGTTCCTTGGCGAGGCCATCGACGTTGCCAACATGGCGCTGTTCCTCGCATCCGACGAATCGCGTTTCTGCACCGGCGCCGAATACATCGTCGACGGCGGCTTTCTGGCTCAGTGAGGAAGACAGCGATGAACACGCATATGACTGTTGTTGTTACCGGTGCTGCGTCGGGCATTGGCCACGCAACTGCCATTCGATTCGCCGAAGCTGGCTACGCCGTTTGCGGCGCTGATATGAACCAGGAAGGTTTAGCGCAGACATCGGAGGCCATCGCGGCGAAGGGAGCGTCTTCGCCTCTGCAGTCGTCGACATGCGTGCGGAAAGCCAAGTAGAAGCGTCCGTCACTCGTGCCGCTGAAGCGCGGGGTGATCTTGCCGCGGCTATCTCCTGTGCAGGAATTGCTCGAACCGGCCTGGTTCGATGCCTGGCACTCGACTACGGTCGCTACAACATACGGTCCAATGCCGTGTGTCCTGGTTTTGTGCAGACCAAGACGATGGACCAGTTGTTTGCCGAGGCTGCCTGCCCCTGACTGTCTCACTAGGCACCGATATGGCGCCGAGGGGGGGGGCGTCAAGGCTTGGTCAATAGAGCGCCAAGCGACGAAATCCGAGTGGAGGGAGCGATGTGCAAGGTTGAGGGCAGTCCACTCCGTGGACCGGTGCCGCGCGTCAAGTAAGCTGCTGTCGATAGTGCGGCAAGCTGATGTAAGAGCTGGATGAGAGTTCGCTGTTGTGTGCTCAAAGCCTCCATCCTCCGCTTCAGGTCATTCTTCGCGGCGGCGAACATCGCCCGGCGCTTTGGCGATTGACACGATGCTCGGAATCGCCGCCGCAGTTGACGCTCTCTCACTTGAGAGGAGCCAACTGCCGAACGCCGCGTTTAGAAGCTGTGCATCACCGCGACACGCCCGACAATCTGGTGGGAGTTCGACGACGCGCCAGCTGAGCCCGGAATGAGCGCATTGTCGAGCAGCGTCCCAGAGGTACCGGAGGCCTTCTGGTACAGCGCCTGGGCGTACAGGGTCGTACGTTTGGAAAGGGCGTATATCGCAGCGAGGCCGGCTTCGTTCCAATGCAGGGACGTGTTGATTCCGCTGTTCGTGAGGTTGGCACGCGTGTAGGTGTACATGCCTCCGACCGAGAACGCCGATGTGACGTCGTACTTCACGTTTGCTTCGATGTTGTCGTACTTCAGACTTGCGTTGGAAAGGCCGAGGTCGCCCAACCAAATCGACGAGTTGGGTTGGGCAATGTTCGTGTGGGTATAGACGAGGCCGAAAGTTGCCGGGCCGAAGCCATAGTTTGCACCTAAGCCGTAGATTTTCTGGTTCTTCGCAGCGAACCCGATGTCATCGGCCGCAACTGAGCCAGTCTGGCTTGCTCCTGGCGAGGATAGGTCTTCATAGATAGCAGCCACAGTCAGTGTGTTGTATACATACTTCAAGCCAACCGAGAACGCACGGTTCTGAGCAAACTGGCCCGCCTGGTTGCTGAAGCCGTAGAGCGCGGTCCCAGACAAGCCGCCGTATGTGTTCGACGTGAACTTGACGGCATTGCCGACGTGGAACGTCGCGTCAGTATTGTCGTTGTCCAGAGGGTGAGAGAAGAGTGTGCCTCCCCAGTTTCCGTTCGCGGTCAAGGGCCCGAGAACATCAGTAATCGAATCGAACTGTCGACCGAACGTAACCGTTCCAAACGAGTCCGACTGCAATCCGACGAACGCACCATAGCCAAACAGACGGCCGCCATAGATGTTTCGACCATTGTTGATGTCGAAGCCGTTGTCGAGCTGGAAGATTGCGTGGAGGCCACCGCCGAGGTCTTCGCTTCCCTTCAAGCCGAATCGGCTAACTGCTGCATCGGTAGTGGACATTTGGTATGCCTTATCACCGCCAACATTGTTCGTAAAGTTGAGGCCCTCATCGAGGACGCCATAAAGGGTGACGCCGCTTTGAGCGAAAGCCGAAGACGAGAGAAAAACAGCGACAATTGCTGCTGAAATTCGCTTTTTCATAATGAACCTTTGTGAAATAGGCACAGGTGACAAGCGTCAAGAGCCCCGTCATTGACGAGGCTCGAAGACGATCAAAACATAGTTATACTGATTTAATTTTAAAAGAATGGCAGTGTGGCTATTTACAATCGATCGCTGCCATCTGGGAATCACAGAGAGACAATAACTGCGTCGGCGTCGGGGTTTCGATTAAGCGTTGCCTTGCTGATGTCACCGGCAGTATCGAGGTAGTTACCTTTTTGTGCTGGGATAAGAATCAACTTCGTTGCTACGTAATATGCAAGTCCCGAGAAGATGATGGTCGGAATTGATGCGCCGAGGTACTTAAACGGTTCGGCCATGGCGGAAGTTACGGGGTTGTATAACCACAGATAGCCCGCCGTCGACACTGCGGTGATAGCGACAGCCACCCAGTTGATGCCGCCCCAGAACCGGTACTTGCTGCCGCTCGTGGCGAACAGGTGTGCCGGGTCGAGATGCTCTTTGCGAAGAATGAAGTAGTCGACCAGCGTTACCCCAGTGACACCAACGAACATCACACCGTTGTACGACAGCCAGCTCATCACCGCGGAGAGGAGCCATTCGGTCTTGAACGCAAAGTAGATTCCCGGCGCCAAGAGGGTTGCGAGGAGCCATTCCCAACGAATGCGAGCGAAAAACTTCACCTGCTGAATGGAGACGGCGGCCAGGTACATCATCACCACCATCGTCGCGATGTTAGCTGTCAGGACCACTGCCATCGTGCAGCTGCCAAGCGCCGGACCGGCAAGCGAAATCATCCAGATGGTCGGGTCGTGAGTACCAGCGCTGACAGCAGCAAGAGCGGCTACAGTCGAGACAAATGCGGCGCCGAGCAAGCCAACACCGATGACAGATGGTCCCATGACATGCGAGCGGTGCTTCACCAGGCGTGTCAGCCCCCCCATAACCGGCCACCAGGTCATCGAGTTCGAGACGCCAAATTCGACGGCAAGAGCGAGCCCTCGTGTCTTGTCGTGCGTCATCATCTGGTCGGCCGGAAGTTGGCTCACCCAGAGATGGTGAAAGCCAAACTTGTGGATGAGAATGCCGAACATCATCAGCGTGATGAGCATGTGCAGAGGCCCGATGTAGCCGTTGAGCCGCTCGAACAGCTTCGGTCCTTTGCTGGCAATCAGCCAGACTACGACTAGTGCGGCCAGGGCGACTGCAATCACGAGCTTCTCATGAGCGCCACCCGTTGCGCTCGTTCCCGCGATGGTGCCGGCGATGTTCGCCGCGCCACGGGCGGTCAGCGCTTCGACTACATAAGACCACCCGATGAGCGTAGCGAGCAGGCCGAAGAGCGGAACGACGATGCCTCGATAGCCGTACGATGCCTTTGCGGAATCAATGACATCCGTTCCGTATTTGTAGCTCGCCGCGCCGGAGGCGAGCGAAACCAACGCCATTCCGATGACAAGCCCGATTACGTAGCCCATGACGCCAAGACGCCAATCGCCAACGTAGGGAAGGAAGCCGCCGATGAGGAAGGCCCAGGTAGCCGCGCTGAACGCACAGCATGTCCAAAGAAATGAGCCATAGCTGCCGTAGATGCGTTCACTTGAAAGCACCGGCAGCCGGCCCGCCAGGGCCTCTTGCTCGACGCTGAGTTGATGGTCTGCCATGTTGATGTCTCCTGTCAGGCAACGTAGAGCGTCACTGCCCAGAGAATTGCCCCGAAGACGCACCAAAGCAGTCCCTCAACGACCATGGGACGCCCGGAGCTCATACATTCGGATTGGGCGTGCTCTCCTTCGGTGATGGCATTCACCTGCTTAACTAAGTCCTGGTTAAGACGAACCCCCTCGTCTGAGAGGTTCAGTCTGAGTCCCGCGTTCGTTGTCGTCATCTCTATTTGCCTCCACCGATATTTCTGGATTCGAAGGAGTTATCGCCAGATAACTCGCTTCCGCAACGCGAATTAATCAGCTATGTTTTAAGAGCTTGCATAACGACAATGCAAAAGGCTACGAACAAGCTGACTGCCCCATTTCGCGCAGTGACCACCGCTCGCTTGGGTTGATGGCGAGAGCGTGTCATTCCACTTTGCCGTCGTCAATAAACGCCACGTATCCAGAATCGGCAAGTGCGCGCTCGCCGTCGTTGTCGCCAGAAAGTACTTGGTACCGGTTCTCCTCCTGGCTTGCTGGGAGCGAGCGCCAAGGTCATCTACCTGCTGACGACGTCTCGATTCTGCAGACAAAAAAGGCGGCTTATAGGCCGCCGAGCAACAATTCGGTGCGGAAGGCGAAGTAGATTCCCGGTAGGCGCAGAGCGACTATGCACGCCGCTCAGCTATCGCTGAGCGGCAAGTTCCTAATGGTTGCACGGTGCGAAGTCAGGGTAGTGGGAACCAGAGAAGCTTGTTCCAACGTTCTGCTTAATTCGGTACAGGCCGCCGATTAGCTGACCTTCGAGGCGGTCAGGAACTGAGCAGTGAACCCGAGCGAGCCGTGTCCGGCGTCGCGGGTCACCGCCAGGTCGTCGGCGAGTGCAGCAATATGGCTTGCTCGGAGGCCGGCGTCCTTCAGGGCGTCGCGCCACTGGATAACGGCGTCGAGGTAGACATCGACGGTGGCCTGGATGGTCTCGAAGTTGTTGGCTTCGATTTCACGAATGCTCTTGTGCACCTTGTAGCGCACCAGGTCCAGCATCTTGTCAGCGAATTCGCTGAGTTGCGACGGCGACACACCGCGAGCCTTTGCGTAGGCAGCTGCCTCGAGGAAGCCGGCTAGGCTGACGGCGTAAAAACTACCCGTCATTGCGGCATCAATGATGGGCGGTACGGCCAGATTGTCGCCTTGGAAGATGGTACCTTCCGGTGCGAGCGGTTTGAACGTCGCTTCGACGGCGCGCCACACGTCTTCTTTCCCTGAATACTGGATGGCGGTGTACGGGCCGCCAATCAGGTCGGGATACGACGAGATAGCGGCACTGATGAAGCGGCCGCCGTTGCTCTCGATTACTTCGCGGAAGACTTCGCCGTCTTCGGGCATCGCCGTGCTCAGATTTGCGATGTAGCGACCATCGAGTTTCAGTTGGGAAGCATGTTCTCGGAACAGCGTCGCACCGATAGATGCACTACTGACAATCGAAATCACGACCTCGCTGCCGTTCACAAGCTCAACGAACGAACCGGCCAACTTGGCGCCATTCTTGACCACGCCTTCGGTTGCTTCTTTGCGACCGTCCCACACGGTAACCGTCGTGCCCGCCTTCAGCAGTGTATTCGCGAGGGCGGAGCCCATGAGTCCAGTTCCGATAACGCCTACGGTTTGAGCCATCTCGTTCGCCTCAATATTTAGTTCAGAAAGGTCCGTCCCTGGCTCTTGCCAAGAATGGTTGAGCGAACTATGCCGTCGGAAAAATCGAACGCGTATCCAGATTTGGCAACCGGGTTGAGTCATGTCGTAGACGACCTCCCGCGGCTATCCATCAAATACCTCGTATTTCGAGCCTGCTATATCACCGTCAGGTGCGCCGGCATCGAGTTTTCAGCCAGAAGGACTTGCCATTAGAGCGTAGTCACCTGGACGGGGGCACCCGCTGAAACAGGGGGGTTCCCCCAATTCTCTATTCGTTTGGAGTGGGCCTGCAGGATGGGATATATACCTTGCCGAAAGTGGATACGAAGGCGAAATTTGAGGTGATAACTTGGATTCGTCCCACACACCGAATGAGGCAACAAAATGCTGAAGGCAAAGGCGCAAGACGATTACGTTCAGGTTGACCAGGTTGCATGGCAAGACTTTCCAGAAGAATTCCACAGCGGCGGCGTGAAGTGGAAGCTCCTGCACGTCTCCCCGGAGATGGCATTCTGGACCGTTCTCTTCTACTGCCCGAAGGGCTCGGTGCTGCAGCCGCACATCCATCACGGCCCGGCAGAAGGTTGGATTTTCGACGGCGCGATCCAGGTCCGTGGCGGACCAGAAGTTGGCGGCGTCCTGGGCATCAAGGACGGCTTCATTTACGAAGCCGCTGGTGCAAAGCACGACGAGACCGTCATGCGCGAGGACACGACCTTCGTTCTCCAAATGATTGGGCCGCTCACGTGGGTCATGAAAGACGGAACGCACGTCATCCAGTCGTGGGAAACGGCTCAGGCGCTTTGGGAAAAGCAAGCAGCCTGACTTCCAAGATTCTCGCCTGCATCCATAACTCGATCGCTCATCAGCCGCGCACTCATCGTTGCGCGCACCTGGAGTTTTGAATGACAACTCTGATTATCCTGACTTCTCACGACACCCTCGGAAACACAGGTCGCAAGACAGGTGTGTGGGTGGAAGAGTTTCTCGTGCCCTACTACGCATTTATCGACGCAGGTCTGCCGGTTCGGTTGGCGTCTCCTCATGGCGGTCCGGTGCCGCTGGACCCGCTGTCGATCGAAGCTATCAAGGACACGGATTTGCTGAATCGATTCCGGGCCGACGAGAGCCTCCAGGAAGCGCTCGCGAGCACCGAGTTGCTCGTCGATGTGGACCCGGCGACTATCGAGGCTGTCGTGTATCCGGGCGGCCACGGTCCGCTTTACGATCTGCGTGAGAACGAGGCCTCCGTTCATATCATCGAATCGCTCGCTACGTCGAGCAAGCCGGTTGCGGCCATCTGCCACTCTGGCTGCGTGCTTCTCGAGGCAAAAACCGCTTCGGGCGAGCCCTTGGTGCGTGGCCGCAAAGTCACCGCTTTCAGCAACAGCGAGGAAGCTGCGGTCCAACTCGAGAAAGCAGTGCCGTACTTGGTTGAGAGCGAACTGAAGCGCCTTGGCGCGGTGTATTCGAAGGCAAGTGACTGGCAAGAACACCTGGTTGTCGATTCGTTGCTCATCACCGGCCAGAACCCCGCATCGTCCGGCGCAGTAGCCAAGGCTGTCATCGAAGTTCTGAAAGCCAAGTCGACCGCCGTTGCATGAGCGGTCGGATGCCTGAGCGAGTCAGGCATCTTCAATTATCCGCATCAGCCTTGATTCGATTCTGCTGATGCAGGCTGCATTACATTTAAAGGAGGCAACGATGGGCTTCGTGAAAACGCCTGAAGAAGTCAAGGAAATCGAACAACTGCTCGCGGGCGGCCGATTTACCACCGAGGGTATCACTGTTGAATTTGAGACGACGCGGGAGTTCATGCGCTCGGTCCTCGCTCCATGTTTCGAGCTGCCGGACGAACCCATTGCGTACGCGAATATCTCGCGCTGGCAGGGAGCAATGTGCGGGGAGTTTGACTGCGCGATTGTGTTTCTGCGGTGCCGATACAAGGAGTTTGAGGGCACGACGATGCTCTACATTCTCGTGAGCGGCGACATGCCCGTCACGATTGGTCGCGAAATGTGGGGCGAACCTAAGAAGACTGGCACCGCACAGGTCTATGTCGATGGCCACCAGATGTACGGATACGGCGAACGCAACGGCACACGAGTGATCGAAATCGATGGCGAATTTGGACCAGACGTCGGACCGGTCGAGATGGAAGGTCTCGATTTCGAATTGAAGGCGACACCGCACGTTACCGGGTTGGGCCTGCAAGACGACGTCGTGTTGACTTGCATGAAGAACTTCGAGTCCTATCGTGTTCGTCGCGAAGGTCGTGCGTCGCTGACCTTCAACGGAAACGAGATGGACCCGCTGCATACCATCCCCGTCGCCAAGGTGGGCAAGGCGTGGTACTCGCAGGGTGAGTCTTCGTGGACCGTGCCTTGGTTCGACACTCTTCCCGACCGCGCCGCGTACGTTCCGTACATCTACGGCCAGAAATACGACGATTTCCGCTTCTTCCCTACGGCACGCCGATTTAAGGGCGATAGCAATCGGTAAGTGTCGACCAAGGCGACTAACGCACGATCAATGAGCAGTGGGGCGGCCCATCGGTCGCCCCGGAGCATTTCAGGCGGCGAGCATTGCTCCGAGTGCAAGCTAACAACGTCGCTAGAAGCTCTTTGGTGTGTTGACCCATACCAGTATGGTCGGCTCGCCATTACCGGCTTTCCATGCGTGAGGACGCTGGCTTTCGAAGGCGATACTGTCACCTTGCTTCAAGGAATGCTCGATCCCGTCCAAGGAAATATGAAAAGTACCCGAGAGCACGTGAATAAATTCTTCCCCCGCATGAGCATAGAAGCCACTACTCTCTGCGCCGGGCTGAAGAATCCACTTTTGGCAATCGAGCATATCGAGCGACTCGGCAAGCTGCAGAATATTGATGCCTGGGCCGAAACTAGGAGCAACACGCTCTTTCCCGTGTCGCACTACTTCACGGTCGGTGGTTCGGGTGCCAGCGCGAGTTAGCTCGGTTACCGTTGTGCCGTAAGTCGAAGCAAGAGCTTGCAAAGTAGCGACCGTCGCCCCTTGTGACGTACGTTCAAATGTGGAGATAAAGGAGATCGGGAGCCCAGACGCTTCAGCGGCCTCGCGCAAGGACATTTTAGCCTTCTGCCTGGCTAGCCGAAAACGGACTCCGAGTACTCGCGAATCGTCGCCTGATGCGGTCGTATTGTCTGCGACGCTACTCAGATGTTCGCCATTTTTGACAGAAGGCGCTTGCTCAATGAGTGCTTTTCGGATAGCGGACATGTTCAGGCCGTCGACCTTGCGCATGCGCTGTATAGCGCGAATCCTTGCGATGTCCGCATCACCGAACACGCGTTGCCCCGATGCGGAACGCTTCGGTGACAACAATCCGTGTTGCTCCCAAAGCCTCAGCGTGGACGTATTCGTTCCCGTCAAACGTGCAACGTCGGTAATGCGATGTTCAGACATCTGTGTTTTCCTGCGCGCATTAGCATGCGTTCAGTATACGGCAGTCTATGCCCCTCTGGGCACCGAGGCGCAACGAGCAGCGCTCAAAACAGGCAGGGGACTTTGCTTCTCGTGGGGTCGCAACACGGCCGGGGCACTTCACCCGGCGGCTCGCAAGACAAGTCCTTGCACGACCACATTCTCAATGCAGCCAGCCTTCAGCGCTGCCGCGAGCTATTCCTGCCACGCAGCCATTCGAGTGCAAGCAGCAGACACGTCGAGAATATAATCAGGATCGTCGCGAGCGCGGCGATCGTCGGACTAATGTTTTCGCGAATCCCCGTGAACATCTGACGCGGCAAAGTCGTCTGTTCTGCGCCGGCAAGGAACAGCGTGACCACCACTTCGTCGAACGATGTCGCGAATGCGAACAGCGCCCCCGAAATCACGCCCGGTGCAATGATCGGCAACGTGATGCGGAAGAACGTATTGACCGGATTCGCACCGAGCGACAAACTAGCGCGAACCAGGTTGTAGTTAAAGCCCTGCAGTGTCGCCGCCACTGTCGTTACGACGAACGGCACACCCAGGGACGCATGCGCAAGAATCAGCCCGATATAGGTATTCGCCAGCCCGAGCGGCGCAAAAAACAGGTACATGCCGACACCGACCACGACCACCGGCACAATCATCGGCGAAATCAGGATCGCCATTATCAGTCCCTTGCCGCGAAAGTTCGCCTTCGAGAGTCCGGTAGCGGCGAGCGTGCCGAGAATTGTCGCGACCACTGTCGCCGAAGGCGCGACGATGAAACTGTTCTTTGCCGCCATGCGCCATTCGTCGGATCCAATCAGGTTTTCGTACCAGCGCAGCGACCAGCCCGGAATCGGATATACGAGGAACGTGCTCGACGAAAACGACAGCGGCACGATCGCGAGCACCGGCAGGATCAGATACAAGAGCGTCAGCACGGCGAGGCCGCGCAGCGCGAAATACCACACGCGTTCAGCCAGCGACGTATGTGGCGCAAACATCGGTTTCGAGAGGCTCATCGCAGTCTCCGTGCGCGTTCAGCCGAGGCTCAGTGACGAACGCGTGAAGCGTCCATAGATCACATACAGCACAAGCGTCGCTGCAAGCAACAGGCCGCCAAGCGCGCACGCCATGCCCCAGTTGATCGTCACGTTGGTGAAGTACGCGACGTAGTAGCTGACCATCTGATCGTTCGGTCCGCCGAGCAGTGCGGGCGTGATGTAGTAGCCGATCGCAAGAATGAACACGAGAAGCGCGCCGGCGCCTATACCGGGATATGTTTGCGGCACATACACGCGCCAGAATGCGGCGAACGGATGGCTTCCGAGCGACACTGCAGCCCGCTGGTAAGTAGGCGGAATGGATTTCATCACGCTGTAGAGCGGTAGGATCATGAAGGGCAGCAAGATGTGCGTCATCGAGATATACACACCGACGCGGTTGAACAGCAGTGCAAGCGGCGCCTGAATCAGCCCGCTGCCGATCAGCGCTTTGTTGACAAGCCCCTCGCTTTGCAGGATCACGATCCACGCGGCGACGCGCACCAGGATTGACGTCCAGAACGGAATCAGCACAAGGATCATCACGAGGTTTGCGCGTCGTTCCGGAAGCGTCGAGATCCAGTAGGCTAGCGGATAGCCGAGCAGCAAAGCGCAGAGCGTAATGACCGCGCCAATCAGAAACGTGCGGCCGAAGATCGCGAGATAGATTTGTTGATCGGGATCGGTCTGAACGATGCGACCAAACGCATCCTGCTTGTGATCGAGCGATGCCAGCAGGTAGAACGGTGAATACGCGCTGCTGTTTTTTGCGATCGCCTGCCAGTACGAAATTTCGTCCCAGCGCGGATCGACTTCCACCAGCTTCGCGTGGACCTGTTTGGGTGTCAGTGTGAGCGGGTGGCCTCCGTC
Source organism: Burkholderia sp. 22313 (assembly GCF_052045245.1). Taxonomy (NCBI): domain Bacteria; kingdom Pseudomonadati; phylum Pseudomonadota; class Betaproteobacteria; order Burkholderiales; family Burkholderiaceae; genus Burkholderia; species Burkholderia sp. 22313. Next base: position 115,822 of record NZ_JBQEON010000007.1, read on the forward strand.
GTCGGCGAACGGCATCGCGCGTGCCGTCTTCGCGACGAGCGAGCGGTAGCCCGGAATCTCCACATTTAACCGGCGGGCCAGTGCGCCCATCTTTTCGCCATCGGATGTCGCGGTCAGATCGGCGGCGAGCGCTGCATAGGCGGCATTCGGGGGAGGTGTCTTGCGGTCCCAGCCGGCGAGCGTGTGCAATGTGCGCGGCAACGCGCTGACCACTTCAGGGTTCTGTACGGCGCGCGTCAGCAGCGCACCAATCGGCACGACAAAAATCAGCAACAGAAAAATGGCGAGTGGCGCGATCAGCACCAGTGCCATCGCGCGCTTCTTTGCTTCAGCGGCCTTCAATTCGCGTTTGAGTCCATCCGTCGATTCGGCTGATGAGTCGGCGGCGATCGTCGTCGTGGTCATACCTGTTTCCTGCCTCGCATCCGGTCGCGCGCTATAAGGGCATGCGGACCCTCAATTGATGTGGTGCGGTTTCGCGAGGAAACCGCACCTTCCCATAGTAACTATGCAGTCCTTACTTGGAAGCCCACGAAGCGAAGCGCTGTTCCAGTTCGTCGCCGTGGTCGGTCCAGAACGTCAGGTTCTGGAGCACCGCATTCTTGCTGTTAGCCGGTGAGTTTGGCAGGTTCGCGAGCGTCTTCGAGTCCAGTGACTTGATTGCAGCGACATTGACCGGACCGTATGCAATGTTCTTCGAGTAATCTTGCTGCGGTTTCTCGGAAAGCGTAAACGCGATGTACTTCTCGGCCAGTTCCTTGTTCGGCGCGCCCCTCGGAATCACCCACCAGTCGAGGTCATAAATGCTGCCGTTCCATACCACCTTCAGGTTTTTGCCTTCCTTCTGCGCTGCGTCAATACGCCCGTTATAGACGGTCGACATCACAACGTCACCCGCGACGAGGAATTGCGGCGGCTGCGCGCCCGCTTCCCACCACTGGATGTACGGCTTGAGTTGGTCAAGTTTCTTGAATGCGCGGTCCTGGCCGGCCTTGGTGGCGAGCAGCGTGTACACGTCCTTCGGGGCGACGCCGTCAGCCATCAGCGCGAATTCCAGATTGTAGCGCGCACCCTTGCGCATGCCGCGCTTGCCAGGGAATTTCTTCTCGTCCCAGAAGTCTGCCCAACTGGCGGGTGCCGTCTTCAGCGTGTCTGCGTTGTAAGCGAGTGCTGTCGACCACACAAAAATCCCTACGCCACACTGCTGAACCGCCACCGGAATGAGATCCGCTTTCTTTGCGATTTTCGACCAGTCTAACTTTTCGTACAGCCCTTCGTCACAGCCACGACCGAGGTCGCCCGTCTCGACTTCGACGACATCCCAGTCAACATGCTTGGCATCAACCATCGCCTTGACTTTAGCCTGTTCACCGTTGTACTCGACAGCGGTTACTGTGTCGCCCGTCTGCTTTTCGAAAGGCTGATTGAACGCAACCTTCTGCGCGTTGCCGTTCGCCCCGCCGAAGTTGACCACGGTGAGGCCCTTCGCGCTGACCGGTGACGACGCGGCGAGCGCACTGGCGGCTAATGCAAGCGTGGCAAGAGCAATCTTGTTCATCTTTGTCTCCTCCTCAGGATTAAACCTATATATGACGCCCGCCGCTTTCCGTGGGGCGGCGCCGGTGTGAAAAAAGTCAGGCGAACACACGCAGATGTTCGGGCGCGAACTCGAGCGCAACAGGTACACCGGGTGCAAATCGGGACAGCACGTCGTCGTTAAGCGACACTTTGACGAAACACTCGCTCTGCTGGGAAATCGAACAGCGCATGCGGACGTGATCGCCGAAATAGATGAGATCCGATCCGGCGCCGCGCAATGCATTACTATTTACGTTTGTAGTACTGGCTACCTTCATCCGCTCGGGCCGAATACATGCAACCGCCGGTGTGCCTGCTTTCGCACCGCCGATATTGCGGCCTTTCAAGCGCGTACCGTCAATCAGATGGAATTCGCAGAACTCGCCGTCGACATGGGCAATCGTCCCGCGCAGCTTGTTGCTGTCGCCGATGAAGTTCGCGACGAACTCGTTGCACGGTGACTCGTACAGACGGTCGACGGTATCGAGCTGCTGGACGATGCCCTTGTCGAACACGGCTACGCGATCCGACATCGTCAGCGCTTCACCTTGGTCGTGCGTCACATAGACGAACGTGACGCCGAGCTTTTCGTGCAGCGATTTCAGTTCGTATTGCATGTGTTCGCGCAGCTGCTTGTCGAGCGCGCCAAGGGGCTCGTCCATTAGCACGAGCTTCGGTTCGAACACGAGCGCGCGGGCCAGCGCAATCCGCTGCTGCTGGCCGCCCGACAGCTGCGCCGGATAGCGCTTCGCGAAGTTCTCCATGCGGACCATCTTCAGCGCGTGATTGACCCGATCCGCGCGTTCGTCGGCCGACAGTTTGCGCACGGTTAATGGATATGCCACGTTCTGTCCGACCGTCAGATGTGGAAACAGCGCGTAGTTCTGGAACACCATGCCGATGTTGCGTTTGTGCGGCGGCACGGTGTTGAGCAGCGTGCCATCCAGCCAGATGTCGCCACCTGTGGGAAATTCAAATCCCGCGAGCATCATCAGGCAGGTAGTCTTGCCGGAGCCCGACGGCCCTAGCAGTGTCAGGAATTCGCCCTGATAGATATCCAGATCGAGCTGCTTGACGACAAGCGTTTCACCGTCGTATGTCTTGCGGACACTTCGGAAGCTCACGAGGATGTTTTCATCTGACTTCATTGGTTACACCCCAAGAATAATGGCCTTTAGTCCGCGACGACGCGTTGCTGAACTAGAACCGACAAGTGCATAACGCGTTTTTCCCCGCCTGAAGCAGCCTGAGGCCGAGACCCGACATTCGCGCCTCGCTCATCACAAAAGGGTTTGCTTCTTTGATGCGTTCATACGACTCTCCGCCGTATTGACCTACCTGTGGTCGGGCCTCGTTCGTATAGAGATCAGGACCGACATGATCAAAAATCTCTACATTGTTTCTGTAGGAATGAGACTAGCAGGCGAATTCCAAGACGACAATGACAAGAGGGCTAGGGGAAACGCGGATAGGTGGGGGTGTTAGCGTTTCGTCCGAGGAATGGTCCACGATGCAGACGCTCGTCGGTGACGAAATTCATTCTTGCCGGGGCGGCACGCAGCAAACCGCCTATAAGGACCGTTCGTTAGCGTCAGCACAATTGTTGGCGAACTGCCTCTCATTACCGGAGCCCGATCGACTCGGGTCCTTTCACCTTGTTCAATGCCGAGCACGGGGAAAACCCTAGTTTTCTGACGGAGGACATTCCCCTAGAGTCCATCTCTACAGAAAACATATAGCATTTGTTTGTGGCCAAGGATCAGGCTGCTCCCCGGTCTTCTCCCGAAAAACTCAGACTATTTTTAAGGGCGGTATGGAAGTTTCGATCTCTTCGCGGCGGCAGATCACGCCCCTCCAACGAAGTTTTTGGATGCTCGACGCAGAGCCGCAGTTGGACGTTGCCGCGTCGCTGTCCGCGTCCGAAGACGCCGATGTCGTCGTAGTGGGCGGTGGGTTTGTCGGGCTCTGGACGGCGCTGACCATTCGCGACCTCAGCCCCACCTCGAAGGTCGTTGTGCTGGAGCGCGACGTGTGCGGCGGCGGTGCGTCAGGGCGTAACGGCGGTTTTGTCATGTCGTGGTGGCCGAAAATCGCATCCCTGCTGGCGTTCATGGATGCTGAACACGCGCTGTTTTTGGCGCGTGCGTCAGAAAGCGCGATACAGGAGCTTGGAGAGTTCTGCGAGCAGCACGCTATCGATGCGCATTTCAGGCGCGCTGGCTGGCTGTGGACTTCCACCTCGGAAGCGCAGGGCGACTCATGGACCGCCACGGTGGAAGCCTGCGCAAAACTCGGCGTCCGTCCGTTCGAGCACGTTGCTTCGGACGAAGTCGCTCGCAGAACCGGTTCCCGCATTCATCGGGCCGCCGTGTTCGAGCGCAGCAACGCCACCGTGCAGCCAGCGGCGCTGGTTAGGGGTATGCGCAAGGTCGCATTGAAGCGCGGCATCCGCATCTACGAAAACACCCCCGTTCTTGAAGTCAGCCATGATTGCCCGTCCATCGTCCGGACCGAAAAAGGCCAGGTACGCGCACGAGCTGTTGTTCTTGCAACGAATGCGTGGGCAGCGTCAATTCCAGAAATTTCACGCTTGATCGTCCCGGTCAACAGCTCCATCGTCGTAACCGAACCGATCCCGGAACAACTGCGCTCGATTGGCTGGACCGGAGGCGAGGCGATTACCGATTCACAGTTGATGGTGGACTACTACCGGACGACGCGTGACGGGCGCATTGCGTTCGGCAAGGGCACTGGGGCGCTTTCCAGGGGCGGGGTCATTGACGAAACGTTCAGCTACCACGCCGAGAGTTGTTCGATGACTGAGCAAGACTTCCGGCGCACCTACCCCTTGCTGGCCGGCGTGCGGCTCACGCACGCGTGGTCAGGGCCGATCGACCGCACCTACGACAGTCTGCCGATCTTTGGCACGGTCTCCGGCACGAAGCATATTCACTATGGTGTCGGCTGGAGCGGTAATGGCGTCGGCCCGAGCCGAATTGGAGGAAAAATTCTTGCCAGTCTTGCGCTTGAGCGAAAGGATGAATGGAGCGGTTGTGCACTCGTCGCGCGCCGGGCGCGGACGTTCCCGCCGGAGCCGATCAAGTACTTCGGCGGGTCGCTGGTACGTGGCGCGGTGCGCAGAAAGGAAAGCCGGGAAGCCGTGGGTGCGGTGCCACGCATGTTCGACGTTACGCTCGCAAAGTTTGCTCCATCCGGACTCGAAGATAAGACATAAGGAATCCAAATTTATGAAACCGGTCATTTACCGATGTGATGACAGAATGCAATTTTCGCGTTGGGCGGAGGTTGCGGCGCCCATTGGCGCCACGATCTCCAGAACGAGAACGGCGCAAGACGGGCGTTCAGAGGCAGAAGGGGTGGCATTCGGCATTTGGGAATGCAGCCGTGGAGTTTGGCGCCGACAAGTGACAAAGCGCGAGTTCAGCCATATTCTCGCCGGCCATTGCTTCTTCACACCGGAAGGCCAGGCACCGATGGAGTTGCGCGCAGGCGACAGCGTCTATTTTCCTGCGAACTGCAATGGAGTCTGGGATGTCCGTGAGGACGTCCGAAAATCTTATTTGATCATCGACTGAGTTTAACGAGGTTCCCACGAAGCGCCGTGGCGACTATGGCCAGACTTCTTTTCACCGTCATTGGCCACGCGAACCATCAGCCGATTTATCACAATTATTTAGAGGTACAAAGGAGACGGTATGTCGAACTCTCACGACGGAAAGTTGAAGGGTGGCCTTCAATCACGTCATATGACCATGATTTCCATTGCCGGTGTCATTGGCGCCGCTCTGTTCATAGGATCAGGCAAGCAAATCGCGCTCGCCGGACCGTCGGTCATTCTCGCTTACCTGGCAGGCGGCATCCTGGTTTTTCTCGTGATGCGAATGTTGGGTGAGATGGCAATCGCCCAACCCGATACCGGGTCGTTTTCGACTTATGCAGACCGCGCCATCGGTCGTTGGGCGGGGTTCACGATTGGCTGGCTATATTGGTATTTCTGGGCGATGTTGATGGGCTGGGAAGCCTACGTCGCTGGTCAGATTCTACATTCCTGGTTCCTTTCGATACCCGACTGGTTTTTTGCGCTTGTGCTCACTTTCGCGTTTATCGGTACGAATCTCATGAATGTAAAGAACTATGGCGAGTTTGAGTTCTGGTTCGGTATGGTCAAGGTGACGGCGATCGTTTTGTTTCTGGTGGTTGGCAGCCTCGCCGTCGTGCATCTCTGGCCTTTCGGACATGCCCGTGGCTTCTCTCATCTGAGCGATGCGGGTTTTATGCCGAACGGGCCCAAATCGGTCGTCACCGCATTGCTAGGGGTTATGTTCGCCATGATCGGGGCCGAGGTCGTAACGGTGGCGGCGAGCGAGTCCGTCAATCCCGGGAAGGAAATATTCAAGGCGATTCGCTCGGTTGTGTGGCGCATCATCCTGTTTTATGTTGGCTCGATTTTCCTCGTTGTCTGCCTCGTTCCCTACAACGATCCTGCGTTGGCGGACCCAACACGCGGAAGTTACACCGTAGCACTCTACGCGCTTGGGATTCCACATGCCCGGTTGATTGTCAACTGTGTGGTGCTTACCTCAGTTTGCAGTTGTTTTAATTCGTCGCTTTACACAGCGTCACGCATGCTCTTTTCGCTCGCGGGCCGTGGTGACGCGCATCGAATCATGGCGAAGACCGCAAGTGGAACCGGTACGCCCTATGTCGCCGTCGCAGTTTCCAGCGTATTCGCCTTTGCTGCAGTCTATCTGATGGCAAGCTCGAAAATGGATCTTTACGACATCCTAATGCAGACCACTGGTTGCGTCGCATTGCTTGTTTATCTGACTATTGCTTTTTGCCAACTCCGTATGCGCCAGCAACTGGAAGCGCAAGGTGTCCAACTCAAATTGAAGATGTGGTTATTTCCATGGTTGACGTATGCTGTTATCGCCTTCGTGATCGGAACACTGGTCGCCATGATAGTTGAGGGTACCTACCGCGCTGAAGTTGTCTCCACGTCATTTCTCGGTGCCGTGATTGTGATTATGGGCTTAATGGCACAGTGGTTCGGGATTGGAAAAGGAAAAATCCAAAACAATAATGCGTGGACTGCACGGGCAATTCAAGGTGATAGTAGATCGTCACACTGAATCGACGATTTTCAGGTGCGAAGTTGTAGGGGTGCTTCGCTCGATAACGCCGCGCTGCTGCCGAAAGGTGGAAACGTCTATACCTGCGGATTTATAAGCTGACGTTCGGAATTTGGGCCGGCCTCACGTCAGAACCTTGCATGAAGCTCGTTGGAACGATAAAGGGGGCGGGTCGGGCGAAGCCGACCGCCTTCTGTACGTTACCTATCGCTACTTTAAGACACGGGCAACCCAACGGCGACTGAGGGGCGACGACTAACCCACGGTGTGGCGCGCTCGAGCTGCGCAGCGAGCGAAAACAGCAGCGACTCCGCCCCGAACGCCCCAGCGAACTGGCTGCCGACCGGCAAGCCTTGCGCGTCCCAGTAAAGCGGCACCGACATCGCGGGCTGGCCGGTCGCGTTGAACCATGCGGTGAACGGAGAAAACCGGTGCGACCGATCGATGACTTCACTCAGCGACAGCGTGTCGTCCGTGGTGGCAAGCTCGGTCGGCGCAAGCGGCGGCATCGCGAGCGTCGGCGTCAACAACACGTCGTAGCGCTCCATCAAGCGGCCGAACGTGCGGCCCAGCGCATGAATCCAGTCGACGGCGCCCGCGTATTCCGCACCGCTGACATTACCCTTCTCGCGCAGGATGATGCGCGTGCGGGCCTCGATCTCATCGTCGCGCACCGGATGGCCGCGCTGGTTGCAGAGCGTGTCGACCAGCGTGCGCGTCTGTGCGCCGATGATCGTGAATACGCGTCCATAAAACGCCTCCGAATCGACCGGACTTTCCAGCGGCTCGACGCGATGACCGAGCAAGCGCAGCAACGCGACGGTGTGCTCGAGTGCGGCCCGGCATGACGGGTGAAGCGGCCACGGGGGCGCCTGCTCGATCACCGCGATCTTCAGCGGACGCGGATCGCGCTGCGTCGCCGCGAGAAAGGTCTCCGCCTGGCACGGCGCCGCGTACGGCGCGCCGGTGTCGGTGCCCGCGGTCAGGTCGAGCAGCGCAGCGCTGTCGCGTACGGAGCGCGTAATCGCATGGTTGATGCCCATGCCGGCCCATCCTTCGCCGATCATGGGGCCGTTCGGCGTTCGACCCCGTGTCGGCTTCAGCCCGAATACGCCGCAGCAGGAAGCGGGCACGCGCAGCGACCCGCCGCCGTCGTTGCCGTGCGCGAACGGCAGTACGCGGGCGGCGACGAGCGCCGCCGCGGCGCCGCTCGATCCGCCGGCGCTCACGTGCGGATTCCATGGATTGCGCGTGACACCGAAACGCGCAGACGACGTGCAATACGACGTGCCCAGCTCCGGCGACAAAGACGTTCCCGCGATCGGTATCCCGGCGCGCCGCAGGCGGCCCACGAGTTCGCCGTCGAAGTCGGGCCGGTAATCGCCGAACAAGAACGATCCGTTCGACATCCGCGCACCGCGCACCGGCATGAACAGATCCTTGATCAGTGTCGGTACGCCGGCGAGTATGCTTTCGTGCCCGCTTATGGACGAGGCGGCCCGACTTGCCGTATCGTCGAGCCGTTCCGCAACGGCATTCAGTGCTGGGTCGATCGCATCGAGATTCGCGCACACGGCATCCAGCAGTTCTGTCGGTGTCACTTCCTTCGCGCGAACGAGCGCTGCGAGTGCGATGCCGTCATGCGTGGCGATGAGCGTCTGGAAATCTTTCATGGGTTTGTCGTTCGAGAACAAGAAAACGTGAATGGATCATTCGTCGCCGCGGCAGCAAAGCGCCGGCAACACCCATAGCAGTGCGGCGGCGGCTGTGCCCGACGCGATCGCGAACACCGCGACGCGTAGCCCGCCGAACGCCTGTGCGCATCCAAGTACGATCAGCGGGCTGACGAACTGGCCCAGATAGAGTGCGGCCGTGAAGCCGCCGAGGCCGCGGCCGCGCATCGCGAGCGACAGCGTGCGCATCAGCGGCAGGATGGCATTGGGCACCAGCATGCCGCCGCCGAAGCCGTGAATCACGACCGCGACGACGATGGCCGGCACCGTATGCGCGCGGGCCAGCAGCGTCAGGCCCGCCGCGAGCAGCGCGAGGAGCACGACGTTGACGAAGCGGCGGCCGATCGCGTCGCGCAACCAGGGCCACGCGATCGAACCGGCGAGCGTCGACAGCAGGCCGGCGCCCGCGACCGCGCCGATCAGCGTCGACGATCGCTGACCGATGTCGACCATCAGCTGCGGCATCTGCACGGGCACCACGAACGAACTGACCATGCCGATGCAGATCAGCCCGTAGCCGGTCGCGAGCGTCGGCGCGAGCCGGCGCCCGGCCTGCGGCTTGCCGCTGTCGCCCTCGGCCGGCTGACCGTCGTGCAGCGGCTCCCACAGCACGGTCGCAATCGCCGGCACGAGCAGGATCGGCAACAGATAGAGATAGAACGGATAGCGCCACGCGTGCTCGCCGGCCGCGCCGCCGAGCACGAAAAACACCGTGCCGACGATACCGATCGTGATGACCTGCCGGTTCACGTAGCGCACCCGTTGTTCCCCGCGCCAGTAGTCGCCGATCAACGTCGTGCAGCAGGTCATCACGCAGGCTTCCGCGGCGCCGAGCGCGAACCGGCAGACGAGGATCGCGGTGAGGCTATCGAGCCATACCGGCGCGGCGCCGACCAGCCCGTACACGAGCGTCGCGAGCAACAGCAGCATCTTGCGTCCGACGCGATCGGCCAGCCAGCCTGCGAGCGGCGCGCACAGCGCGATCGCGAGGGCGGGGCCCGTCGCGACGAGCGGGACGAGCGCGGCCAGCCGCGGGTCGACCGGCACGAATTCGGCCGCGAGTTTCGGCAGGACCGGCGCGATCATCACCGCACCCATCACGGTGAGACTGCTGCCGAGCAGCAGCACGGCGCCCTGGCTGGTACCGGCCTGTCGGGCGGCACGCGAATAAGAGGGCGCGGATTGCGTTGAGGAAAGCGGATTCATCGACAGCTCCCGAATCGGAACATCAGAACGACAGCGCGGCACGCAGCGCGATCTGGTACCCCTGCGCGCGGTTTTGCGCGCCGAATTCCTTGTACGCATGCAGCCACACGGCGGGCTTGCCCGGCTCGACGTAGCTGATCGCCGGGCCCAGCGCATTCACGCGTGCGCGGTTGCCGTCGACGTTCGGGCCGTGGTCGTTGCTCAACTGCCGCTCGATGTAGCCACCCAGGCCCGCCGTGAACGGGCCGATGTGCTGGCCGAGCGCGAATTCCTGGCGGAACCCGGTGCCGCTTCGATAATTCGTTGCGCGGTTGGTCGTGTTCTGATCGATCTCGATGCTGGTCGAGATTTCGAATCCGCTGTCGGTGATGTACGTCGCGCCGATGATCGGCGAGAAGGTCCAGTGGTTGACGCCGGGATTGAAGAGACGGGTGGCGCGAAACGCGCCCGTCGGCGCCTGCACCTGCAGCGCGACGTTGACGAACAGGTTCGGCGATGTCCATGCGAGGATCAGCGGCTGGAAGTCCGCATCGCCGATGTTGGTCGGATCGGCCGACATCGCCAGCGTGCCCGCCGGCGTCGGCACGTTCACGTGTCCGTTCAGGTTCAGGAACGGCACGACCGCGCCGAAGCCGACGTTCGCGCCGAACAGTTTCGCGTTCGTCATCCGGATGTATGCGAGGCTCCACGACGCGACCGTCAGCGAGAAGTCGGCGTTGCCGCCGTTGCGGATCGTGCGGGTCGAGTAGTACGCGAAGCGTGTGGCGAGCGTGCCGTTCGGCGTGGGCGGCGGTGTGATGCCCGCGCCGAAATCGAACACGCCGAACGGCGTGATCGGGCCGTCGTTTTCGAGCGCGCGGGCGTGCTGGCAGGCGAGCGTGGCCGCCAATGTGCCGATCGCGACGGCGGTGGTGCGTGTGCGGCAGCGCCGCACGCCGTGCGGACGTCTGAGGATTTCCATCGTGCCGTTCCCCGTACAGTTGAAATGTGTACGGAGTCTAGGAACGTCAAAATCCGGAGCGTTATCCGCTTTTGGTAATTATCTCGGCGGCCGTTTGAGCGTGTCGGACGGCAGTTCGCCGAACAGTTCCCGGTAGTGCGACGCGAACCGGCTCAGGTGCCAGAAGCCCCAACGGCACGCGACGTCGCTGACCGATGCGCTTGCGGGGGAATGCTCGCGCAGTTCGCGGCGCACCGCGTTCAGCCGTAGCACGCGCAGGTACCACGCGGGATGCGTGCCGACGATTTCCTCGAAGCAATACTGCAGTTTGCGCCGGCTCGCGCCCACTGCGCGGCACACGTCGAGCACCGTCAGCGGAACGTCGGGCTGCGACACGACCAACTCGCGCACCCGCTCGACGACGCGGTGGCGCGCGGACGGATCGAGCCGAACCGGGCGGCCGGACGCTTCCAGCGCGTCGACGAGCTCGACCAGAATGGCGTCGCGCAGCATCTTGCGCGTGTGCGGCAGCGCGAACGGGCGCGCCGACGTGTCGGCCGCATCGAAGCCGGCCAAAAGCAGGGATCTCAACGCATCGTAGCGGGCAGATGGCACACGGACGATGCTGGTTTCGTTCGAGACGGTTCCGGTGCAGTCGCCGTCGCCGTCTTCATCGGCGAGCCAGGCCAGCGTGCGCAGCGTGTCGGTCGGCGCCGTCAGCAGTACGACGTCCTGATGGTCGGGCGTACGCAATTCTGGCAGCGACGTACCGCCAGAGACGAGCAATGCCTTGTCGCGCAGCGGCGTGCCGCCGCAGTATCCGGCGCCCGCGGTTTCTAGCGGGATGCTGAATGACGTGCTGCCGGCGCACTGGGCGCCGCGCTTGAGTAGCGCGCGATTCACGCGCTCGCGCAGCAATTGCATGCCGTCGAAACGAATTTCGTGCAGCGTGCCCTGGAACGGCCCGGGCGACAATTGATCGAGCTGGATCGACCAGCCGTGCGTGCATTCGGCATGGCTGTCGACGTCAGTGGAGGCGAAGCGCTGGATGAACGGCGCCGTGTCGAGGTCCGGGAACGGCAACGAAGTGGGTTGCATGACGGATACCGATGGACGAATGAGTTCGCCGACAATGCGCATGCAATTAGCTGTTGGCAATGGGTTTTTACCCCGGCGCTGCGCTGAGGGCGTCGAAGGCGGGATGCACCATATCTAACGAATCTGCGAATATTACGTAATCACAATTGCCACGCCCATGCAGTGTAAGAGCAAAGTTGTAATGTCGTATCTGGGCAAAGTTGAAATGTCGTAGCTCGAGGGATTCGGCGCATGCTGGCGGCGGTTTGAACTGCCGGAGCGCATCGCGGGCCAACCTGGACTGATCACCATGAGCATGCGGGAGCTGGGTCGTCTGAAGGTCGTGGAAGCCGTGATCGAGCAGCGTCTGATGCCTTGGCGAGCCGCGGAGCGGCTCGGGATCAGTCGACGGCAGCTTGAACGGCTGGCTGCCCGGTATCGGGCTGCCGGTCCGTCCGATTAACTTTCGACCGACGTACTGGGCGCCTGCATTTGGAGATCGAATATCCGTGTCATCGGTACCCATTTGCGACCGGCGGGCGTCCACGGTGTGGGAGCCTGGAATTTCCACATCATGTCTTCCCAGGCACGAATGACAGGATCCGCTTCTGTTGCGCTGGCCAGGCGGTCGGCATCGAACACTGAATCATCGGTGTCCATCACCATCGTCATGCGAGTGCCGAGTCGAAAAATTTCCATGCCACGCACCCCATGCTCGCGAAGATGCCGCAGCACGTCGGGCCATACGGCGCGGTGATGTTCCTCGTAACAAGCGATCAATGCCGGATCGTCTTTCAAATCCAGGGCGAGACAATAACGCATAACGGCCTCATGTCATATAACGATCGAAGAGCGGGGCGCCGGCCAACCTGACGCACGATGGCAGCGTGGTGCTGACGGCTCAGGAGGACAGGTCAACGGGTGATGAAATACCTGCCGCGCGTGCGTGCGATCGCTGTGGAACGCCGCTGCGGCCGGTCGCGGCTGCTGCTAATCCCGGCTTCGGTGTCATCGCGTCCGGCGGTACGCATGCTCCTGCAAGGCGCCGCTGCAGGTCGATGACCGCGGGCAGTTGAAAGTCGTGGACGTCGGGGAGGGCGCTGCCTTGACGTCGACAGACCTGAGCTGCGATGTCCAGTGCGCGCGAACGCACGTCGAGCAGGAGCGAGAGCGCCTCTTCGAGCAACGCCAGTTGCGGCGTCGATAGCCGCAATTCGTGATCGCTATCGTACGGTGCCGGTTCGAGCGGATTTTTTTCCATGAGCGATGATTTCCGGAGATGCATGAGGTCGCCTCGCTGTACGTCGCACCAGTGTCTTCCGGGCGCAACATATGTGGACCATCACATAATCGGGCCGCGCAGCCATGGCACGAACTCCCGGTCGCCCATGCCGTTCTGTTCGCTACAGGTGCGCGCGCCTGAGGCGACGTCCAGCATCAACTGGAACAGTTGCGTGCCGGCGTCACCGACGGAGAGCGAACTGTCAACGATCTGACCGCCATTGAAGTCCATATCGGAGCGCATCCGGTCGAACAGCCCGGTGGTCGTTGCCAGCTTGATGGTTGGCACCGGCTTGGAGCCGAACACCGAACCGCGCCCCGTCGTAAAGCAGATCAGATTGGCGCCCCCGGCGATCTGGCCCGTTGCGGACACCGGGTCATAACCGGGCGTGTCCATGAAGACAAGCCCCGATTCCGATATCCGTTCCGCATAGTCATAGACGGCGTTAAGCGGGCTACTTCCGCCCTTCGAAACCGCGCCGAGGGACTTTTCGAGAATGGTCGTGATGCCGCCGGCCTTGTTGCCGGGTGAAGGATTGTTGTTCATGTCGCCGCCCGCCTCGGCAGCATACCGTTCCCACCAGCGCAGTTTGTCCAGCAGCCTCTCGGCCACGGCGTCGGATGCACGTGCGGTCAGCAAATGTTCGGCGCCGTATATCTCGGGTGTCTCGGAAAGGATCGCAGTGCCGCCCTGGCGAACGAGCAGATCAACCGCTGCCCCGAGCACAGGATTGGCAGTGATCCCCGAGTAGCCGTCCGAGCCGCCGCATTGCAGTCCCACTTTCAGCCGAGCAGCGGGAACCTTGGTGCGTCTCATGCGGTCGGCTGTCGTCAGCATTTCCCGGACGATCGCGATGCCGTGCTCCACGGTTTCGCGCACGCCGCCCTCGTCCTGGATGACAAGGGTCTTCACCGGGGCAGCGCGTGTCGTTTCAAGGGACTTCACAAGACTCCCGACCTGGTTCACCTCGCAACCGAGGCCCACCAGCAGCACGCTCGCAAAGTTCGGATTGCAGGCATAGCCGGTCAGCGTGCGGTGAAGCACGGCCATGCCGTCTCCGGTCGACGACATCCCGCACCCGCTTTGGTGCGTGATCGCGACCACGCCGTCCACCCGATCGAACGGGGCCATTGCGTCGCCTTTGAAGGCGTCCGTGATGGCGTGACAGACGCTGGCGGAACAGTTGACGCTGGCGATCACGCCGATGTAGTTGCGCGTGCCAACCTGTCCGTCCGCACGCACGAAACCCTGAAATGATTCCAGCCGGTCCGCCGGCATAAGCGTGTTACCCGCATCGTCGTGCCCGGGACTGCGAGGATGATGCTCGGGCATGCCGACGTTGTGAACATGGATGTGCTCGCCCGGCGCAATTTCGTCCAACGCGACACCGATCGTCTGCCGGTATTTGATCACCGGGCTGCCTCGCGCGATGCGGCGCGTAGCCATCTTGTGGCCCGCTGGAATGGACGTCGTTACGATTGTCGACAGCCCATTCGCTTCGATCGGCGTGCCCGGCTCGAGCGTCTTCAGAGCCACCGCTACGTTGTCGTCGCTATGAAGGACGACGACCATTTGATCGTTCATGATGCGTTTGCCTCTTCCGTTGAGGATGTCACGCCATGCCGCGCGAGCGTTGCGCGCAGCCGTGTCTGATGAGGCGCGACTGCCAGCGAATCGGCGAGTTCGATGAGCGGCAGAATTCGCCGCCGGACCTTTTCGACGTGGTTGCCCGCGATGTCCGCGATGTGATGGTTGAGATACGGATTCAGAAACCGTTCGCGCACGCTCGCAGCGTACTGCTCCGCGCGTGCGTGTAACCCCATCGCATCGAACACCGGCAAGACTTCCTCCTTCCACACGGCTTCGATGCCTTCGCGCAGTGTCGTGTCGTTCATCGCATCGAACACGGTTTGCGCATTGCTTGCGCGCTGCTCCAGCCAACGGTCGGCGAGCCAGGTATGCCCGACATTCAGAAAGAACAACTTGAGCTGTTCATGACTGTGCAGATCGTCGGTCACGACGATGTGTTCGTGCGTACACGGCAGTTCCATTCCGGGGCGTCGTTCGATTGCCCAGAGCGCATAGGGCTCGGCCACTGCGCCCACCGGTTCTATCGGCTCGGAGACGATCCGGTCGACGAGGGAGTTGATCCAGACGCATTGCTTCGACAAGTACGCGACGAAGGGCGCCGGCATGGCCCATTGTTCAGCCAGCCCGATGACCAGCTCGCGTAGCGTGTCGCCATTGCGGACGACGAGCTCGCAGGGAAAGATCGAGACGCCTGCGTCGGGCCGTTCGCGCCACCGTGCGTGGAGCAGCGTGAGCAGCTTGGCAGGATAGCTGCGCGGGACATGAGTCTCGAGCGTGAGAAGGGCAGGCGCATCGCGCTCGTCGAGGCGGTAGCCGGCATCGCCTGTGTTCGAGACAATGACGCGGACGTCATGCGTCACCGCATGCCGGATCGTCGCCCAGTCGCGCTCGGCGATCCACGCGGCGCGCACGGCGCGGCATTCGACAACGGTATCCACGATCGTGCCGTGCGCTCTGCCCCGGATCTTCACCGGATAGCTGCCCGCATTGGCCAGCGCGGCAATGCGCGCATGGCTTGCCGGATTGTCGGTCGTCTGCACCATGCTGATCCCTCCGATCGCGTCGCCCCGCTCCAGGGCTTGCGATACGAACAGGGCGACATGAGCCTGGAGAAACCGGCTGGTGCCGAACTGAAGAATCGGTTCATTCATATCGAACGGTTCCCGCGAATTCGGTCAGCACTCGACCAGCGCCTTGACAACAGTCTGGCCGGGTTCCATCAGTTTCGGAAACTCGACAGGTACGTCGGACAGGCTCATCCGATGCGTATTGAGCGCCTTGTCCGGAATGCGGCCGGCGCGCATTGCCGCGAGGACCGTCTCGAAGTCTTCGGCGGTGGCATTGCGGCTGCCGAGGAGGGTTGCTTCGCGCTTGTGAAATTCCGGATCGGAGAACGTGATCTCGCCCGGCACAATCGAAATCAGCACGTACTTCCCGCCGTGCGCGATGAACTCGAAACCGCGATTCATCGCGTTGACGTTGCCGGTCGCATCGAACACCACATCGAAAAACTCGCCGTCGGTCATCGCCGACAATTCGCCCACGTCGTTCGGCCCCGTTTGTACCGTCGAAACGGCAAAATGCTCGCGGCAAAAATCCAGACGATCGGCGCGTGTGTCCAGACAGGTGACGTCTGCGCCGCGCAGCTTCGCGAACAGCATCGCCGCCATGCCGATCGGTCCCGCGCCCACCACGAGGGCGCGCTGGCCGTCGGACACATCGGCACGGCGTACCGCATGCGCGCCGATGGCAAGAAATTCGAGCATCGCTGCCTGATCCAGCGTCACGCCTTCGGCCTTGTGCACGAACTGGGCGGGTACCGACAGATACTCCGTCAACGCGCCGTCGCGATGCACGCCGAGCACCTTGATGTTGACGCAACAGTTGGTCTTTCCTTGTCGGCACGCAATGCACGCTCCGCACGACAGGTAGGGCATCACATAGACCGTGTCCCCGGGTGCGACATGCGCGCCGGGATCGGCCTCGGCCACGATGGCGGACAGTTCGTGGCCCATGACCCGCGGGTATTGCAGGTACGGTTGATTACCTGAATAGATATGCATGTCCGTGCCGCAGATGCCCACGCGCCGGACGCGCAACAGGATCTCGCCGGCGGCGCGGGAAGGGGGCGTGCGGTCTTCGTGGCGCAGTACGCCGGGCGATTCGCAAATGATGCTGAGCATGGTGACGTCCTCTTTATTGAACGTGTTGATCGCCGGACGGCCGATCGATTCTGTAGAAGTGGCGGGCATTGCCGCTGAAAACTCGCGCGTGTGCGTCGGGCCCGAGGAAGCGGTCGCAGCACTGTTCGCACCACGCGAGCCAGGCCCCGTAGTCGCCGAAATGACCGGCAAGCCGGGAGACGGGCCAGTCGCTGCCCCAGATCAGCCGTGAGGTGCCGAACCACTCGCAGACGGCGCGCACGTACGGCTCGACGCGCTGGAGATCGGGACGCGGGCCTGCTTCTGTCCACAGTCCGGAGAGCTTGCAGTGAACATTCCGATGCGCGGCGAGTTTGCTCATCGCGACATGCCACGATTCACTTCTGCCCGATACGATCGGCGGTTTGGCGGCGTGATCGATCACGATGCGCAGCCGCGGATATCGACGGGCGAACGCGAGCAGCGCGGGCAGATGCCGAGGCGTGACGAGTGCATCGAAAGCGAGATCGTGCGCGAGCATCGCGTCGACCGCGGGCTCGACGATCGGATCGTCGATCCAGTCGTCATCGGCGAGATCCTGCAGCATCGGGCGAATGCCACGAAATTTCGGATGACGGGCGAGCGACTCGATTTGGGCCGGCGCGTCCTCGGACTTGATGTCTACCCATCCGACGACGGCCGACACGAAGCCCGTTCGGGACGACACGTCGAGCAGATGGCGCGTATCGTCCAAGGTCGGTAGCGACTGAACGAGGACGGTCTGCTGCACGCCGAACTGCGCAAGCAGCGGCTCCAGATCCTGAGGGCCGAAGTCCCGATAGATGGCATCCAGCGTTTGCGGAGGCCAATAGCCATCACGACCGGCAATTTTCCAGAAGTGCTGATGAGCGTCGATTCGGGGCATCACGCGCAAACCTCCGGAACCGGAGCGGATGCGTCGATCAACCCGTCGTGTTGCAACGTCGTCCAGAGTTCCGGCGGGAGTGGCGTTTCGAGCCAGGCGATGTTCTTGTGCAGTTGCTCGATGCTACGGGCGCCGACCACGCAGGACACGACGGCCGGGTGGGCCAGCGGAAATTGAAGCGCGGCCGCAGCAAGCGGAACGTCGAAGCGCGCGCATACATCGGCGAGACGCGCGACCTTTCGAACGACGTCGGCGGGCGCGTCCGCGTAGTTGAACTTGCCGTTCCCGACCAGCACGCCCGAGTTGAAGACGCCGCCCGCGACGATCCGGACATCGCCGCGCGCGCATCGATCGAGCAACGGCGCAAGCGCCTCCTGTTCGAGCAGCGTGTAGCGGCCCGCCAGGAGGATGACGTCGAGATCCGCTTCCTGCATCGAGTCGACGGCAACTTCCCATTCGTTGACGCCGAGTCCGATGGCGGAAATGGCATGGGAATCGCGAAGCTCGGCGAGCGCCCGGAATCCGCCGCCGTGGGTCAGTTGTTTCCAGTAGTGAGCATGCAGATCGCCATGCGTGGCAGCACCGATATCGTGAACATAAAGGATGTCGATCGCCGGCATGCCGAGGCGTTGCTGGCTGTCTTCGTATGAACGCATGATGCCGTCGAACGTATAGTCGAAGCGGGGCCGGAAGGGCAGCGGGTGCGCCCAGCCATCGTCGCCGGCCTGAACGGTGTCGTCGGGCCGCATCAGCCGCCCGACTTTCGTGCTCAGTACGTAGTCCTTGCGAGCCCGCGCCTGCAGCGATTGCCCGACTCGGCGCTCCGAGAGCGTATAGCCGTAGAACGGTGCGGTATCGAAATAGCGGATGCCGGCATCCCACGCCCAGTCAACGAGCGCGTGGGCGTCGGAGGTCGACATGGGCTTGTAGAGGCCGCCGAGTTGCGAACAGCCGAAACCCAGTGTGGTCATGGCCAGTCCGCTTCGTGGCAGCGCGTGCGTAGCAATGGCGTTCATGGAGCGTGTCTGAAAGGGGGAGAGTCCGGCGGGCGGCATCCCGGCCACCGCGCCGGCGGGTTCGTCAATACAGGACGTTCTTCGCGTCGGGCGAATCGAGGTTCTGCTTTTCGACCATCATGACGCCCGTGTCCACCTGCTTGGATACGGGCTTGCGCTCGATCACGTTGACGAGCGTCTGGATGCCCTTGTAGCCCATCTGGTAGGAGCTCTGAACGGCGATGGCCTGAATCGTGCCGTCCCGAACGAACCCTTGGAGGTCCTGGTTGCCGTCGAAGCCGATCGCGACGACCTTGCCGCCTTTGCCCGACTGCTGGAGGGCACGCCCCATCCCCACGGCCGTCGGCTCGTTGGCGCCGAAAATGCCCTTGAGATCGGGGTTCGCCGACAGGACGTCGGTCGTCTGGTTCAGCGCATTCGCCATCTGCGATTGCGAATAGAACGGTCCGACCAGTTGCAGCTTCGAATGTGCCGCGATGTACTTGCGGAATCCGCCGACGCGGCCGACTTCCGAGCCCGCCCCCGGCACGTATGACATCACCGCGACCTTGCCGGTTTGCCCGACCCGATCGATCATCGCCTTCGCGCAGAGCTCACCGGCTTTGGCATTGTCGGTCGACAGGAACGACTGGTAGTACTGCTTGCCGGCATCGGATACGGCCGAGTCGATCAATACCACCGGGATATGGGCTTCCCACGCCTTCTTCATCGCAGGCACGAGAGCATCCGGATCGGAGGGCGCGAGAACAATGCCGGCGACATGCCGGTTCACGGCATTCTCGACCATGTTGACTTCGTCAGCGATGGCGGATTCCGCGGCGGGACCCTGGAACGTCATCGTGTATCCCTTTGCATTGGCCATGGCCGCGGTAGCGCCTTTCTGAACGTTCTGCCAGTAGTTCGAATTGGCCGTCTTCACGATCACGGCGACTTCGCCGCCTGCTGCATGCGCATACGCGCCGAACATCGCGCACATCGTTGCGGCCGCAGCCAATACGGATATCTTTTTCATGTCTCGCTCCTTGATGGTGGTTGGAACTTCGTCTTCTGATTACAACTTCCGGTTTCGGAGTTGGTCGATCCATACGGTACCGAGAATGACGACACCGATGATGATCTGCTGGATAAAGCTCGATACACCGTTCATGTTCAGGCCGTTGCGCAGCACGCCGATCACGAATGCGCCGATGGCCGTGCCGGAGATCGTGCCGACGCCACCCATCAGCGACGTGCCGCCGATCACCGCGCTTGCGATGGCGTCGAGTTCGTACATCACACCTTCGTTCGGCTGGGCGGTGACGAGACGCGACATCAGGACGCAACCCGTAGCCCCCGCGAGCAATCCCGAAAGAACGTAGGTAAAGAGCTTGACACCTTGTACGTTCACGCCAGACAGGCGTGCAGCTTCCGCGTTGGATCCGACGGCATAGATGTGGCGGCCTAGCGACGTTCGTGACAGCAGGACCGAGACCGCCACGAACAGGACCACCATGATGACGACCGGATAAGGAATGCCAGGAAAGATCGTGTCCGGAAAGCCGTCAGCCCCGATGTGCGAGATCTTGAAAAGGGCTCCGTTGCCCAGTTCGCCGAAGGCGTCGCCGAGCCCCGACACGGGTCGGGCGCCGGTGATCTGTAACGCGAGCCCGCGGGCGACCAACATCATGCCGAGGGTTGCAATGAATGGCGGCAGCCCCATATGCGTGACGCAGATGCCATTGACCCATCCGCAGGCGGCGCCGACGAGCATGCCGCCCAGCATCGCGACGGGTACCGGGATTCCCATCTTGACGAGCAGGGCGGCGGCGACACCGGCCAGCGCCAGTACCGATCCGACCGACAGATCGATGCCGCCCGTAATGATGACGCACGTCGCAGCCACGCCGAGATACGCGATCGACGTCACCTGAAGCGCAACGGTCATCAAGTTGTCGACGGAGAAGAACGCGGAGCTCGTCAACGAAAACGCGACGATCAGCACGACCAGGCTGCCGAGCGCGGCAAATTTCTGGATCAGGTCGCGGCGTCGCTGCCGTGCCTGTTTATCGACGGCCGGTGTGGTGCCCGATGTGATGTCAAGCATGGCTTCTTCCTGATGCATGATGCAAGATCTCCTCCTGATTGGTCTTTCCGGTCTCAAGGACCGCGGTGATACGCCCTTCGTGAAAGACGGCGATGCGATCCGTCATGCCGAGCAGTTCGGGCAGTTCCGAACTGATCAGGACGACACCGACCCCGTCCGCTGCGAGGCGGTCCATCAGCCCGTAAATCGCGTATTTCGCGCCGACATCGATGCCACGCGTCGGCTCGTCGAAAAAGAGGATCCGCGAGCCGCGGTACAACCATTTGCCGATGACGATCTTCTGCTGGTTCCCGCCGGATAGATTCCGCGCGATCTGTCTGACCGTAGGTGTGCGGATGCCGAGTTCACGCACGTAATGCCGGGCGACGGCCGTTTCTTCCGCGAAACGCAGGAAGCCGCGTGACGAGATGGCGCGGACGTTGGCCAGCGTGATATTGGCGGCTACCGGCATCGCCAGGGCGAGGCCGTCCTTTTTGCGGTCTTCGGACAGATATGCGATCCCGTGGCGAATGGCCTCGCGTGGTGATCCGATTGCGATAGGGATATCGCCCAACAGGATGGAGCCGCCATCGGGCCGCTCCGCGCCGAAGATCGCCCGGGCGACTTCGGTTCGCCCTGCACCCATCAGGCCGGCGAAGCCGAGGATTTCACCCTTGCGAAGTTCGAACGACACCGGGCCGAACGTGCCGGTTCGTTTCAGATCACATACCTTCAGCAGAACCTGATCGGTAGGAATGGATTGACGCGGCGGGTACGCATCGTCGAGCGAACGACCCACCATGCGCGCGACGATCTCGTTCACCGAGGTCGATGCGAAATCGCTCGTTGCGATGTGGCGCCCATCGCGCAGAACCGTGACGCGATCCACGATTTCGGCCATCTCGTCGAGTCGATGCGAGATGTACAGGATGGCGACCCCGTCGCTGCGCAGCTCCTTGATGATGCGAAATAACTGGACCGTTTCAGACTCGGTCAGCGACGAGGTGGGCTCGTCCATGATGAGCACCCGGGCATCGAGTGACAGCGCCTTCGCGATTTCCACCATCTGCTGTTGCGCAATCGAAAGTGTGCCGACCAGCGTCGTGGGTGACACGGTCAGTCCGATCCGTTCCAGACATTGCTGCGCCTTGGTGTTCAGCGCGCGATAGTCGACAAACGGGCCGCGCTTGGGTTCGCGCGCGAGGTAGATGTTTTCCGCGACGGAGAGGTGGGGGACGAGGTTCAGTTCCTGATGGATGATCGCGATGCCCGCGGCCTGGGCCTGGGTGGTGGACGAGAACTGCACCGGCGCCCCCTGGTAGCGCACGACGCCGTTGTCCGCGCGGTATTGCCCGCTGATGATTTTCATCAGCGTCGACTTGCCGGCGCCGTTCTCGCCGCAGACGGCATGGACTTCGCCGATCCGTAGATCCAGATCGATGCCATCGAGCGCCACGACGCCGGGGAAGCGCTTGCCCACGCCCTGCAGTTGCAGAATGGTTTGCGCGGTCGGCCCTCCGGGCGAGGGGCGCGGTGATTGCCGCAGGTCGGCACTGGTCATTCATGTCTCCGTCGGTTGCTGGCGCCGAGGTTAAGCGGCAACTGGCCAGTCCAGTTTCAGTAAATTTAAGCTTGTTGCGCTCATTTGGTAAAGCCAATTGTTATTATTTTGAATCGACCATACCAATGGAGTTAACCCTCATATCGGGTCATCACCTAAGCTGGCCGGGGGATTCAGCCGCATGGTAGACTTCCTTCGCAAGCGAAGCTCCCGGCATTTCGGTCGAACATCATTCGGATCATGAAGCAGACAGAACCAAAGCGGCTTTACCAATCTGTGGCCGCACAAATCCTCGCATTGATCCGTCAAGGCGGATTACCCCCCGGCGGCCGACTGCCGCCTGAGCGCGAACTCGCTATTACGCTTGGGGTGTCACGCCCCTCGTTGCGCGAAGCCTTGATCGCCCTCGAAATTGGCGGCCAGATTGAGATACGCATTGGCTCCGGCGTGTACGTTCGCGATCCAGGCGAGAGTGACGGCAGCGGGGTGCCCGCGCTGGGCGAAAGCCCGTTGGAGCTGATGCAGGCGCGGGGCGCCATTGAAGGTTCAGTCATCGTGCTCGCGACGGCGCGATTCTCGGCAGCCACGCTTGACCGCTTGCGCCGTACGGTCGAGCGAATGAAGCGGCTTGCCGTCGCGGGAAAATCGCCCACCGATGCGGATCGGCAGTTTCATATGCTTATTGCGGAGGTGGCCGGTAACTCCGTATTGAGCCGCTTTGTGGGCGAATTGTTCGACAGTCGACACGATCCGATCGCTGTGGCGATTCGCGGACATTCGGAGAGCTCGGAAACCTGGGCGGCCGCAGTGAGGGAGCACGAGCACATCCTGAAAGCGCTGCAAGCGGGCGACGCGATTGCCGCGCAAACTGCGATGCGCGCCCATCTTCAAGCGTCGGAGGAGCGCTGGATCGGCGGTGCGCTGCAACACGGAGTTGCGCAATAAGGGGTCCCCTCGATGTCGGCGCGCTTCGCGTCGAGCTTGACGATCGCGATCGAGTCGGGTGTGACGGCGCCGACTGGCAGCGCGGCGACGCGCAAGCGGTCGTCGAATGCCGCGGAGTCGAACGCGCGGCTGATGCGCGAGCCCATCGCCAACGTGTTCGCGCGGAAGGCACCCGACGAGCGATGATTTCCCGATGCCGCCAGGCCCGTCAGTGACGAGCGTTGACCTACCCGTTACCGTTTCGCGGGCGCCGCGAAGTCGCGTTCTCGCCTGAGGATTTCACGTCCACCCGGACGGCATGACGGTGTCGTCACCGGGAGGACCGAGTCCGCGCAAACAGGGGCCGTACACCGCGTCTTCTTCCCTCGATCTACAGTGATGGATGTAGAGCGTACGGCCGCTCGACCGATTCGTCGAACTGCTTCCGGACCTTCGCGCCGTAACCTGCCCCAACGGCGCCGGAGCTTGCAGCGGAACCCCGAGGCGATACGGACGCTGCACGGCGGAGAGTCGTCCCGGCGCCCGGAACGTGGCATGCTGGCCGCGTACAATGCGCAACCAGCGCATGATCGGCGCCCCAATACGACGTCCCGGGGACCCACAGGAGAACATCAATGGCAAGGCATGAGCCTACGCATCAGGAGCGGCTTCCCTTGTCCATCACGTTGAAGAGCGATCTGCCGTTTCCGGTTGTGGGCATCGGTGCGTCCGCCGGCGGCACGACGGCCTTGCAGACCTTCTTCGAGAGCGCGCCGACGGGCATGGACATGGCGTTCGTCGTCGTCGTGCATCTGGCGCGAGGTCAGGTCAGCCATATGGACAACGTCCTGCAGCACACCACGGGCATGCCGGTGCATCAGGTGACGGCCACCGTACCGATCGAAAAGAACCATATCTACGTGATCGCGCCCGGCATGCGGCTCGAGATGTCCGACGGCTGCCTTCGCTGTAGCGCGCTGGGCGCGGGCGACACTGCCACGGTCGCGATCGACCACTTTTTCCGGACGCTGGCGGACGCCCATGACGCGCGGGCGATCGGCATCGTGCTGTCCGGTACCGGCTCGGACGGTGCGGCGGGCCTGAGCCACATCAAGGAGGCGGGCGGCATCACGCTCGCCCAGACGCCGGGCGACGCGGAGTATGCGGAGATGCCGCAGCATGCGATCTCGACCGCGCGCGTCGACATCGTGCTGCCGGCGGCCGACATGCCGCAAAAATTGCTGGACCTGTGGGCGAATGCGCGGCGCATCGAGCAACAGAGTCTCGAACTTGCGCAAGCGAACCAGCACAGCGATCGACCCGGCGCCAACGATCCCGAACGCGCGCTGTCCGACATCCTGATGCACCTGCGCGTGCGGACCGGCCACGATTTCCGGTTGTACAAGCGGGCGACCGTGCTGCGGCGGATCGAGCGGCGCATGCAGGTGAACGGCCAGCGCGACCTGCTCTCGTACCGGGATTTCCTGCGGACCGCACCGGACGAGGCGAACGCGCTGCTGGCGGACATGCTGATCGGCGTCACGCAGTTTTTCCGCGATCGCGAGGCCTTCGATTTTCTCGAGCGCGAAGTGATCGCCCGGTTGTTCGCGTCGGAATCCGCCGAGGAGCAGGTGCGAGTGTGGGTCGCCGGATGCGCGACCGGGGAAGAGGCGTACTCGATCTCGCTGTTGCTCGCGCGCGCGCGCGAGGCCGCGATGTCGAGCCAGGCGATCCAGGTATTTGCAACCGATATCGACGAAGCCGCGATCGTCCGTGCACGCACGGGCTCCTACCCGCTGTCGATCGCAACCGACGTGCCCGCCGTCCTGCTGCAGCGCTACTTCACGCGCGAGGGCGCGCACTATGTGATCGCGAAAGCCGTGCGCGAGCGCATCCTGTTCGCCGCGCACAGCCTGCTGCGCGATCCGCCGTTCTCGCATCTCGACCTGATCTCGTGCCGCAACATGCTGATTTACCTGGAGCGCGCGGTGCAGCGGCAGATTCTCGAGCTGTTTCATTTCGCGTTGCGTCCCAACGGCTACCTGTTCCTCGGCACGGCGGAATCGGCCGACGCGGCCGACGATCTGTTTACGGTCGTCGACAAGAAACGCCGGATCTATCAGGCCCGCGTCGTCACGCATCGCGCGAAACCGGCCACGGGCTTCCCGCCGCTGTTCCAGGTCGAGGCCGGCGGCGGCGACGAGCGCTCCACGCCCCAACCGCCGCTGCGCGTGCCGGCCAGCCCGGCCCAGCGCAATTTCTCCTATTCGGAGCTCCATCAGCGCGCGCTGGAAACGTATTCGCCGCCGAGCGTCATCATCGACAAGGAATCGAACGTCGTGCATCTGTCGGATAACGCCGGGCGCTTCCTGCGGCATGTCGGCGGCGAGCTGTCCAGCAACATCATGACGCTGGTGCTGCCGGATCTGCGGCTCGATTTGCGCACGGCGATTTTCCGTGCGCTGCAGACGGGGACGAGCGTCGAGGCGCGCCGCGTCAAGTGGGCGCACGAGGCGCGCGTGTCGTGGATCAACATGACCGTCAGGCCGTTCCACGACAAGGTTGCCAATGCGGAATTCCTGCTGATCGTGTTCGACGAGGTGGCCGGCCGCATGACCGAGGAGGATCAGGCCGAAGCGAGCGGACAGGATCCGGTGCTCGCGCAGCTCGAACAGGAGCTGCAGCACAGCCGCGAGCAACTGGCGACGATCATCGAGCAGTATGAAACCTCGGTCGAGGAGCTGAATGCGTCGAACGAGGAGCTGCAGGCGATCAACGAAGAATTGCGCTCGACGAGCGAGAAGCTCGAGAGCAGCAAGGAAGAGCTGCAATCGGTCAACGAAGAGTTGACCACGGCCAACGCCGAAACGCAGGCGCGTATCGAAGACACCGCCAAGGCGAACGACGACCTGCACAACATCATCGCGTCGAGCGAAATCGCCACCGTCTTCGTCGACAAGGAAATCCGAGTCAAGCGGTTCACGCCGAATGCCACGGCGATCTTCAACCTGATCGATACCGACCTCGGCCGTTCGCTGTTTCATATCACGCACGCGCTGCGGTATCCGACGCTCGCGGACGATGTCCGCCAGTCGTTCCATTCGCTGCGCCTGATCGAACGCGAGATCGAGAGCGAGGCCGGCCGGTGGTACCTGATGCGCCTGCTGCCGTATCGCACCGCGGACGATCACATCGACGGCGCCGTGATCACGCTGATCGACATCACCGACCGGCATCACGCGGAAGAAGCGGCGCGGGCGGGCGAGCAGCGCTTGCGCCTGGTCGCGCAATCGACCAAGGACTACGCGATCATCATCCAGGACTGCCACGGATCGATCGTGAGCTGGAACGCGGGGGCCGAACGCATCTTCGGCTATACGGAAGACGAGATGATCGGCGAGGACGTGGAGCTGATCTACGAACCGAACGACCGGCAAGCGCTCGTGCCGGCGCGCGAGCGCGACGTCGCGACCCGGGAAGGGCGCGCGGACGACGAGCGCTGGCATCGCACCAAGGACGGGCGCCGCATCTTCTGCAGCGGCGTCGTCACGCCGATTTCCGATACGTCGTTCAACGGCTTCGCGAAGATCGTCCGCGACCTGACGCTGCGCAAGCAGAGCGAGGATGCGAACCGCGAGGCGCTCGCACGGGAACAGGCCGCACGCGAGCAGGCGCTGAGCTCGAACCAGTTGAAGGACGAGTTCATGGCGGTGCTGTCGCACGAGTTGCGGCATCCGCTCAACCTGATCGGCGTCAAGTCGGAGATGCTGCCGCGCCTTCCCGAGACGCGCAACATTCCCGCCGTGCGCGAAGCGGCCGACTCGATTCGGCAGGCGGTCCGGGCGCAGGCGCAGATCATCGACGATTTGCTCGACCTGTCGCGCATCCAGACCGGCAAGCTGGCGCTCGACGTGTCGCGGGTCGACCTGACGGCCATCTTGCGCGGCATCGCGGATACGTGCGAAGCCGACGTGCACGCGCGCGGGCTGGTTCTGAACGTGGAGTTGCCGGCCGGTCCGGCCATCGCACTCGCCGACCCGGTGCGATGCGAGCAGATTTTCTGGAACCTGATGTCCAATGCGCTGAAGTTCACGCAGTCGCATGGGCGGATCGTGGTGCGGTTGGCGTACGAAGGACGGATGCTGCGTGTCGACGTCATCGACGACGGCCAGGGCATCGATAGCGATACGCTGCCGCACGTGTTCGACATGTTCCGGCAGGCGCCGCGCGACCGGGCGCGCGGTGGTCTCGGCATCGGGCTGGCCCTGGTGCGGCAGCTCGTCGACATGCACGGCGGCCGGATTTCGGCGGCTTCGGATGGCCCGGGCCGCGGAACGGCGATGACGGTATGGCTGCCGGCCGCGGCGGACGAGCGTGCGCTGCCGGCCGGCAGCGATGGCGCGGAAGGGGGTATCGCCGGCCTGCGCGTGCTGCTCGTCGAAGACGATCAGGAGACGGCGCTGTCGCTCACCACACTGCTGGAATTGGCCGGCGCGGTGGTCACCACCGCCGAAACCGGTGCCGCGGCGCTGGAGATGCTGCCGAAGGCGCCGATCGATGCGATCGTGTCCGACATCGGGCTGCCCGACATGGACGGTTACGAGTTGCTGAACCGGGTCAAGGCCGATCCCCAATGGGCCGGCATCAGGGCCGTTGCGCTGACCGGCCGCAACCGCCAGGACGATGTCCAGGCCGCCGTGGAAGCCGGATTCGACGCGCATCTCGCCAAACCGCTGGATTTCGGGATGCTGCTCGCGGCATTGACCGACCCTCGGTGAAGTTGTCCGCCTGAGTCAATTCGCGTGTGGCGGTATTGCAGCGGACGGCGGTCCGCTGCAAGTCATGGCATCGCGCTCGCGCGCACCTCGTCGACGTCCGTCTGACGGCGATCGACTACAAACCCCGATACAGCGGGCCACTGGCTTGCCGTACCGCATTTCTTCGTCGTCCGAACGGCGACACCTCGTATCACGCATGGACTTTGCTCGTCCATGCACACAGGAGGTGTCATGAACCATCGAAATATCGTTGTCATCGCCTCATCCCGCGGCGGCCTTCCGGTCCTCCGGACACTGGTGGCGGGCTTTGCCGCGGATCTCCCGGTGCCGATTTGCATCGTGCAGCACATTGGCCGGCATCGGACGATGTTGCCGGAGCTGCTGACGCGCTGGGGCGCGTTGTTTGCCACCCAGGCGATCCAGGGGGAACACCCGCAACCCGGCAGGATTTATGTCGCGCCGCCGGATCGGCACATGATTCTGCGCGGCGGGATCTTCCGGTTGCTCGACACCGCCGCCGAAAACTACGCTCGCCCGGCCGCCGATCCGCTGTTTCGATCGGTGGCCCGCGAATACGGTGCCGGGGTGGTCGGCGTGGTCCTCAGCGGCGATCTGGATGACGGGTCCGCCGGACTGGCCGCGATCCGGGCACGGGACGGCTACGGGATCATTCAGGACCCCGCCGAGTGCGAGGCGCCGTCGATGCCGCGCAGCGCGCTCGCCGCGGCGGGCGCCGATGCGATCGCGCGGACCGACGACCTGCCGCGGACCATTCATGAGGCCGTCTACGGCGCACGTGTGGAGGAGAAGGGAAAAATGGCAGAGTTGCGTGATCTCGACGACGAGGCCCGGATTGCGGAGGACGGCCTCGTGGCGCCTCAGCGTCTCGATGCAATCGGCGAACGTTCCGCGCTCACGTGCCCCAGTTGCAACGGCGTGCTCTGGCGCCTGCGCGACGATCGGCCGTTGCGATACCGGTGCCACACCGGGCACGCGTTCTCGGCGCTTTCGCTGGCGGATGCGGAAGCGCAGAAAACGGAGGACGCGATCTGGGCGGCGATCCGGGCCGTGCACGAGCGGATGATTTTCGCGCGCGAGCGCCAGGAATGGGCGCGGCGGACCGGCAACGCCGAAGACGTGGCCATCGAGCAGGCCCGCATCGACGAGAACCAGCAACTCGCGGACGTGCTGCGCAATGCAGTGGGCGTGACGATGCAAGTGGGGGAACCGGGGTGAGGGCGCAATCCGCGGCCGATCCCCGTGATGGCGAACGACCGCGCGTGCTATCCGATCTGCGCGCGTCGCGATCTCGGCGACGTGCATAGGTGGCCCCATCATGCGTGGACGCACGTGATGAGCGACCACGCGGTCGTCGCGACCATCTTGCCGATCGCGCCGGCCACGCCGCGTACCTCACGCGTCCCGATACGTCCCTTTGGCCTTGGCCGTGTGCGTCGCCAGCGCGTCCATCAGCGCGGGGCTCAGGCAATCGTACGGCTCCAGGCCCTTGCCGCGCAGCGTATCGCGCACGTCCGCCATCGACGACGGCGGCGTGCCGCTTTCGATGATCGACGAGACGAAGGCCGCGAACCCGGGGCCGTCCCAGCCGGCATCCGGCGACAGTTCGGTGTGAATGAAATCCAGACCGTAGAACGCATGATCGCGATTTTCGATGCGCCCGAACAGATGCGTGCCGCACGCGGTGCACGCATGGCGCTGGATCAGCGCCGTGGCGTCGACCACGCGCAGTTTTTCGCCATGGGCGGTCACGGCGAGCTTGTCGCGTGGCACGACGCCCACGACGGAAAACAGCGCACCGGCCGGTTTCCAGCACTTCGTGCAGCCGCATGCGTGGTTGAACGCGACCTGGGAATCGACCCGAACCTCGACCGGGTCCTGCGTGCACAGGCAGCGCAGCGTACCGCCCGCGAACGAATCGGCTCCTTTCTGCACACCGCGATCGACTGTGGGATGAATGGCGACGGACATGGTCATGCTCCTTTTTCGGTGCTTCAGTAGTGAACGACGGTCTGGAACGGCCTGGGCGCTTGCTTCCTTCTTGCGGCCGCACGGTGTCCGTCATTCGTCGAATGAAACTGGGGGGGAGTATAAGCACGATACTGGTGGGGAGTATATCCGGCGATTCCCGATGCCGGCGCTCGCCGGGCCTGGCGCACGCCGGATCGGTGACGGGCGAACGCTGCGCGCAGGTGCCGATCGGTATCGTCCGACGTGCCGGAGCCGGCACGGGCACCGCACGGGTTGACGGGCGATCGATAACCGCGAGGCACGCGGTTTGCCGGCGGACACCGCGAGGGTCGGCTCGCACGCGAGACCTCGGTGCCGGGGTGGCGCGCATCTCTAATGGGACATCGAGCCGGCGCGTATCGGGCCTCGGGCGCCGCACGTGGGCGCCCGGTGCCGGGGTGGCGGTGCGATCGAGCAGGAGGAGCCATGCGTACCAGGGTGCGCGACCAGCGGCG
This sequence comes from Burkholderia sp. 22313, assembly GCF_052045245.1. Lineage (NCBI taxonomy): Bacteria > Pseudomonadati > Pseudomonadota > Betaproteobacteria > Burkholderiales > Burkholderiaceae > Burkholderia > Burkholderia sp. 22313. The sequence continues at coordinate 146,271 of NZ_JBQEON010000007.1, forward strand.
GGAGCCTGGCAAGTTCTGCCATGACGCGTGTCATCACGCATTGCGCGCGATGATCGGCGCATCGATCCGGCGCGCGCGGCTGCGGCGGGTTCGAACGGCGGCACGTCGATGCAGGACCGCACGCGACATGTCCCATCCGGGCACGCGTGCGCGATGCGCGGACGCCGAGGCCGGATCATGACCATCGGCTGCCCCGAATGCGGCGCGCTCGAGGACATTCCGCCCGTCGGCGCGCACGCGCTCGTGCGCTGCCGGCTCTGCCATGCGCCGCTGGAGCGTCGCAGCGGCCGCAGCGTGCAGGCCGCGCTGGCCTGTTCCACTGCGACCTTCGCGTTGCTGTTTCCGGCCAACCTGGCGCCGCTGATGACCGTCACGATGCTCGGAACCGCCCATGCGTCGGTGCTCGCGTCGGGGCTTCTGCCGATGTGGGACGACGGGTGGGTGATCCTGGCCGCATTGCTCGCGATGTTCGGCATCGTCCTGCCCTTTGCCCGCTTTGGCGGCCTCATGCTGGTGCTCGGTGCGGTCCGCTTCGGCTGGCGCTTCACCGGCATCGGGACGTTGTTCCGATGGACGCTCCGGCTCGATGCATGGGCGATGCCGGACGTGTATCTGGTCGGATGCATCGTCGGTTATGCGCGTGTCACGCAGAACCTGACCGGCACGATCGGTGCGGGCGGCTATTGCCTGATCGCCGCGGGGCTGATGTCGATGATCACGCGTGCGTCGCTCGATCGCCGCACCGTGTGGCGAGCCATTGCGGCCGAACGGCATCCGGCGCGGGGGGAGGCCACGCTCTCGTGCACCGCCTGCGACCTGATCCAGCCGGCCGAGCGCGCAGGACGCGCGTGTCCGCGTTGCGGGCTGACGTTGCGCGCACGGAAGGCGGCGCCGCTTTCACGGGCGAGCGCGCTGTCGCTGGCGGCGCTCGTTCTGACCGTACCCGCGAACCTGCTGCCGATGACGGTGTCGATGCAATTCGGGCACACGGTATCGCATCGCGTCGTCGACGGCGTATTGCAGCTGTTTCACGTTGGACTGTGGCCGTTCGGGATCCTGACCTTCATCACGAGCATCGTGATACCGGTTGCCAAGATTGTCGGCATGGCCTGGTTCGTTGTATCCGTGCTGCGGCAATCGCGCCGGCATCTGCGCCTGAAAGGGCGCATCCATCGCTGGATCGACGAACTGGGCCGCTGGTCGAACGTCGATGTCTTCACGATCGCGGCGTTCGTTCCATTGATTCGCTTCGACGGCATTGCCTCGGCCGACCCGGCGGCCGGTGCGACGGCATTCGCGCTCGTCGTGTTCTTCACGATGCTGGCGTCGCGTGCGTTCGATCCGCGGCTGATGTGGGATGCGCTCGACCGGAGGCGCCGATGAACCGCCCGCGCGTGCAACGGACCCGCGCCGACGTGCGCCGCAGCGTGTGGCCGGGCTGGATCTGGGCCGTTCCCATCGCCACGCTCGGCGTGGTCGGATGGCTGGGCATCCGCGCGGTGGCGGAGGGCGGCGAGACCGTGACGGTCGTGTTCTCCGACGCGCACGGCATGAAGGTCGACGATACCGAAGTGACGCTGCGCGGCGTCAAGGTAGGGACGGTGTCGCGCATCGCGGTGTCGCCCGACGGCCGGCAGGTGGAGGCCGCGTTGAGGATCGATCGGGCGGAGGAGAAATATCTGCTCGACGGAACGCGGTTCTTCCTGCGCGGCGCGCAACCCGACATGAGCGATCCGGCGTCGCTGCGGGCGCTCGTGGTCGGACCGGAAATCGTCATGGAGCCGGGGCCCGGCAAGCCGGCGCGGCGCTTCGACGGCACCGAGCGTCGGCCGGCCCTGGCGCCCGAGCATGGGCCCGTCGTCCCGTATGTCGTCCGGTTTGCCGGGGCGGCCGGCGCACTCAAGGACGGCGCGCCCGTGAAATTGCGCGGCTTTCAGGTCGGCACCGTGACCAGCGTGCGCCTGAGCTATGACGCGGGCACCGGGCGGCTCGGCACGCCCGTGCAGATCGCGCTCGAGCCTTCGGCACTCGGCATTGCCGGCGTGCGGCCACCGGCGAACGGCAACTGGCGTCCCGTCGTCGACGGCATGCTCGGGCGGCTTGTCGCACAGGGGCTGCGCGCACGTCTGGTCCAGGATCCGCCGCTGGTCGGTTCGCGCCTGGTCAGCCTCGACTTCGTCAGCGATGCGCCGGCGGCGCCGTTCGTCACCGGGCCGGGCCCGGCCGAGATACCGAGTGTCGCGCCAGCGGACCTCAACGCGATCGCCGCGCGGGCCAACGACATCGCCGGCAAGCTCGACGCGCTGCCGATCAAGGCGACGGGCGACGACGTGCGCAGCATTGCGGCGTGGATCAACGCACTGGCGGGATCGCCGCAGATACGCGACAGCCTCGCGCATATCGACCGCTCGGTGACGCAGATCGACCGGACGCTGCAGCAGGTATCACCGCAGATCGGCCCGCTCGTCGCGCAGCTGCGCGACACCGCGAATGCCGCGGATCAGGCCGTCGCGGCGGCCAACCGGACGCTCGGGGACGACGCGACGACCCAGACCGGCTTGCCCGCGGCGCTGCGCGAGCTGACCGACACCGCACGCTCGGTGCGCGCGCTGGCGGACTATCTCGATCGGCATCCGGAAGCGCTCGTGCGCGGCAGACGGGAGGACCAGCCATGATCGGCCACGCAGGGCGACGGAACGGAATCTCCGCGCTGAACGCGCTGCGGTCGAGTGCCGCGGCGATCGTCGTTGCGCTGACCGGCGCGCTGGTTGCCGGTTGCGGACACAGTCCGCCGACGCGCTACGTGACGCTGACTGCGATGCCGGCTTCCGCACCGTTCGCCAGCGAGCCGGTTTCGCCGGTACAGCTCACCGCCGTGCATAATCCGGCGGAGCTCGATCGGCTTGAAGTCGTCGTGCAGCGTTCGGCGAACCGTCTCGTGATCGACGACGGCGCCCGCTGGGGCGCGCCGCTTGACCGGATGATGCGTCGGACGCTGGCGCAGGATCTGCTGACGCGCCTGCCCGCGGGCGCCGTCGTGTTGCCCGACGCGCCCCGGCAGCCGGATACGCGCACGCTGGTCGTCACGGTGCTGGACGCGCATGCGGACGAAAACGGCAGGTTGACGTTCGAGGCTGCGTGGACCGTGCTGTCCGGTCATCCTGCTCGCGTGACGTTGAGCCGCGAGACAACCTTGACGGCGCGGATCGCGCACTTCGATGCGGCCGGGCAAGCGACTGCGCTGAGCCGGATTCTCGGCCAGCTCGCGGATCAGATCGCCGGCGCGTTGCCGGCGCGGTAAAGGAACGGGCTATCCGCCGGCGGCGCGATCTGGCCAATTCGCCGGCGTGAAGACCGGCGCGGCCTTTCATTCTCCGGTTCTGTTTCGCGAGCGCGCCGTGCGGTTCATCCATGAATATTTTTGTCCCGGCTCGCTCGCGCCGTTTCGATAGCGCGCCGGATCCTCTTCCCGATCGTGCGGCCAGATAAAAGACGCGAATCTATTGCATTGCCGCGGTATTGCTGCGCCATTTGGAAACCGATCCGTAATCAATGTCGGGCTGCCGTTATCCATCAAGCGGACATGCCGTAACGGCGGCAACCTTGTTTTCTTGAAAGAATGTCGAGAAATCTTCTTCTCGAAAAACGACCGCATCGATGTTTCTGGCGAAGAGGTCGGGTTTTGTCGTCAGAAATGCAGCGATAGCGTTTTCGCGCGCGGGATTGATGCGAGGAACCGTCGGCCGGTGTATCGGGCAGCGGTTTTGACTCGCAGAGTTCATTGAACAAACCTCGCGATTATTACCGCGACCGACAAAATCCATCGATAATCAAACCCCATTTATTTCGGCTCCCGAGTTAATAAATCCTTCTACACTGTCTTCAGCAACGGCCGCGATTCAGTCGTCGCCCGGATTGCCACCGGTGCGGATGCTGAAAGGTCGATGCGTGAAGGGCCGTGGGGTATCCGGCCTTCAAAAAAGACAAGAAATTCAAAAAGAATCGCTCCAGAGCCTCACCGTACAGGAACGGGCATGCAAAGACCGGGGACAGACGTCCGCAGCGCGGGCGCGTTGCACAATTCCGGCGTAGCGGCGTTCGCCGACATCATGATGCGTCGGCTCGACAGCGTTTCGCCTTCGCCTGTATCGCGATTGCCGGACATCGTGAGATGAACGGGATACGGAACAGGGCCGTTGCCGGCCCGGACGCGGGCGCGCACGGCACCGGCATGCTCGACGCGCATGTGCTGATCGGCGTGTCGGCGGCACTGCGCCAGCTGGTCCGGATGATCGATCGGGTGGCGCCGACCGAGCATACGCTGCTGATCGTCGGGCCGACCGGCTCCGGAAAGGAACTGGTCGCGCGACGCCTTCACGCAAACGGCCCGCGGCGCGACATGCCGTTCATCGACGTGAACTGCGGCGCCATTCCCCACGACCTGATCGAGGCGGAGTTCTTCGGCCATGTCCGCGGCGCCTTCACGGGCGCGGTCGACGACCACCGCGGCCTGTTCGGCCAGGTCGGGGCCGGCACCCTCTTTCTCGACGAGATCGGCGAGCTGCCGCTGGCGCTGCAGCCCAAGCTGCTGCGCGTGCTCGAAACGCGCACGTTCCGGCCGATCGGCGCGTCGGCGAGCCAGCGATTTGCCGGCCGCATCGTGGCGGCCACCCATCGAAACCTGCTGGAAGAAGCGCGCGTCGGCCGGTTCAGGGAGGACCTGTTCTACCGTCTCGCGGTCTTCATTCTCAACGTGCCGGGGCTCGCGCAACGCAGCGAGGACATCCCGCTCTTGGCCGCGCATTTTGCTGCCCAGCAAACGCGCGCGATCGCGTTCACGCCGGCGGCCATCAAGCGGATGTGCGAGCATCCGTGGCCGGGCAACGTGCGCCAGTTGCGCAATCTCGTCAGCCAGCTCAGCGTGTTCGCCGAGCAGGCGCGGATCGACGTCGACACGCTCGCGCCGTTCCTGGCCACGGAGGACGCGCCCGACGCGACGGCATGCGCGCTGCTCGCGGATCGCCTGCTCGAGTTCGGCGGCAGCGACAAGCTGGCGGCAGCCGAACGCCTGCTCATCGACCGCGCGCTCGAGCGGACTTCCTACAACAAGAGCGCCGCGGCCGCGTTGCTCGGCGTGAGCCGGAAGGTCGTCGAGCGCCGGCTCAAGGCGCGCGAAGCGCAGCACGGCGAGGCGCGGCAGTGCCTGGAGCGGGCGGAAGCGCTGGCCGGTGCCGTCCAGTATCGCGAATCCGTCGCGCTGTTGCGCCGCTGCGTCGATCTGCTGCAAAAGGCCAGCCCGACCGACGACAGCCGCCGCTTGCAGTTCGGCGCCTATCGCCTGCTGGCCGTCGTGCTGCGCAGTGTTCATGGCTGGCAGTTTCCCGAGGCGGCCGCCTGTTACGAGACGGCCTTGTCGATCGGCGATGGCGTATGCGACGCACGCGAGCTCGCCACCGTGCACTTCGGCATCTGGACGACACAGCTCGTGACGCTGCAACTCACCCGGGCGCGTGCCACCGCGCAGGAGCTGCTGCACCGCGCGCACGCAACGGACGACCGGATGATGCTCGACGACGCTCACGTCGCGCTGGCCAATACGCTGTTCTGGCTCGGCGACAGCGAGGAGGCGCTGGCGCTGCTGTCCCGTGGCGGCCTGACCGGCATCGGCCGCGCCGATCGCCGGCTCGGGGTCTGCGGCACCGATGTCGCCGGGCTCGCGTTGACGTTCGAGGGGCTGGCCGCCTACCAGACCGGCGCACTCGACGATGCACGCGGTGCCATGCACCGCTTGACCGAGCGAGCGGAGCTCGAGCCGCCGTCCTTGCCCGGTCGCGCGCTCGACCTGCAAGGCGCCGCGTGGCTGGCGATGCTCTTCAACGACGTCGATCGGCTCGGGAACCTGACCCGTGCGTTCGACGCGATCCCGCCGGCCGGCGCACCGGCTTGTGCGGGCGGTGCGGTGCGGATTTTCAGGGCGTGCTACCTGAGTGCGATCGGCGAGTTCGACGCGGCCGAGGCGATGCTGCTGGACGCCTATGAAAACGAAATCGAACGGCAGGGCGGCGCGCTGTTCCATTCGATCAAGGCCTGGAAACATGGCGAGATCCTGTTGAGCACGGGGCGCGCGCAACAGTGCGAAGCGCTGGTTTCCGACGCGCTCGACAAGATGATTCGCCGGCAGGAGCGTGCGTATCTCGGCGAGCTGTTGATCCTCAAGGCCCGTGCGCAATCGATGCTGGGCGATACGGCGGGTGCCGAGCAAGGGTTGCGCATCGCGATCTCGACGGCGCTGGCGCTGGGCTCGGTGCCCGCTCGTCTTGCCGCGATGGGCCATCTCGCGGATCTGTCGCGACCGGCCGCCCGGCCGGCGTCGATCATCGAAACGCTCGAACGGCCCTTGCACCTGCCCGTCGCACCGCGACCGTCGGCCACGCCGCTCCAGGATCCGGGCCTGCAGTAGCGCTCGCTCGAGCGCGATGTCCCGCGCGTGCGCGGTGCGGCACGGCGGATTGCCCCCATGACACCTTCATTCCGGGACCGCGGCGCGCGGCGAAGGTCGGCGCCCGGTCGACGCGCATGGACACATTCGTCCACCACGCAGCAAACGATCGGACGAATTCGTCCTTCGGTTGCCGAGCGGCAGCACGGCGCGCCGGCGCAGGCCTGCCCATCCACGACTGGCATATCCGTTGCTTGATCCCATGCTCGCGGGGCTTCCGCGAATCGGCACGACGACCTTTCAAGCGAGACCGTCATGAACAGGGAAACCGGCCATGCCATTCCGCCTTATGGCGTAGCGATCCATCAAGCCATATCGGAAGGCGATCTATCGAAGATGAAGGCCTTGCTCGGCGAGGCCGAAGCGGTTCTGAAGCAGCACGGAGACCTTGCCGCCGCGGTCGGCAAGCTCAAGCAGGAGATCGTGCGGCGCGAGCAGGCCTGAGCGGCCGGCGCACGCATCGCCGTTTCGTTCACCACGCAGGAGGACCACATGTCAGAGAACACACGTACCGGGCTTTTCCCCGCGGGCTATCTCATCGGCACCGGCATGCCGGGTGCGCCATCGCTCAGGCTCGCATTGCTCGTGGATGCACCCGAAGGCAGTGTGGTGGGTACCGCAACGATCGGGCAGGCCGTGAATCCGCCGGTCGACTTCCATGCGGACGTCTGGGGCCACTACACCTATATGGCGCTGATGCCGCCGGTCAACACGCGCATCCTGATGACGCTGCAGGGCAACGACGGCGGCCCGAACTCGAATGCCATCGTGACGTTCCGGCTGCATCTCGTGCTGGAAAGCGACTGGCAAGGCGGCGTGGCGTCGTACAGCTTTTTCGACAACGGCAGCTGGCGCGCGTTCGAGAACGTGCCGGCCCGGATCGACCGGGAATTCGTGCCGCTCGAGCCCGGGCCGGTGATCGTCGAACCGCACGGCGGCCCGCGGCCCTTGTATGGCGCGCCGATTCAGCAAGCGGCGGCCTCCGGCGATCTCGCGCACATGAAGACGGTCGCGGCCGCGGCCACGCACCAGTTGCAAAGCCGTGACGAAATCGCGGCAGCGCTGGCCGCGCTGAAGACCGAAATCGCGCGCCTGGAAGCCGGGAACTGAAACCGGCCCGGTTGCCCCGATCCTTATTCGCTACAGGAGCCATTCAATGTCCGCCGCTCTTTTTCCCGTGAATTTTCGCGTCGCAACGCCGGCGATAGGCGCGCCGGTCCTCACGCTGGCGCTACTGATCAACTCGCCCGCCAAGAAGGTCAGCGGCGTGGCGCGCGTCACCCAGACGACCTGGCCGCCGCTCGAATTCAGTGCGCAGGTGTGGGGCCAGTACAGCCCGATCGTGTTGACGCCCGGCGGCAAGACGCAACTCGTCGTCAGCCTGCTCGGCAATCCATCCGGGCCGACCAGCGGCCTGGCCGAAACGTTCCGCCTGCAGGGCATCGTCGAGGCCGACTGGAAGTCGGGGGTCGCCAGCTACCGGTTCTTCGACGGCGCGCGCTGGCATGAGGTGGACCACGCGCTCATGACGGTGACCGGCGCGCTGCACCCGTTCGAGCCCCGCCATCCGGTCACGCCGCTGTACGGCGTCGGCCTGCAGCAGGCGCGGCAATCGGGCGATCTCGGCCGGATGAAGGCGCTGGCCCGCCAGGCCGAACAACAGCTCGCCGATTCCGGCCGCATCGAAGAAGCCCTCGCCGGCCTGAACGCCGAGATCGCCCGGCTGGAAGCCCGACGCTGAGCGCTTGCGAGGCGAGGCGCCTGCCGCGGCCCGCGGCGGGCGCCGTCGATCACCGGCCGGCGAGCCGCCGGTGCGGGACGGACGATACTCGAGGGACATCGATATGGACGACAATCAAGCGCGCCCGGTTCGCTTCCTGAGCGGAGAGGACTACCAACGGTTCGTCCCGGTCCACGTCGTGTGGGAAGTCACGCTGGCCTGCGACCTGAAGTGCCTGCACTGCGGGTCGCGCGCGGGCCACCGGCGCACCAGCGAACTGTCGACTGCCGAGTGTCTCGACGTGATCGATGCGCTGGCCAGGCTCGGCACCCGCGAAGTGTCGATGATCGGAGGCGAGGCTTACTTGCGCAAGGACTGGGCGCAACTCATCAAGGCCATCCGCGCGCACGGGATGTACTGCGCGGTGCAGACGGGCGGCCGCAACCTGACACCCGCGCGGCTCGCGCAGGCGGTCGAAGCGGGCCTCAACGGGCTGGGCGTGTCGCTGGACGGGCTGGCGCCGCTGCACGACAAGGTGCGCAATGTCCCGGGATCGTTCGATCGTGCGGTGGATACGCTGAAGCGTGCCCGTGCGCACGGTCTCGCGGTCAGCGTGAACACGCAGATCGGTTCCGCGACGATGCGCGACCTGCCCGCGTTGATGGACACGATCATCGAGATCGGGGCGACACATTGGCAGATTCAGCTGACGGTCGCGATGGGCAACGCGGTCGATCATGACGCGTTGCTTCTGCAGCCTTACCAGCTCGAAGCGTTGATGCCGCTGCTGGCCGATCTCTACCAGCGGGGGCTCGATCGCGGGCTGTTGATGAATGTCGGCAACAACATCGGCTACTTCGGGCCGTACGAGCATCTGTGGCGCGGTTTCGGCGACGAGCGGGTGCACTGGAGCGGATGCGCGGCCGGGCAGACCGTCATCGCGCTCGAAGCGGACGGCACCGTCAAGGGATGCCCGTCGCTCGCAACGGTCGGCTTCGCGGGCGGCAACATCCGGGATCTGTCGCTGGAAGAGATCTGGCGCACGAGCGAGGCGATCCATTTCGGCCGGTTGCGCTCGGTTGACGACCTGTGGGGATTTTGCCGCACGTGCTACTACGCCGACGTGTGCCGTGGCGGCTGTACGTGGACCTCGCATTCGCTGCTCGGCAAGCCGGGCAACAACCCGTATTGCCACTATCGCGTGCTCGAACTGAAGAAGCAGGGGCTGCGCGAGCGCATCGAGAAGATCGAGGAGGCTGCACCCGCGTCGTTCGCGGTGGGGCGCTTCGATCTGATCACGGAACGCATTGCGGACGGCACGCCCGTCGCGAGTATTTCCCGCTCGGGACAGACCGTCGAGCTCGCGTGGCAGCACAAGGGCAAGCGTGCGCCGGAGGTCGGGAGAATCCCGCCGAGGCTGGCCGTGTGCCGAGCGTGCAACAGCTACGTGCATCGGCACGAGTCGCAGTGCCCGCACTGCGGGGCGGACATCGCGGCCGCCGAGCGGGCTTACGAAGCGGACGCGCAGCGTCGTCATGCCCTCATCGAGGAAGTCGAGCGGCTGCTGAGTTGAGTGAACCGGGGCACGCCTCGGCGAACGTCGAGTGGAGTCCAGGAACCACTTTAAAAAACGGGTGGCCGATGCTGGATCGGCCATGACAAATGGACCTTATGGGGAATGTTCATGAGCAACGTGCAAGCGGAAGTGGCACCGGTGACCGGTGTCGGTACGTACTCCTGGGAACTGTCGCTGTATGAATACCAGGGAACCTGCTGGATCAAGTGGTCCACGAATGCGCCGTTTCGCGCGCAGCAAGGGCGAGTCTGCCTGTATTCCGGGGGCTTTCCATCCAATCCGACCGATGCGAAGGCGTGGAGCTGGGATAACGAAAACAACCAGAATTTCAATACGAAGCAGCCGTGGGGCGCCGGGTGGTGTGCGGGATATATCGCCGAAAGGAGCCCCAACGGGCCGTACACCTATTTCGCGAAAACCCAGGTGACGAGAACGTGAGTCGGCGTATCGAACGCTAGCACTCGCGACGGCAGGCAGTGGGGGCGTTGTTTCCGTTTCGTCGATACTCATTGATCCGACGACGCGGCGCGAACCTCGGGCCCGGCGGCGCCACCGCAAGAAGCCGTTTTTATCGTGTGCGGTCGGGCCCGGCATTGCCGGGCCTCGACATCGATGCCGCTACTTCACTGAATTTCCGCGCACGGCGGCGCATAATATTTTGATGTCGGCCCTTGGCTGGAAGAGGGTTTTATGCGCTGCCCCATCTGCGGATCCGAGAATCCTCCCGGCGGGAGGTTCTGCCAGGAATGCCAGGCCGTGCTGTGCCCCACGTGCCCGCAGTGCGGGCACGAGACAGCGCCCGCGGCCCGCTTCTGCAGCAACTGCGGCACGTCGCTGGCCACGCCCGCGGCTGCGCTGCCGCCATCGACCCGGCCAGCGGCGCCCGAACCGTCACCCACCCCCGTTCATTACACGCCCGATCATCTCGCCGAGCGCATCCGTGCCGAACACGCGGCGATGGAAGCGCGCGGCGAGCCCGCCGGCGAGCGCAAGACCGTGACCGCGCTGTTTGCCGACATGGCCGGGTCGACCGCGTTGATCCACGATCTCGATCCCGAAGTCGCACATCGCTTGATCGTGCCGGTGGTCGAACTGATGATGGACGCCGTCCACTACTACGAAGGCTACGTCGCGAAATCGCTCGGCGACGGCATCCTCGCGCTGTTCGGCGCGCCGATCGCGCACGAAGACCATGCGCAGCGCGCGCTTTTCGCCGCATTGCGCATGCAGCACGCGATGCGGCAGCACGGCGACCGCATTCGTCTGCAGGAAGGCATTCCCCTGCAGATTCGCGTCGGCGTTCATACCGGCGAGGTCGTCGTCCGTTCGATCCGCACCGACGACCTGCACACCGATTACGATCCGCTCGGGCACACGATCCACATCGCGTCGCGGATCGAAGGCATCGCCACGCCGACGTCGATTCTCGTCAGCGAGTCGACCCACAAGCTGGCGGAAGGCTATTTCGAGTTCAAGGCGCTGGGGGCCACGCAACTCAAGGGCATTCCCGCGCCGTTGAGCGTCTACGAAGTGCTGGGCCTCGGTGCGCTACGCACGCGCCTGCAACTGGCCGCACACCGTGGTCTCGCGCGGTTCGTCGGCCGCGAAACGGAACTGGAGCACCTGAACCAGGCCCTGGAGAGCATGCGGGCCGGGCATGGGCGCGTGGTCGGCGTGGCGGGGGAAGCCGGCGTCGGCAAGTCGCGCCTGTTCCACGAGTTCAAGGAGCGTTCGCGACGCGGCGCGCTGGTGCTGGAGACGTTTTCGGTATCGCACGGCAAGGCGTTTTCCAACTTGCCGCTCATCGAACTCCTGAAGAATTATTTCCAGATCACCGCGCAGGACGACGAGCGGAGCTGCCGGGAAAAGGTCATCGGCAAGGCGCTCGCGCTCGAGCGCGGTTTCGAGGACCTCGTGCCGTACGTCCTCTATCTGCTTGGCATCGGTGAAGGCGGGCCGGTGCTCGTCGAGATGGATCCGCAGATCCGGCGCGACCGCACCTTCGATGCGATCAGGCAGCTGCTCGTGCGCGAGAGCCAGAACCAGCCGGTCCATCTGCTGTTCGAGGACCTGCAGTGGCTGGACCGCGAAACGGAAACCTTCCTCGCGTACCTGGTCGACCACGTGCCGGCCGCACGCATCCTGCTTCTGGTGAACTACCGGCCCGAGTATCAGCCTGCGTGGGCGCGCGCGGCGCACTGGAGCACGATCCGGCTCGAACCGCTCGGCCCTGCCGACGCGCAAGGGCTGCTCGCGGCGCTGCTCGGCGAGGATCGCACGCTCGGGCCGCTGAAGCAGCGCATTCTGGAGAAGACGGAGGGCAATCCGTTCTTCATGGAGGAAGTGGTCCAGACGCTGGTCGAGGAGAACTCGCTGCTCGGCGAGGCCGGGCGCTATCGCATCGTGGAGACGCCGGCGACGCTGCACATTCCTGCCACCGTGCAGGGCGTGCTCGCCGCCCGGATCGACCGGCTGCCGATCGAGGAAAAGGAGCTGCTGCAGGCACTTGCCGTGATCGGCCACGAGTTTCCGTTCAGCCTGGTCCGGCAAATCTGCAGCGAGGCGCCGGTACGGGACGACGAACTGCGGCGTCTGCTCGCGCATCTGGAAGCGGCGGAGTTCATCTACGAGCGCCCTGCGTTTCCCGAAGTCAATTATTCATTCAAGCACGCGCTGACCCAGGAAGTGGCCGGGCGTTCGTTGCTCACGCAACGGCGTACCACGCTGCACGAGCGCACCGCGCAGGCGATCGAGGTGCTGTTCCCGACGCGCATCGCCGATTACTGCAGCGAACTCGCGCACCACTACAGTCAGAGCGGCAACGTGCCGAAGGCCGTCGAATACCTGCATCGCGCGGCGCAGCAGGCGCTGCGCCACGCCGCCCATCACGATGCAATGAATCATCTCGGCGCGGCACTTGCGCTACTGAAGGGCTTGCCCGACACGCCGATGCGCGCGCATTGGGAGCTGACGCTGTTGCTTTCGCTGGGGCCGGTCCTGATGGATGTGCGTGGGTATGGCGCGACGGAGGTGGGCGCGACCTACAGGCGTGCGCTCGAACTATGCGAGCGCACGGGCGAGGCATCGCAACGCTTTGCGACGCAGCTGGGATTGCGGATACACCATGTGGTGCGCGGCGAGTATGCCATCGCGAGTGCCCTGGGCAAGCAGATGCTCGATACGGCGCGGGAAGGGAATGACCCGGGTTTGCTCGTGGAGGCCCATAGTGCACGGGGCGGCTGCGTGTTTCTGCAGGGCGATTTCGACGCTGCTCGCGCAAACCTGGAAGCGGCGCTTGCGATCTACGATCCGAAGCAGCATCAGGCACATGTCTTCACGCACGGGGTGGATCCCGGCATTCGGGCGCTCAGCTACCTCGCGTTGACTTTGTGGTTTCAGGGATATCCGGAACAAGCGCTCGAACGCAGCGTCGATGCACTCGCGCTCGCGCAGGGCCTCGCTTACGGGCCGTCCCTGGCGTTCGGTCTGACCTACGCGGCCCACTTGCATCAGCTGCGCAGGGAGCCGGTGCTTGCCGGTGAGCGTGCAGAGGCGGTCATTGCCGTATCGACCGAGCACGGATTGCCCTACTGGCTCGCATGGGGGACGCTTCTGCGAGGCTGGGCGGCGAGCGCACTGGGAAACATCCGGGACGGCATCGCGCAGATGCGGCTGGGCCTCGATGCGCTGCGGGCGGCGGGCGGCGAAGACCTGCGGCCCTATTCTCTCGCGTTGCTCGCCGACAGTTACTGGCGCGCGGGTGACGCGCGCGCGGCACGGGACATGCTGGAAGAGGCCATGGCGATCGTCGAGCAATCCGGCGAGCATTGCTACGAGGCCGAGCTGCACCGGCTCGCGGGAATCTGTCTGGCCGGACGGGCCGACGAGGACGGGACAGCCGCTGCATGCGACGACGAAGCCGCCGACTGTTTTCAGCGCGCGATCGCGTGCGCACGCCGGCAGGGCGCCAGAGCGCTGGAATTGCGAGCCGCGTCGGACCTCGTCCGGCTGTTGCAACGGCAGGGGAAGACGGCGGAGGCGCAGCAAATGCTGTCCGACGTGTACATCGGCTTCACCGAAGGCTTCGCGACGCGCGATCTGCGAGAGGCGAAAACGCTGCTGGATGCATTGGGTGCGCGCGCCGGATGAACGGGGCCGCGGCGCACGACGACGCATCGTGTGACCCCGCGCCGTCCACAACCTGCCGCTGCTTGAGGAGACGGGCATGACAATCACGCATACAAGACGCCGCGACGATGTCCCGCGCAAACCGATCGCGCTGGCGTTGCAGGGCGGCGGGATGCACGGCGCCTTCACCTGGGGCGTGCTTGACCGGCTGATCGAAGACGGCAGGCTTGAAATCGAAGGTGTCAGCGCGACCAGCGCCGGCGCGATGAACGCTTCCGTACTCGCATACGGGCTGCTGCAGGGCGGCGAGGACGGTGCGCGTCAGGCACTGCACGACTTCTGGCAGGCGGTCGCGCAATCGGCGGAGCGCTACAACCCGCTGCGCTGGGCGCCCTGGCTGAAGGGCACGCATAGCTTCGGGCTCGATCATTCGCCGCTTTATGCCCTGGCCGACATGATGCTGCGCGTGTTTTCTCCGTATCAGTTCAATCCGGGCAACCTGAATCCGCTGCGCGAAGTACTAGAACGGCAGGTCGATTTCGACGCGTTGCGCAAGCACTGTCCGATCCGGTTGCATCTATGCGCAACCAACGTCGAGACGGGGAAGATCCGCCTCTTCACGGGCGAGGATGTCAGCGCCGACGCGGTACTTGCATCGGCATGCGTGCCGACGCTGTTCCAGGCGGTCTCGATCGATGGCGAGTACTACTGGGATGGCGGCTACATGGGTAATCCGGCCATCTATCCGCTTATCTACAATTGCACGACGCGCGACGTCGTGATCGTGCACATCAATCCGCTCGTGCGCCGCGGCGTCCCGATCACGGCCGCGGAAATTCTCAACCGGATCAGCGAGATCAGTTTCAACTCGTCGCTGATGCGCGAGATGCGAGCCATCGCGTTCGTCACCGACCTGATCCAGCAAGGCACGATCAAGCGCGGCGAGATGAAGGAAATGCTGATCCATTCCATTCGCGCGGACGACGCGCTGAGCGCGTTGAGCGTATCGAGCAAGTACAACGCGGACTGGGCATTCCTGAGCGGACTGCGTGACCACGGGCGACGCGAAGCGGACGCGTGGCTCGCGCATCATTACGGAAACATCGGAAAGCGGTCGAGCATCGACATTCGCAGGGAATTTCTCTGAGCGCATCGCAGTCGTGTCGGCATCGCGCGATCACGCATGGCCGGCACGGCCCAAGGAGCGAACGTGAACCGGACGCAGGCGCGGTTTGTCGCGTTGTGGTCGTGCGGCGGCGGGATCCATGCCGAGGACGTGTATCGCATGCTCGCACGCTGCTATGCGGAGCCGGCTCGCCATTACCATACGCTCGCGCATGTGCGGCGATGCTTGCATCATCTCGACCAGGCGCGCGACGCGATTCCGGAGCCGGATGCCGTCGAACTCGCGCTCTGGTTTCATGACGTGATTTTTGTCCCCGGCGCGCAAGACAACGAGCAGCGTAGCGCGGACTGGTTCGAACGCCAGGCAGACGGGCGAATCCGCACGTGCGATCGCATCCGCGAGATGATTCTCGCGACGACCCACTCGGGTATTGCCACCGAACCGGATACCCGTTTCGTGTGCGACATCGACCTGGCGGCGCTCGGTGCTTCTCGCAGCCGATTTCGCGTAGACGGCCGCCACCTTCGGGCAGAGCGCCCCGATCTCGACGACCGGGCTTACGACCGTCTTGAACGCACGATGCTGCGCGGGCTGCTCGAACGTCCGCGCATCTATCTGACCGATTTCTTCTACACGCGCTGCGAGGCGCGGGCGCGCAGCAACCTGAGCTGGCGGTTGGGTTTGCCGATTCCGGCGTGAGGGCGAGTGCGCTGCTGTTCGCCGAAGCGCCATTTGCCTTGAGCGGAACCGGACACCGCGAGCACCTGGCTCGCGGTGTCCCGAGACTCAATGCTGGAGACGATCGATCGTGCCGTCCTGCTTGAGACGCGCGAGTGCGGCGTCGAGCGCCTGCAGCGTGCGGCCATCGCCCTCGCGCACGCCGATCACGCTGCTCGCGCCCTGAATCGCCGGATCATCGCGCCGGCCGTCCCGTGCGCGTGACGTTGAATCGGGAGACGACGTTGACGTCGTAGATGACGCACCGTGATGCGACGGCTCGGGCGGAGCGGGCCCGGCGTTGCCGGACCTCGACAACGATCCCGCTATTTCACGGGCGTGAGGACCGGCGCGCCCTTGTTCTTGATCAGGAACACGACGAATCTGGCCGGCTTCGTGCTGCTGGCGTTTCTTCCGACCGTATGCACGTCCTCCGGGCCTTCGTGGAACGTGTCGCCGGCGTGAAGCGTGACTTCCTTCCCGCCGTTCAGCCCCATCACGATGCTGCCGTCAAGCACGTAGACGAATGCGTGTGCGTCGTGACGATGAACGGGATCGACGCTGCCGGGCGGATAATCCACGACGATCATCTCGACTTCCTTGCCCGGATACTCGGGCAGCGGCTCCGTGGTCAGCTGCGTCACTTTGGCTTGCGGTGCGGCGGCGGCCGGCTGAACGGGCATCAGGAGCGACAGCGCAAGCGGTACGAGCGCGAGCATGATGCGTTTCATGTCGTTACTCCAGGTTGGCCTTGTCGAGCCCGAACATCTTGTCGAACGAACCGGGCACGATGCGGAACGCGACATTCAGCCGGTTCCAGTTGTTGATCGCACCGACGAGGAAGGTGAGATCCGACAGCTCCTTCTCGGAATAGTGGGCCCGTACGCGTTCGTAGAGGTCGTCCGGTACGCCATGCGACGGCAGATGCGTCAATGCTTCGGTCCATTCCAGCGCGGCACGCTCGCGCGGCGAAAACAGCGGCGACTCGCGCCAGATCGCGACGTGATGCAAGCGCAGTTCACGCTCGCCGTGGATTTTTGCCATCTTGATGTGCATGTCGACGCAGAACGCGCAACCATTGATCTGCGATGCGCGGATCTCGATGAGTTCTCGAATCGGCGTCTCGATCGTCGTCTTTTGAAACAGGCCGTCGAGCTCGACGAGCTTCCTGGTCAGTTCCGGCGATTGCTGAAAGTAGTTGATACGTTGCGTCATGATCCATTCTCCTGATCGGTTTAAGCGGTGCCGCAGCCCCGGCGCGTGCCGATTCATTGCGAGACCTGCCTGGTAACTATCGTAATCGCGGGCCTCGCGGGTCAGTAGTGCCGGGGAGGTGCGCACTCTGTTGCCGCTTCGGCACCAATCGCCCGGCAGATGCGCCGGCCACCCGCACACCGCCGACGTTCGCTCAGACCGACACGGCGACGACACCGCAGATTCCCTGCCGGGCCATCTTCGTATAAGGGCACAGGCGCTCCGTGTCGCGGACAAGGCGTTCCGCGACCTGCCGGTCCACACCCGGCATGCGAACGGTGACGTTGGCAATCAGCGCATATCCGCCATCGACGGGATCGCGACCGAACGAGACCTCGACCGTGACGGTCGTTTCCCGGTTGTCGATTTTCTCGCGTTGTGCCAGCAGGCTCAGCGCACCGTGAAAACACGCGGCGTAGCCGGCGGCAAGAAGCTGTTCGGGATTGGTGCCGCCGCCCGGGCCGCCCAGTTCGGTGGGCAGCCGCAGATCGAGGACGAGACAACCGTCGGCGGATCGCGCGACGCCCGATGCACGGCCGTGCCGGGCCTCGCCTCCGGAGACGGTAACGGTGGTCGTGTAGAGCGCGGCGAATGCCTCTCCACGATATTTGTCGAGCAGTGCCAGCGACGGAGGTTGCACCCTCTCGTTTTCCATATGCCTCCCGGTTGCTTGTATTGGTCAACGCGAGCGTCTCGAACCTTGCGTATCGGGGCGGGGCGTCGTTTGTCGAAGCGAATCAACGCAATGGCGCAGCGCTTGCCTGCAAGTCGATCCCCATGACCTCCATCCGAAAGATGGACCACACGTTCCTGCATGCTAGGCAAAGGCAAGTCGCCGTACCAGATCGGTATCGGGATGCATGGTGTTGCCTGCCCCGCACCAATGAGATGCGGCCGGGGAGTGATCGGTCGTATCGCGCGCTCGACGAATGCGGTGATGCCGTTGATTGGTGCCAATGAGGAACGGGAAAGTGTTCCGATACAGGTCTACCTGCGCGCGCGGCCGGCTCTTAGTATCAAGGTACGGCAATGCGCCTGATCAGGGATGCAAACGAACCCTCGATTGCGATAACGCTCGACGCTTGCGTCCTGATTCGTGATTTTCCGCCGCTGATGAAGTGCCGCGAATGCAACGGCAATCGCGCCCGAAAGACGGACGTCGGGTGGGACCGGCGTTGCCTGCGATCCGGAAGACCGCGACCCACGCTTCGACCGGCGCGTGCAAGCGGCCCATCAGCGACGCGCAATGCAACGCACATGCGAAATCGGAGGCTTGCGATGGAAACGTTGAATATCGATTGGCTGACGATTTCGCAGGCGCCGATCCGGACTGATCCGCGCATCGAAGCGGGCGCGCATCTCGTCAGTGATCGCGACGGCTATGCGCACCACGGGATCGTGACCGAGGTGCTTGCTGCTCGCGCACGCACGACGGTGCGTCGTCGCGATGAAATGCCGCCGGGCCTTGCCGCGCCGGCGCGGATGCCGGACCGAACCCGAATGGCGATTTTTCTGCAAACGGCTTTGTGGGCCTACTACGTGACGAGACGAACAATGAACATTTTTTCAATCGCCGGACGACACACGTCGCGCGTGTTCAAGGCGGGCGTGCCGGCGATCGTCGCGACCGGATTGTCTGCGTGCGTGAACTACGCCGGCATTCACGGCAATGCGGCGATGACCGGCCCGCAACAGTACGAGACGCAACAGAGTCTGCCGTTCGAGCAGGGTCATTGGCCCACCCCCGATTGGGCCGATCAGTTCGGCGATGGCCAACTCAAGGCGCTGGTCGACGAGGCGCTGAGAAGCAGCCCGACGCTTGAACAGGCGCGTGCGCGCGTGGCGGCCGCGCAGGCCTATGGCGAATCCGCGCAGGCGGGAACGATGCCGCGCGTCGACGCCAGCTACGCGCTCACTCGCCAGCAATTCTCAGGAACGGCGCTCGTTCCTCCGCCGTATGGCGGGTCATGGCAGACGGAGAACCGGGGCATCCTCGGCGCTTCGTATGAGCTCGATCTGTGGGGCAAGAAGCGCGAGGCGTTGAAGGCGTCGGTGTCCAGGCTTCAGGCGAGCCGCGCGGACGAGGCAACGGTCAGGCTGACGCTCACGACGTCGGTCGCGCGCACCTATAACCAGCTTGCACGCCTCTACCTGTTGCATGACATCGCGCAACGGGAGATCGCTCGGCGCGAGCAGATCGACCGGATCACCGCAGGCCGTATCGCGACAGGGCTCGACACTCAGGTCGAGCGCGAGACCGCACGTGCGAACCTCGCGACAAGCCGCGCAACGATGAAATCGCTCGACGGCCAGATTCTCGCGACACGCTATGAGCTCGCCGCGCTGCTCGGTGCCGGTCCCGATCGCGGCCTGCGGATCGCGCGGCCGGTGCTCGGCACGGGCGACGACGTTCGCCTGCCCGACAATCTGCCGGCGGATCTCGTCAGCCGGCGGCCGGACATCGTGGCCGCCCGGTGGATCGTCGACGCGATCGCGCACGACGTGAAGGAAGCGAAGGCCGAGTTCTATCCCGACATCAACCTGAGCGCCGCGATCGGGCTCGACGCGTTCGGCTTCGGGCGCTTCCTGACGGCGGCGAGCCGCACGGTATCGGTCGGCCCGGCCATCCACCTGCCGATCTTCGACGCCGGTGCGCTCCGCGCGCAACTGAAGGGGCGCTATGCGGATTTCGACAGTGCAGTCGCCACCTATAACCAGGCGCTGGTGACCGCGTTGAGCGACGTTGCCACGCAAATCGCCGGCGTGCGCTCGACGGATGCGCAACTGGTCGACGCGCAGACCGCGCAGCAAGCCGCATTAAGAGCCGCCGGACTGGCGCTCACGCAGTACAAGGCCGGCCTCACCAATCAACTGACCGTGTTGAACGCCGACGTCAACGCGCTTTCCGCCGATCAAAGCGTCGCGAATCTGCGCATGACTCGCCGTGACCGGCAGATCGCGCTGGCGTCCGCGCTGGGCGGCGGGTTCGTCGACACGTCGTTCGCGGACGCCGGGGCCGCGGCTCGCGCCGATGGACCCGTCCCCGACACGCCTGCCGTCGCCGCGCGCTGAGCGGTGATTCATCGAATCTGCCTGGAGAATTGAAATGAGCGAAATCAACCCGCCGGTTCGCAAGCCGGTCGACACCGCCCGCGTGAATCACGATCCGTCACCGTCAGGAGACGACGCTGTCGCAAGCGAACCCGCTACGCGGCGGCGTGGGCTGCTGTTGGCGCTGCTCGGCGCGGCGGTCGTCGCGTCGTCGATCGCGTATGGCGTGTACTACCTGACGTATGCGCGCTACCACGAGTCCACCGACGACGCATACGTCAGCGGCAACCTCGTGCAATTGACGCCGCAGGTGGCGGGTACCGTCGTCGCCGTGAATGCCGACGATACGCAGATCGTGAAGGCGGGCGATCCGGTCGTCACGCTCGACGATGCCGATGCGAAGGTCGCGCTCGGCAACGCCGAGGCGACGCTGGGCCAGACCGTGCGGCAGGTGAGCAGTCTGTACGTGAACAACGATCTGTATGCCGCGAACGTCGCCCAGAAGCAGTCCGATCTGGTTCGCGCTCAGGACGACCTGCGCCGCCGCCAGGCGGTTGCCGATACGGGCGCGGTGTCGGCCGAAGACATCGCGCATGCGCGCGACGCCGTGGCGGCCGCGCGGGCGGCGCTCGATGCCGCCCGTCAACAGGCGCAAGCCAACCGCGCACTGACCGGCCGCACGACGATCGACCAGCATCCGAACGTGCAAGCCGCCGCCTCGAAGGTGCGCGATGCGTATCTTGCCTACGCGCGCAACGTCCTGCCCGCGCCGGTCACGGGATATGTCGCGAAGCGTTCGGTTCAGGTCGGCCAGCGTGTGTCGCCCGGCACGCCGTTGATGGCGATCGTGCCGCTCGACGGGGTCTGGGTCGACGCGAACTACAAGGAAGGCCAGTTGCGCAGCATGCGCATCGGTCAGCCCGTCACGCTGACGGCCGATGTGTATGGCAGCAAGGTCAAGTACCACGGCCGCGTCGTCGGCTTCTCGGCGGGCACGGGCAGCGCCTTCGCGAGCTTGCCGGCGCAAAACGCGACGGGCAACTGGATCAAGATCGTTCAGCGCCTGCCCGCGCGCATCCAGCTCGACCAGAGGGAACTCGAAGCACATCCGCTGCGTATCGGCCTGTCGATGGAAGTCGATGTGGATACGCGCGATAACACGGGCCCGCAGCTCGGCGCGGCGATGAATACGTCGTATCGCACGGACGTGTTTGCCGAATACGGCGCGCAGGCAGATGCCGAGATCGAGCGGATTGTCGCGCAAAACATCGTCGCGGAGCGTGCGGGGCCGATGGGGCGCGTCGGATCGTCGTCGCCTCCCGCAGGGCACGACGCCAGCGACACACGCGATACGAAGCCGCGCGCAAGCTGAGTCGTCTCCCCGGGGCGCGGCGTGGTCGCGGCCCGGGTGACGCAATCGTCTGACTGGCCGGATCGATATGCCGGGCCGGTCGATCTTTCAGGGTGGAATCGAGATGAATGCCTCCATGCAACTTGCACCGCCGCCGCTGACGGGCGGAAAGCTGGTGCTTGCAACAATCGCCGTCGCGCTCGCGACGTTCATGAACGTGCTCGACTCATCCATTGCGAACGTCGCGATTCCGACGATCTCGGGAAACCTCGGTGTTTCCGTCGACGAAGGCACGTGGGTGATCACACTGTTCTCGGCAGCCAATGCCGTCGCGATTCCGTTGACGGGCTGGCTCACGCAGCGCGTCGGACAGATCAGGTTGTTCGTGGCCGCCATCGTGCTGTTCGTGTTTTCGTCGTGGTTGTGCGGCGTCGCGCCGAACCTGCTCGTGCTGCTCGCCGCGCGTGTGTTGCAGGGCGTCGTCGCAGGGCCGCTAATTCCGCTTTCCCAGGCGATCCTGCTGGGTTCGTATTCGAAGGAGAAAAGCTCGACCGCGCTGGCGCTATGGTCGATGACCGCGACGGTCGGCCCGATTGCCGGGCCCGCGCTGGGTGGCTGGATCACCGACAGCTACAGCTGGTCGTGGATCTTTTACATCAACATTCCCGTTGGCCTGTTCGCGGCCGGCGTGACGTGGATGATCTATCGCGACCGCGAGACGCCGGTGCGCAAGCTTCCGATCGACAAGGTCGGCCTGATGTCGCTCATCGTGTGGGTCGCGACGCTGCAGATCATGCTCGACAAGGGCAAGGATCTCGATTGGTTCAAATCGTCCGTGATCTGCGTGCTCGCCGTCATTGCCGCCGTCAGCTTCCTGTTTTTCCTGATCTGGGAATTCACGGAGAAGAACCCGATCGTCGATATTCGCCTCTTCGCGGTACGCAATTTCCGAGGCGGCACGATCGCGATTTCGGTCGCGTACGCGGTGTTCTTCTCGAACCTCGTGATCCTGCCGCAATGGATTCAGGGCTATCTGGGCTATCGATCGGTGGATGCCGGACTCGTGACGGCGCCGCTCGGGATCTTCGCCGTGTTGCTTGCACCACTGATGGCGAAGATCATGCCGAAGTCCGATGCGCGGGTGCTCGCGACGCTGGCCTTCGTCGGTTTTGCAGGCGTGTTCTTCATGCGCTCGCATTACACGACCGGCGTCGACCCGTATACCCTGGTGCTGCCGACATTGCTGCAAGGCATTCCGATGGCGCTCTTTTTTACGCCGCTTACCGCGATCATCCTGTCGGAGTTGACGCCCGACAGGATTCCGGCGGCCGCCGGCCTGTCCAATTTCGTGCGCGTGTTCGCGGGCGGCGTCGGCACGTCGTTGATCGCGACGGGGTGGAACGACCGGACGATCCTGCATCACGCCCGGCTCGCCGAGCAGTCGAGCGTGAACAATCCCGACTATGCGAGCGCCATCGCGCAGCTCCATGCGACGCTCGGCGGCGGCGAGGATCAGGCGGCGGCATTCTTCGAACGCACGCTGAACGCGCAGGCAGCGATGCTCGCGCTGAACGATATCTTCTGGCTGTCGTCGATCATCTTCATCGTCATCATCCCGCTGGTCTGGCTCACCAGGCCAGGCAAGGGCGGCGCGGGGGCCGCGACCGGGGCGCACTGAGCGAGGCCGCTTCGCGGCGCGCGGGGGGCGATCACTCGACTGCCGTCGAGCCGGGTTGATCGCAAGCGCGTTTCTCGCCGCACCCGGATAGCGGTCGCCCCGCGTCCGATAGAGCATCGTCGGCATGCGCACGGCGGAAAAAGCCGCGTGGCACGATTCCGGATCGCGATGGCCTGCGCAGTATTCACTGGCGTACGCAAAGTCGGGCTTTGCTCCCGCCAGCCGAGTATGCGCGGGGTATCGGAAGGCGCTTGCCATCGCGGGTAGCGCGATGCCCGGTTGCCTGAGGTGTGGTTCGGGATCGGACGCGAGCAGGGCCCGCCAGGAAGGACCGTTGAGTCGAATGCGTCTTGCCTCTGCGCTTGTCAGCCGATCGCCGCGTCGTTCATGCCGATCATCGGCTCGACGTCGAAGCCCGCGGCACGCCATGCATCGATGCCGCCTGCAAGCGGCAACGCCAGCTTGATGCCGGACAGCCGCAACTGCCTGGCCACCGACACGGCAGACCCTTCATCATGGCATGCGCAATAGATGACGAGTGTCCGGTTCGTTCCATGGCGCTGCATGATCTGCCGGGTCTTTCGTTCATCGCCGATTACCGCGCCTGGAATCACGAATGGATCGAGCGTCCTTCGCTCGGCGGAGCGAACATCGATCACGATCGGCCGCGGATTGTTCGCGAGCAATGCATGCAGTTCGCCCGCGCTGATCCGCGCCTTGCCGAGCGCGCTCGCCAGCATGAGCCTGCGGCCGTAGCGGTACAGGAGATACAGCACCGGAACGATGCCGGCGACGATGAGCGCATGCCAGCCAAGACGGGCGACGAACGCGAAAATCACGTCGATCTGCGAAGCGAACAGCGTGCCGATTGCCAGTCCGATCGACGCCCACAGTGCGATGCCCGCACAATCGTGCAGGACGAAGGAGCGCAACCTGACGGCCATCGCACCGCATAGCGGAACGGCGACGAGCGACAGCCCGGGCACGAACCTCGCGACGATGAGCACGCGAACGCCCCAGCGCCCGAAAAAGCGCTCCGTCGTCGTGACGCACGCCTCGCGCGACTGCGACAGCTTGCAGACGGTGTGAAGCGTGCGTTTGCCGTACCGCTTGCCGCCGTGAAACCAGACCAGGTCGCCGAGAAAGCCGCCCATCACGGCGGCGCCCAGTATCGTCGAGAAATGGAGCAACGTCGACGACGCAACATGCGTGACGAGCGCGACGCCGGCCCCGACCGTGATCAAAGTCGGTATCGCGGGAAGGGGCAGGCCGAGCGAAGACCCGAGCACATTCAGGAATACGACCAACGTTCCGTACCGTGCAATCATTTCATGCGACATCATGGTGCTCTCCTTGAGATTCGCGCATACCCGGCCTCGAAGCCCGTTCCTTGCTCCGCGTGAACCTGCCTGCCCGGTGCCGGCTCCGCATCGGCCGTCACCGTGACCATTCGGCGCGGCAGCGCGTCGCAACGCGTTACTTGGCGACGGACAGCGCCTTTTCATGCGAGTGTTTCGCTGGCGGCAAGGCGTCGGTGACCTGGCCGCCCGTTTCGTCGACGTCCTGCCGATAGCGGTGCACGTCCCGCGTGACGAAGCCGATTTCGCGGTTCGGGATGTCGAACCAGTCCGGATGTCCGAACGAACGCCGAATGTCCTCGAGGCCGCTGGCCCAATGCTCGCGCATCGTGTCCCTGCTGAATTCATAGTCCTTGTAGTGCCCTTCGAACGCCTTGTTCTTGTAGATCAGGTGCACGACGTTCACTGCACTGCCATCGGCCGTCTTCTGTGCCTCCCGCAACAAAGGGTGCGCGAGGCGCACGTGTTCGGGAATGTGCTCGAGCAGCGCCTTGATCATCTGCGCATGCTTCTGGTTCTGCGACATGAACGCGGTGATGGCGCGCGTGCGGCTTGAATACTGAATGTCCTTGGTGCGCTCGCTGACGTCGAGGAAATCGCCCGGCAACTTGCCGCGCGAGCTCCACAGATCGATCTGGAAAACGAGCGTGTCCTTGTGCTGGCTTTCCCGGATGATCTCGGTCAGCGGCGTGTTGGAAACCAGTCCGCCGTCCCAGTAAAACTCGCCATCGATCTCGACGGCCGGGAAGCCCGGCGGCAACGCGCCGGAGGCGATGAAATGTTCCGGCGCCAGGCGCATCTTCGAATTGTCGAAATAGACGAGATTGCCCGTTCGAACATTGACGGCCCCGACGGAGACGCGAATGTTTCCGTCGTTGATGCGATCGAAGTTCGCGTACCGCAACAGCGTTTCACGCAATGCCGACGTGTCGTAATGACTGACCTGATCGGGGCGCTTCCTGCCGAACCCCGCGAAAGGCACATGCGTGCGCGGGGAGAAGAAGCCGTCCTGACCTTCCATCAACGTACGCGTTGCGGCCCAGGCACTCGACCACCTGCGCCCGATGTCTTCAAGCCCGGGCCACGCCGACATGCACGTGCCGAGGTGTGAGAACGGATCGGTCGGCTGACTGATGGTGTTCCAGAAGCCGCGCAGCGCTTCCGCTCGATCCGCGGGCGCATTGCCTGCGATGATCGCCGTGTTGAGCGCCCCGATCGAGACGCCAGCGATTCGCGTCGGTTCCACGCCGACTTCGGCCATGCCTTCATAGACCCCGGCCTGGTAGGAGCCGAGTGCGCCGCCACCCTGCAGCACGAGCCCGATTTCGTCATAGGCGGGGAGCTTGATGCGATGGGGCTGCTTCAGCTTGTTACGCTGGCTCGAATACATGGTGTTCTCCTTATTGCATGAACCAGCCGTGGCTGACGACGATCGATTGCCCGGTGAGCGCGCTCGACTCGAAGCCGGCCAGGAAGGCAACCGTGTTCGCGACATCGGCCAGCGACGTGAATTCGCCGTCGACCGTCTCCCGCAGCATCACGTCCCTGACGACTTGCTGTTCGGAGATCCCGAGCGCCTTCGCTTGCTCGGGGATCTGCTTGTCGACCAGCGGGGTTCTGACGAACCCCGGGCACACGACGTTGGCACGCACGCCGCGCGGTCCGCCTTCTTTCGCGACGACCCGCGCGAGACCGAGCAACCCGTGTTTCGCGGTGACATAGGCGGACTTGAGTGGCGACGCCTCGTGCGAATGCACCGAGCCCATGTAGATCACCGCGCCCCCCTTGTTCGATGCGTACATATGCCTGATGGCGGCCCGGGTCGTCAGGAACGCGCCATCGAGGTGAATGGCCAGCATCTTCTTCCAGTCGGAAAATGCGTAATCCTCGATCCGGTTGACGATCTGGATGCCTGCGTTCGACACGAGCACGTCGATTCCGCCCAGCTGCTTCACGGTCTCGGCCACTCCCGCGTCGACGGCTTCCTCGCTGGTGACGTCCATGGCAATCGCCAACGCCTTTCCGCCGTTGGCGACGATGTCGTCGGCAACCTTGCGCGCCGCGTCGACATTCAGATCGGCGATCACGACCGTTGCGCCGTCTGCTGCGAGCTTGCGCGCGCACATTTCGCCGATACCGCTTGCCGCGCCCGTCACGAGCGCGATCTTGTCATTCAGTGCCATACATCCTCCGGGAGCTTATTGGTTGACCGCGAGTTTCAGCGACTCGGCAGGGGCGAGATAGTCATAGGCGACTTCGCCGATATCGAGCGTGAGATTTGCAATGAGGTGGCGGGCGCCGATCACCTTGCGAACCGGCAGATCGGCAACCGAGGCGAGCGCATGCGGATGCAGCTCGAGCGCGGCGGGCCCCTCCCATGCGCCGATCACGTCGACATCGCGCAGGAAGAAGCGCACGAGCTCGCAAATGCGGGGCGAGCCATCGACGTGCGGAATGACCTTGAGCAGGTAGTTGGGCGTATCGGCGAGCTTGCGGCGCTCGGCCGCGGTGTCGAGGGCGCGATACTTGTAGCCCATCGTTCCGGTGGCGATGCGCTGCGTGCCGTAGTCGAGCGTGCCGAGCAGCGTGTCCTTGCCGTCGACGCGGAGCGTCGGCGACGCCAGCTTCTTGGGAAATCCCCAGATCTCGCGCCCGGCTGCGATCGGGCCTTCGTCATCCAGGTACATCGCGTGCGTGAAATTGGCGCGATTGCCGTCCTCGTCGAGCACGGAGATCACCTGGCCGCTCTCCGTGTAGTCGCCGAATCCCGACGAATCGGGCATGCGAATGAATTCGTAGTGGACGACGGCATGGTCGACCGTCAGCGGTTCCGGAACGACGGCCCGGAGCGCATCCATGTCCGTCTCGTACGAAATGATGAAGTACTCCCGATTGATGAAACGGAAGGGCGGGCGTGGATACGCCGGGTTATGCACGGGCATCGCAAAGGCGCTGTTGCGGATGTCTTGTTCGGTCACGGATCGTTCCTCGGTTGGTGAAGTGCCGGGTCACACCATCGCGACAGCTCGGCCGACGCGGTCAATGACGGGCGAAAGCGCAATGCGGCGCAGACTTGCCGCGCGCGGTCGCACGTTGCTCTTGCGGTGTCGTGTTTGTTCCCGGATGCATCCGGCAGCATGGTTGGCCACCGTCAGCGCCAAGCGTAGGCGATGCGGCCTTGCGGCAGTAGCGTCACAAAGGACCTCACCATGTTGTCGCGGCGACAACAATCGGCGACGGGAGGAGTGGGCAGCAACGATCGCGGGTCGGCAATCTGGTGCCGCGCGAACGACAACATCGGTAGCCGGCGGCGCGGCAGGTTGCCCCGGTGGCCGGCAATGGACCGGCCGCCGCCGGGAGGGCGTCGAATTCGCTATAGCGCAATGACGGTGTGGCTCGAGGAACCGACGGCATGCTCTCCGAGCATCGCCTTCAGATCCCGCTCGATCGTGCCGCACAGCGTCGAGATGGGAACGTCGTTCGCGCCGCCCTCGAACGGATTCTCCGTGCTTTCGCCAACCTGGTCGAGCGAGGTGTACATCCACGACACGGCGACGCTGCACGGCACCGTCAGCCAGACCATGTTGCCGTGCATGAATCCGCTCACGCTATCGTTCAACCGGTTGAATTCGTTCAGAAGACCGAATGGAAGAGACAGGCAGAAAAATCGAACGAACAGGGCGCTGACGGTCGCGTACTGACGCGGATAGGGGAAATTCTTGAAACGTTCCGAGCGTGACTGGAGATCGATGAAGTCTCCAATGGCTTTCTGAAGTTCCATGTAGAAACTCGAGTTCAGATGGCCGGCAAGGTGAAGCATCCGGAGCGAAGTGCCTTGCAGGCTCAGCACGAATGTCGTGATGGACGCAGAAGAGAGCGCCTGTTCCGCTTCAGAGGGAGACAAGTACTTCGGCAACAGTTCCTTGATGTCCTTTTCCCATTCCGGCACGCGATAGAAGCGACGGTACTCCGCGTTGTAGCGTTTGTTCGTGCTTTCCCAGATACGAGGACGGCGCAGGTCGTATCGCAGCGCGGTCAGCCAGGCGATGTGTCGATAGACCAGCTTTCGGGCAATCTCCTCGTCCGTCACGAAGTCGCGCGTGATTTGCCCCCAGCGGCGGCTTTTGCTCAGGATGTCGGTCCAGATATCCAGCGCGTCCATGGCCCGGTTGTATGTCTGGACGTTCTTGAAGCCGACGATGAACGACGTCGCGGTCCCGAGGAGCGCCACGATCGTCAGGGGGATCGACAGCCATGTAACGGAAAAGAACTTGTACAGAACAACCGGAGCGGAACCGAAAATGAGGAGTTCGTAAATTTTCCAGCGAGTCCAGATCAGAAATTCGGACAGTTTGTACGATTTCCCAAGATGCATTTTATTTGCCTCATCGATAGCTCAGGTGGGTGATGAATATGGCGCTCTGGTCGCGCGCACGCTTCCGTCACGCATCATGCCTGCGATCGATTCGGCCGGGACGTGATCGATTGGTGCCGAAGAGGCAACATCGTGAGCACGCTTGCGGATCTACTGCCCGATGCTGCGTCAACCTACGATGACTTCGCGCGACGACATTTGCGTTTTGCCTGTTTGCCTTGCAGCTGGCATCCGTCGACATCGCAATTTTCCAACCGAGGGCAATCATCATGTCGCAGAAGATCTTGATAGTGGGTGCCGGCTTTGCCGGCGTGTGGGGCGCACTGGGTGCAGCGCGCGTGCTCGATGGTGCCGGTGTGACGGGCAGCGACGTCGAAATCACGTTGATCTCGCCGAAACCGGAATTGCAGATCCGGCCGCGGTTGTACGAAAGCGATCCGCAGCGAATGGCCGCACCGCTGCTGCCGCTGCTCGACGCCGTCGGCGTGAAATTTCTCGAGGGTAGTGTCGAAGAGATCGCCGTTCAGGAGAAGACGGTGAGTGTGGCTTGCTCCAACGGCCAAAAGCGTCTGCTTGCCTATGACCGGTTGTTGTTGACCAGCGGCAGCACGCTGAACAAGCCGCCGGTGCCCGGGCTGGCAGAGCACGCGTTCTCGGTCGATCGTATCGAGGACGCGGTCGCGCTCGACGAGCACTTCGCGGCGCTGGCGAAACTGCCGGATTCGCCGGCACGCAATACCGTCGCGGTGGTTGGCTGCGGCTTTACGGGGATCGAGGTCGCCACCGAATTGCCCGGGCGATTGCGCGAGCGGTTCGGCCCGGACGTGGCGATTCGCGTTGTCGTGATCGGCTCGCAAGCCGAGATCGGCCCCGATCTCGGCCCCAATCCCCGGCCTTACGTCGCGCAAGCCTTCGACTCGCTGGGCATCGAGACCGTGCTCGGATCGCGTGCCGTGTCGGTAGGGACGGACGGCGTTCGCACCGCGTCGGGCATGCATATCGAAGCCATGACCGTGATCTGGGCAGGCGGCATGCAGGCCAGCCCGCTGACGGCGCAGGTCTCCTCGCATCTCGACCCGCTCGGACGTGTCGAAGTCATGCCGGACCTGCGTGTCGCCGAGGCACCGCACGTGTTCGTGGCGGGCGATGTGGCACGAGCGCGGAGCGATGATGAAGGGCACTATGCATTGATGTCGTGCCAGCACGCTATCGTGATGGGGCAATTCGGCGGGCACAACGTCGCCGCGGATCTGATCGGTGTGCCGACGCTGGAATACACGCAGCCGTTCTATGCGACCTGCGTCGACCTTGGCGAGTGGGGCGCTGTTTACTCGGAAGGCTGGGACCGTGAGATCAAGCTGACGCATGCGCAAGGAAAGGCACGCAAGCAAATGATCAACACGCAGTGGATCTATCCGCCGGCGCCGAATCGCGCCGAGGCGCTGGCGGCAGGTAATCCGCAAGCTACCTTCGACTGACCTGTCGGCGCCCCTGCACGTGCCGCACGATGCGTGGCGGGGGCGCTCAGGCGCGCGGCAGCGGCAGTGAGCGTCATCGATGGACGGGACGCCGCTGCCGCGCGGCAGGTGATGATTCAGTCAACGACGGTCACGATATTGACGGTGCCTTGTTTGGCCATCTTTGCATACGGACACAAGCGCTCCGCGGTTCGCACCATTTCTTCCGCGAGGCTGCGATCGACACCGGGCATCCGGACCCGGACATCGACGATCAATGCATAGCCACCGTCCATGGGATCGCGGCCGAATGATACCTGCACCTCCACGACGGTATCGCTGATCTCCATGTCGGCGCGCTTCTCGAGCAGGTTCAGCGCACCGTGAAAGCACGAGGCAAAGCCCGCCGCGAACAACTGCTCCGGATTGGTTCCGTTGCCGGGCCCGCCGAACTCGGTGGGCAGGCGCAGATCGACGGCGAGATTTCCATCGTCCGAGCGGACCACCCCGGATGCGCGGCCATGCCCCGTCTCGCCGCCGGTGACGGTGACGCTCGTTGTATACAGCGGCTGAAAATCCCGGCCCCGATACCTGTCGAGGAGGGAAAGCGGAGGGGCCTGTAGCTTCTTGTCATCCATGATGCGTGCTCGAGTTCGACGACGCGCTCCGACCCTCGGTCATTCATTCGTCGAAGCGTCCTGCGACGGGGGCTGCACTGCCCGGGCAGATGGCGTCTTCAAGAGATGAAGTGGAGCGAACGATCGTGTGAAGAATGCAACGATCTTCCGGTGCAGCCCGATTCTGGTTCGTCCACGGAGGAAAGACGCCTCCATGCTAGACGTGCGTACATGGCGGCGGTATGGCCGTTCGGGGCGATTGTATGTTTCCCGTTGGACACCAATCCGGACCCAGGCACGAGGGGCGGCGCCGCGAATGCCCGCCCGTCAGCGGTCCAGGCAGGCCCGCAGCGTTTGTGCGAGAGAGTGCGCTTCGTCGGCATCGGCGACGTTCGCGAACCCGATGATGAGGCCCCGTGGCGTTTGCGGCGTGAGGCTGTTCGTGTACCAGATCGAAAGCGGGAGGACCGCGAGTCCCGCGTCGCGGGCACGCGCCGCAACCGCGACGTCGTCGACCGGCCCTTCCGGCCCCTCTGCGAACCGCACCGCGAACTGAATGCCGCCATGCGGCAATTCGACGATCAGCCGCTCGCCGAACACCTGGCGCAATGCGTGCACGATCAGCGTGCGTCGCTCGCCGTACAGCGTGCGCATCCGCTTCAGGTGCCGGGCAAAGTGCCCCTGTTCGATGAAATCCGCCAGGGCCGCCTGCAAGAGGGTCGGCGAGCCGGCATTCATGCTGCATGCCACGCGTTCGACGCGCTCCACCGCGCGCTCCGGCACAACCGTGTAAGCGAGTCGCAGGCCTGGGTACATCGCCTTGCTGAAGGTACTGCAGTAGATGACGCGATCCTGCCGGTCGAGATTCTTCAGCGCCTGCAACGGGCGGCCGACATAGCGAAACTCGCTGTCGTAGTCGTCCTCGACGATCCAGCTCGACGCTTTTTCGGCCCAATCCAGCAGTGCGATGCGCCGGGCAAGCGACAGCGTGTGCCCGAGCGGGCTCTGGTGCGATGGCGTCACCAGCGCGAAGCGTGCCTGCGAATCCAGTTGGATACCGCGCTCGACGTCGATTCCGTCGCTGTCCACCGGCACCGGAACGAGCTGCACGCCGGTTTCCGACAGGAAACTGCGCGCGAGCAGATAACCGGGATCCTCGAACCACACACGGTCGTTCGGACGCGCGAGGCTGCGCAGCACGAGTTCCAGCGTCGCGCGGTAGCCGCTCGTGACGAACACCTGTTCCGGCATGCAGGTGACTCCGCGCGACAGCGTCAGGTAGGTCGCGATGTGTTCGCGTAGCGGCCGGTAGCCCGCCGGATTCGGGTAACCCAGCAGCGCGCGTTCGCCGCTGCTCGCGCGCTGCGAAACGAGCCGGTGCCAGACCTTCCGCGGAAATGCGTCGAACGCGGGGAGCCCGGGTTGCAACGGGCGCGGCTCGCCGCTCATCGCGACGGCAATCGGCTGCGGACGCCTCGGAGGCTGACTGTCGCGCGACATGCCCGACGCCTGGAACAAGTCGGCGTCAGCGGCGCGCTCGGGCGGCGGCCGCGTCACCGATTTCGGCAGGGAGGGCGATACGAAGGTGCCTGCCGCGCCGCGCATTTGCAGATATCCCTCGTCGACCAGGATCGTGTAAGCCTGTTCGACGGTGCCTCGCGCCGTGTTCAGTTGCGTCGCGAGACCGCGCAATGCGGGCACGCGGTCGCCGGGACGCAGATGACCCGCGGCGATCGCGGTCCTGAACCGCTCGCAAATCTGCAGGTAGATCGGCAACGCTTGATGCCGGTCGATCTCGATGGTCAGCGTGGGCGTTTGCTCGGACATGACGGTCTCGTGGGTCACAGCGATCCGACGGGACAGGGCCGGGTATGGACCAGTCCGATCGACGATTCTTGGCACTTATGGATAGGACATGATTCTTCCACAATTGCGCCACGCGGTGCGACGGTCATGACCGGCTTCATCGGATACGGTGCATGTCACGTACCCACGCGTTCCAATGAAAACCTTGTGTCAGGAGATTTTGCGATGAAGATCGTTGTCATCGGCGGTTCGGGCCTGATCGGCTCGCGTGTCGTCGCGCTGCTCGGCGAAGCGGGCCATCAAGCACTTGCCGCATCGCCGCGCACCGGCGTCAATACCATCACGGGCGAAGGCCTGACCGACGCATTGACGGGCGCGGATGTCGTCGTGGACGTCGCGAATGCGCCGTCGTGGGAACCGCAGGCGGTACTGGACTTCTTCCGCACGTCGGCACGCAATCTCGGCAAGGCCGAAGTGGCCGCAGGCGTGCGCCACCACGTCGCGCTGTCGATCGTCGGCTGCGACCGGATGCCGGAGAACGGCTATTTCCTCGCCAAGGTCGCGCAGGAACAGGCGATCGAGGCGGCGGGCGTGCCTTACACGATCGTGCGCGCGACGCAGTTCATGGAATTCATCGGCGGCATCGCAGATTTCGGCACGCAAGACGGCACGGTCCGCATCGGCGACGGCCTGTTTCAGCCGATCGCCGCGGAAGACGTGTCGGCACTCGTTGCGCAGGTCGCGCTCGCCGGGCCGCGGAACGGCACGGTCGAGATCGCGGGTCCGGATCGCGCGCCGTTCGCGGAGATCGTCGCGCGCTATCTGAAGTCCGTCGGCGACCCGCGCGCGGTCGTGACCGATCGTGACGCCCGTTACTACGGCGGCCGCGTCGAGGAGAAATCGCTGGTGCCGCTCGGGCCTGCGCGGCTCGGTCACATCGGGCTCGACCAGTGGCTCGCAAGAAGCTGATTCGCAGTCGCACGGGTAGCGGTTCGCCGGCGCGGGCCGACGATGGGCAATCGGAATGAGCGACATGTCTGGGGAAGCGGAAATGAATCAATCGGATACAGCGGAGCACGGCGTTCGTCGCGACCTGGCCGGTCGTGCCGATGCACTCTCGGCGAGCTTCGGTGCGAGCTACGCGGGCATCCTTGCGTTCGTCGCGGTGGCGAGCGAGGGTAGTTTCACCAAGGCAGCCGAGCTGCTCGGCGTCGGCCGGCCCGCCGTGAGCCGGAACGTCCAGAAGCTCGAGGCGCAGTTGAGCACGCGGCTGTTCCAGCGGACCACGCGCATGACCGAACTGACGTGCGAAGGCCAGCGATTCTTCGAGAACTGCCACCAGGGCGTCGCGCAGATCGTCGAGGCCATGAACGACATGCTGGAACTGCGGCAGGGGCCGCCGCGCGGCCTGATCCGGATCAGCTCGGCGGTGGGGTTCGGCCGGAAAATCGTGGCGCCGCTGCTGGAAACGTTTGCGAAGGCGTACCCCGACATTGTCTTGGACCTGCTGCTCGACGACCGGCCGATCGACCTGGTGTCGGAACGGATCGACGTGTCGTTCCGCAACGGCCGCATCGAGGACTCCAGCATCATTGCGCGACAACTGATTCCGATGCAGATGGCGCTTTGCGCGGCACCGTCGTACGTGGCGAGGCACGGGCTCCCGCAGAGCCTCGAGGATCTGGACCGGCATGAGTGCATCAATTTCCGTTTTGCCAGCGGCCGTGTGTTCGAGTGGGAATTCAACGTCGATGGCCGGGTACAAAAGTACTTGCCGACGGCCCGCCTCACATTCAACGACGCTGACCTGGTGTTGCAGGCGGTTCTGAATGGGGCGGGCATTGCGCAGATGGCCGGCTATCAGATTCGCGACCATCTCGCCTCGAACGAACTCGTCGTCGCACTGGCGAAGCACGTGCCGGAAGATCGCGGCCACTATCTCTGCTATCTCAGCCGGCAACATCTCCCGACCCGCATTCGTATCTTCGTCGACTTCATGACCGAGCGGATACGCGCACTCGACCTGAACTGCATGACCCGGTTCAACGCGGATCCGACGGTTGCTTCATCGTCGGGATTGGCGGCCTGAGGCATTCGCGAAGGAAGACGCAGAGGGCCAGCGGCGAATCTGTCGGGTATCACGCCCGGATGTTCGGATGAAAATCAAGACGTTGAAAGTTTAATTTCAGGGGCTGGATCGGGCGGCCGTGCCGGCATTGCCTCGTGGTGCCGTCACGATTCAAAGTTAAACGAAACGTGACCCCTTTCGGACGAAAATTTCCGCACAATGGCGGCAACGCGGCGTTGCGCCGCGATGTGCGCGCCGTCGCCGGCCTTGAGGCCCGGAGCCGGCCAGAACCGCCGTCCGACTTCCCCGACCACCATGGACCACCCCAAACGCATCCTGATCGTCGAAGACGACGCCGACATCGCCGACGTGTTGAGCCTGCACCTGCGCGACGAACGCTATGAAGTCGTGCACAGCGCGGACGGCGCGGAAGGCCTGCGCCTGCTCGAACAGGGCAACTGGGACGCGCTGATCCTCGACCTGATGCTGCCCGGCGTCGACGGCCTGGAAATCTGCCGGCGCGCCCGCGCGATGACGCGCTACACGCCGATCATCATCACCAGCGCGCGCTCGAGCGAGGTGCACCGGATCCTCGGCCTCGAGCTCGGCGCCGACGACTACCTCGCCAAGCCGTTCTCGGTGCTCGAGCTCGTCGCGCGCGTGAAGGCACTGCTGCGGCGCGTCGACGCGCTCGCGCGCGATTCGCGGATCGACGCGGGCACGCTCGACGTTGCCGGGCTGTCGATCGATCCGATCGCGCGGGAAGCGAGCGTCGACGGCGCGCGCATCGACCTCACGCCGCGCGAATTCGACCTGCTGTATTTCTTCGCGCGGCATCCGGGCAAGGTGTTCTCGCGCATGGACCTGCTGAACGCCGTATGGGGCTACCAGCACGAAGGCTACGAACACACGGTCAATACCCACATCAACCGGCTGCGCGCGAAGATCGAGGCCGATCCGGCCGAGCCCGTGCGGATCCTCACGGTGTGGGGGCGTGGTTACAAGTTCGCGGCGCCGGACCAGCGGGACGCGTGATGAAACTGACCCTCACCCAGCGGCTGTCGTGCGTGTTCGCGGTGCTGTTGCTCGCGTGCTCGGGCGCATCGGCGTGGCTGCAGATCCGCGCGAACGACATGCGCGAGAAGGAAGTCGTGCAGGGCCTGTCGCGCGATCTCGCCGCGCATATCGCGAGCAGCACGCCGCTGATGGACGCGAACGGGCTGCGCCCGGACGCCGTGCGCACGCTGTTCGGTCAGCTGATGGGCGTGAACCCGAGCGTCGAGGTGTATCTGCTCGACAACGCGGGGCGCATCAAGGGCGACGACGCGCCGCCCGGCCACGTGAAGCGCGAGCGCGTCGATCTCGCGCCGGTGCAGCGCTTCATCGCGGGCGATCCGCTGCCGATCCTCGGCGACGATCCGCGCAGCCCCGACGCGCGCAAGGTGTTCAGCGCCGCGCCGCTGCAGCGCGCGGGACAGCCGCCGTCAGGCTACATCTACGTGGTGCTGCTCGGCGAAGCGCATGACCGGCTGGCCGCCCGCTTCGATGCCGGCAACGTGCTGCGCACGACGCTGTGGTCGATGGCGGTGGTCGCGCTGCTCGGCCTGCTCGCGGGCCTGACCGCGTTCAGCTTCATCACGCGCCCGCTGCGCCGGCTGACCGACGCGATGCGCCGCTTCGACGCGAACGCCGCGCCCGACACGCAGCCGCCGGTCCCGCGCTCGCCGCCGGGGCGGCGCGGCGACGACATCGCGGTGCTCGAATCCGCGTTCGCGCAGATGGCCGACCGGATCGGCGACCAGTGGCGCGCGCTGACACGCCAGGACCAGCAGCGGCGCGAACTGATCACGAATATCTCGCACGACCTGCGCACGCCGCTGACCTCGCTGCACGGCTATCTGGAGACGCTGTCGCTGAAGTCCGACACGCTCGCCGAATCCGAACGCCGCCGCTACTTGTCGATCGCGCTTGCGCAGAGCACGAAGGTCGGCCGGCTGGCGCAGGCGCTGTTCGAACTCGCGCGGCTCGAGTCGGGTGGCGTGCAGGCCGAGCGCGAGCCGTTCTCGCTCGTCGATCTCGTGCAGGACGTGTTCCAGAAATTCGAGCTGGCCGCGCAGTCGCGCGGTATCGCGCTGCATGCGCGGATCCCGCCGCGCGTGCCGGCGGTATCGGCCGATCTCGGGATGATCGAGCGCGTGCTGACCAACCTGCTCGACAACGCGTTGCGGCACACGCCGCAGCACGGCGAAGTCGAAGTCGCGCTGACGCCGCGGGACGATCGCGTGGTGGTGACCGTGTCGGATACCGGGGAAGGGATTCCGCCCGCGCGGCGCGAAGGGCTGTTCCAGCGGCCGCAGCGGCCGATGAGCGGCGGCACGGCGACGAGCGGCGGGCTCGGGCTGCTGATCGTGCACCGGATGCTGGCGCTCAATGGCAGCGGGATCCGGCTCGTCGACCGCGACGGGCGCGGGGCGGTGTTCGAGTTTGCGCTGGCGGTGGCGCGCCCGGCGGCCGGCGACGCGCGCTGACACCGGCGGCGATGCGCGTGTGCGCGCCGAGCGACCGTGCCTATCCGCCGCGCTTGCGCCGCACGTCGCTCGGCGTCGTGCCGGTCCAGCGCTTGAATGCGTGGCGGAACCCGACCGCATCGCTGAAGCCGAGCGTCAGCGCGATGTCCTCGGTGCTGAGCGTGGTGGTGCTCAGGTAGTCGATCGCGAGCGCCTTGCGCACGCTCGTCAGCAGTTCGCTGTACGACGTGCCCTCGGCGTCGAGCTTGCGGCGCAGCGTGCGCGACGTCATGCACAGCGTGTCGGCGATCGCGTCGATGTCCGGAAACTGCCCGGGCTTGCGCGTGAGTTCCTGATAGACGCGTCGCGTCACGCCGGCCTGG
Source organism: Burkholderia sp. 22313 (assembly GCF_052045245.1). NCBI lineage: Bacteria > Pseudomonadati > Pseudomonadota > Betaproteobacteria > Burkholderiales > Burkholderiaceae > Burkholderia > Burkholderia sp. 22313. The sequence continues at coordinate 183,942 of NZ_JBQEON010000007.1, forward strand.
CTGCGCAACTCGTCGAGCAGGCGCGCGCAGTGCGACGACACCTGCGCGGCGGTGATCGGGTTCGCGAGCTGCGGCGCGCGCGTGAGCCAGGCGGCCGGGTAGCTGAGCACATGCTGCGGCTGGTCGAACGCGATCGGGCATTCGAGCGCATCGGCGAGCTGCGCCGCATGCGCCGGCCGCGGTTGCGCGAACTGCGCGCGGGCCGGCACGCACCACGCGCCCATCACGTCCTTGATGACCGTCACGTGCAGCGCGAACTGCATGTCGATCAGGAAGCGGTACAGCGGCAGGTCCGGCCCGGACAGCGCGGCTTCGTGCGGATCCGGGAACAGCCACGACGCGGTGTCGCCCTGTTCGACCCAGCGGATCGCGAGCATCCCGTTCGCGAGCTGATGATATTTGACGGCCGAATCGAACGCATGCGCGAGCGATTCCGAGCACAGCATCGCGTAGCCGTACATCCCGTAGCTCGACGCATGCAGCCGGCGGCCGACCCGCACGCCGAGATCGGAGCCGTCGTGGCGGGCGATCGCGTTGCGCGCGGCGCTCAGGAACTGCTGCGACGACGTGAGCGTGAACGGATCGGCGACGGCGTCCGGCGACAGGCCGGTGCCGTCGAGCACGGCGGCCGGGTCGAGGCCGAGTTCCTGGGTGACACCGACGAGCACGGCCAGCTTGGCCGGCGAGAAGCGCTTCTCGTGCGACGCGGGGGCGAGCGGGGTGTCCGGCCGCGGCGCGGCGCCGGCGGCCGTCGGGTTCAGGGGCGTACTGCGCGGCATGGGGGTTCTGTGTCCGATTCGATACCGTTCCGGGTTCGCGATTCTGCGCCGGAACGCGCGGGGGCGCCATAGGGTTCACCCTGAGTTTCATCGGCCTGCGTGGCGCGATGCCGGCGAACCGGTGCATGGGCGCATGCGTCGGCAGGCCGGCCGTCGTGCGCCCGCGTGTCCGTTTCGATCATCTTTTCGGCCGCCCGGATCATTTTCAAAGTACCGTTGGCGGGCGATAGTCGCCGATCAGGCGACGGCCCGTGCCCATCCGGTGCGCGGGCCGCCGTGCGAACGGCGCTGCCCGGCGCCGTCCCCGAGGAGCAGGATATGACGAAGAGACACTGGATCGGCTCGTACGGCTCGATCCCCGCCGAGATCGATCCCGATCGTTTTCCTTCCGTAACCGCGCTGCTGGACGACGCGATGCACCGCTTTGCCGAGCGTTCCGCGTTCCGCGCGTTCGGCCGCACGCTCACCTACGCCGACGTCGACCGCCAGTCGCGTGCGCTCGCCGCGTACCTGCAGCAGGTCGCCGGCGTGCGCAAGGGCGATCGCGTGGCCGTGATGCTGCCCAACGTGCTCGCGTTTCCGGTGGTGTTCGTCGCGGTCGCGCGGCTCGGCGCGATCCAGGTCAACGTCAACCCGTTCTACACCGCGCACGAGCTCGAACACCAGCTCAACGACGCGGGCGTCGAAGTGGCGGTGGTGTGCGGCGGATCGATGGGCACGTTCGCCGACGTGGTCGGCAAGACGCGCATCCGCACTGTGCTGAGCGTGGGGCGCGGCGATCTCGGCGTCGTCGATGCACCGGCCGGCGCGTGCGAAGCCCTGCCGCGCGGTTCGCTCCCGCTCGCGGACGCGCTCGCCGCAGGCGAATCGCTGGCATTCGAGCCGGTCGCGCTCGGCGGCGGCGATCTGCTGCTGTTGCAGTACACCGGCGGCACGACCGGGCTGTCGAAGGGCGCCGCGCTGTCGCACCGCAACCTGGTCGCGAACATCGAGCAGTTCGGGGCGATCGTGCCGGCCGCGCGACGGCCGGGCGAGGAGGTCGTCGTCACGGCGATCCCGCTGTATCACATCTTCGCGCTGACGGTGAACTTCCTGTCCTACTTCGCGATCGGCGCGGCGAACTGGCTCGTCGCGAATCCGCGCGACATGGACGGCTTCATCGACGTGCTGAAGGAAGCGCGGCCGTCGGTGTTCGTCGGCGTCAACACGCTGTATGCGGGGCTCACCGGCCATCCGCGGCTGAAGGAAGTCGACTGGTCGCGGCTCAAGCTGTCGGCCGGCGGCGGCGCGGCGGTGATCGACGTGATCTCCGCGCGCTGGAAGGCGGTGACGGGCAACTTCATTCGCGAAGGGTACGGGTTGTCGGAAACGTCGCCGGTGGTCACGTTCAACCCGCAGTCGATCGATGCGTTTACGGGCACGACGGGCCTGCCGCTGCCGTCGACCGACGTGAAGCTGCTCGACGACCAGGACCGCGAGGTGGCGATCGGCGAAGCGGGCGAGATCTGCGTGCAGGGGCCGCAGGTGATGGGCGGCTACTGGCAGAAGCCGGACGCGAACGCGGCTGCGTTTACCGCGGACGGCTACTTCCGCACCGGCGACATCGGCGTGTTCGACGCGGCCGGCTTCCTGAAGATCGTCGACCGCAAGAAGGACATGATCATCGTGTCGGGCTTCAACGTGTACCCGAACGAGGTGGAAGCGGTCGCGACCGCGCTGCCGGGCATTGCCGAATGCGCGTGCATCGGCGTGCCGGACGAACGCACCGGCGAGGCCGTGAAGCTGTTCGTGGTGCTCGCGCCGGACGCGGCCGTGACCGAGGCGGAGATCGTCGCGCATTGCCGTGCGAACCTCGCGGCCTACAAGGTGCCGAAGCTGATTCGCGTGGTCGAGCGGCTGCCGAAGTCGACGGTCGGGAAGATCCTGCGCCGGGAACTCAGCCGCGCCGACTGATGGTGCCGACACGCCGCGCGCCCGGCGGCGCGCGGGCGGGTGCGTCGCAAGCCGAGAAAGCCGAGAAAGCCGAGAAAGCCGAGAAAGCCGAGAAAGCCGAGAAAGCCGAGAAAGCCGAGAAAGCCGAGAAAGCCGAGAAAGCCGCGAAGGCCCCGAAAACCCGGCATGGGCCGCTCAAGTACAATGCGAGCGGTTCGATCGACGGGGACGCGATGACCGGTTCAGACTCACCTTCCGCCCAGCCCGGGCGTGCGTTGCCGTCGCCGAGCGCGACGGTGCCGATCTCGCTCGTCAACGGTTTCCTGGCGAGTGCCGGCGCGCAACGCGACGTGGTCGAGCGCTACCTGCGCGGTGCCGGCATCCCGCTCGAGCTGCTCGGCGAGCCGCATGCGCGCGTGACGGAAGAGCAGTTCTCGACGCTGTACCGCACGCTGGCGATCGACCTCGACGACGAGATGCCCGGCATCTTCTCGCGCCCGCTGCGCGGCGGCACGCTGAAGTACCTGTGCCTGAGCCTGCTCGATGCGCGCAACCTCGAAACGGCGCTGCATCGTTTCGGCCAGTTCTTCCATATCCTGCTCGACGACTTCTTCGTCGAAGCGAAGCGCGACGGCCTGGTCGCGCAGGTGCTGCTGCGGCCGAACCCGGCCATCGGCCCGATCGGCGCGCTCGGCCAGGAGCTGATGCTCAAGCTCGTGCACGGTGTGTGCTCCTGGCTGATCGGGCAGAAGATTCCGCTGCTGCAGATCGAGTTCGCGTGTCCGCGGCCGCGTCATGCGGTCGAGCATCTGTACTTCTTCACGGGCTCCGTGCAGTTCGACTGCGAACGCACGCTGATGCGTTTCAGCGCCGACTATCTCGACGCGCCGATCCGGCAGAGCAAACGCAACCTGCGCAAGTTCCTCGCGCGGGCGCCCGGCGACTGGATCTTCGAATCGTTCAGCGAACAGCGCGTGTGCCATCGCGTGCGGCAATACCTGTCGGCGGCGCTGCCCGACCTGCCGGTGATCGATCAGGCGGCCGAGCATCTGCATTGCTCGGTGCGCACGCTGAGCCGCCATCTGGCCTCGGAAGGCACGACGTTCCAGGCGCTCAAGGATGAACTGCGGCGCGACATCGCGATTCAGCGGCTGACCGATACGCTCGACACGATCGCGGCGATCGGCGCCGATATCGGCTTCGACGATCCGAGCGCGTTCCATCGCGCGTTCCGGCACTGGACGGGCAGTACGCCGGGCACTTACCGGCGGCGCGCGTAGCGCGGTCGATTCAAACCTCGCTCCCATAACCGGGATCCTTCGTGCGATCCCATGGATGGCTCCCCGTCGTGGCGCGCCATCGTGCGTGCCGCCGGTGTGCGGTTCACCGCTTCAACTGTCCGGTTTCGATCAGCTGCTGAAAGAAGTCGTTCATCGATTCGGCGAGCGGGCGATAGCGGATGCCGAGTTCGTCGCGGCTGCGGCGATTGTCCGCGCGCCACGGGAGCCCGATGTTGCGCGCGACGAAACGGCGCGTCACGCCCTGGTTCGCCAGCGGACCGACCAGCCAGACGAGCCATTTCGGCAGGATGCGCCGCGGAATCGGATAGTCGGCACCATATCGTTCGAGCAGCGTGGCCGCCATCGCCGGCAGGCTCGTGTTGTGACCCGACACGATGTAGCGGCCGTTCGCGCCGGGCGTGAACGCGGCGCGCACGTGCGCGTCGGCCACGTCGCGGACGTCGACCGCGCCCATGCCGAGATCCGGCACGCCCATTTTCATGGTGCCGTTGCCCATTTGCCGGACGATCTCGAAGCTCTCCGACGTCGCGTACGGGTTGATGCCCGGCCCGATGACGAGCGACGGGTTGATCGTCACGAGATCCCAGCGCGACTGCGCGCCGGCGATTTTCCATGCTTCGCGTTCGGCCACCGTCTTCGAATACGAATACGGCTGGTGTTCGAGCGACGAACTGGTATTCCAGATCGCTTCGGTGAACACGCCGTTCGGCACCGCGTCGAGATCGGCGTTGTCGCCGTAGATCGCCGCGCAACTGCTGGTCAGCACGACGCGCCGGACCGACGGCGTGCGGTTCACCGTCTCGAGCACGTTGCGCGTGCCGAGCAGCGCCGGGTCGACCAGCTCTTTCCGAGGATCGCGAACCGTGACGGTGAACGGCGACGCGGTATGGAATACGGTGCCGCAACCGGCCATCGCTTCCGCATACGAACCCGGTTCGAGCAGGTCGGCGCGGAAATAGCGGATCGTGCCGGGTTGGCCGGCCGCGATGCGCTGCAGATGCTTGAGCTTGTCCGGGTCGTCGGGATGGCGCACGGCGGCATGCACGGTCAGGCCGGCTTCGAGCAACCGTTGCACGAGCTGACCCGCGACGTAGCCGGTTGCGCCGGTCACCAGCACCGGCAGGTCGGTATCGATATTCAACATCCTGGGCTCCGTTGCGGAAGATGTCGAGCATGATGCCGCTTTTTCGCCGGCGGGTAACGCGCAAAGGGCTCTGATCGCCATGCAAGGTGCGCCGGGCATCTGGCGTCGATCCGGGGCGGCACGGCGGACTGCGGAAGGGGGCGGGATGATCGGGAGGACGTATGCCGGGTGGGGACGATGCGTCCGCTCCCGGCATCCTTGACGACAGGCAGAGGCGACGCGGCGCGGGAGCGGCGTGCTGCCCGCTCCACGCGCGTGGCCGCACTCAGGCCTTCAGTGCGCCGAAGATCTCGTTGAGCATCGACTTCGCGTCGCCGAACAACATGCGGTTGTTGTCCTTGTAGAACAGCGGATTGTCGACGCCCGCATAGCCCGAAGCCATGCTGCGCTTCATCACGATCGACGTCTTCGCCTTCCACACCTCGAGCACCGGCATGCCGGCGATCGGGCTCGACGGGTCGTCCTGCGCGGCCGGGTTCACGATGTCGTTCGCGCCGATCACCATCGACACGTCGGCTTCGGGGAAGTCGCCGTTGATCTCGTCCATTTCCAGCACGATGTCGTACGGCACCTTCGCTTCGGCCAGCAACACGTTCATGTGCCCCGGCATGCGGCCCGCGACCGGGTGAATCGCGAAACGCACGTCGACGCCTTTTTCGCGCAGCAGCTTCGTCAGTTCGAACACCGTGTGCTGGGCCTGTGCCACGGCCATCCCATAGCCGGGTACGATGATCACGCGCTTCGCTTCGCGCAGCAGCTCGGCCGTCTCCGCCGCGCTCACCGCGACCGCTTCGCCAGCCGGTTGCGCGGCGCCGCCGCCGGCTGCCGCCGGTGCGCCCGCGCCGCTGCCGAACCCGCCGGCGATCACGCTGATGAAGTTGCGGTTCATCGCGCGGCACATGATGTACGACAGGATCGCACCCGACGAGCCGACGAGCGCGCCGATCACGATCAGCAGGTCGTTGCCGAGCATGAAGCCGGTGGCGGCCGCCGCCCACCCCGAGTAGCTGTTGAGCATCGACACCACGACCGGCATGTCCGCGCCGCCGATCGCCATCACCATGTGCACGCCGAACAGCAGCGAGATCACGGTCATCACGACGAGCGGCAGCATGCCGTCCTGGATCGTTTCCGCATGCAGGAACGCGCGGCCGTAGTAGATCACGATCAGCAGCGCGGCCAGGTTCATCCAGTGCCGTGCGGGCAGCAGCAGCGGCTTGCCGCCGATCTTGCCCGACAGCTTGCCGAACGCGATGATCGAGCCCGCGAAGGTGATGGCGCCGATCAGGATGCCGACATAAATCTCGACCTCGTGGATCGCCTTCTCGGCACCGGCGAACTGCAGCGACGTGTCGATGTAGCTCGCGAAGCCGACCAGGCAGGCCGCGAGACCGACCAGGCTGTGCATCAGCGCGACCAGTTCCGGCATCTGCGTCATCTGCACTTTCTTCGCGGCGTACAGGCCGACCGCGCCGCCGACGACGAGCGCGGCGATCACGTACGGAATGCCCGCGGCCGACACGCGCGGGCCGAGCACGGTGGCCAGCACGGCGATCAGCATGCCGATCATCCCGAGCAGGTTGCCGCGGCGCGCGGTTTCAGGGTTGGCCAGCCCGCCGAGGCTGAGAATGAACAGGATCGCGGCGCCGATATAGGAGACGGTAGTCAGGTTGGAAGTCATTATTGTCGTCCCCTTATTTGCGGAACATCGCCAGCATGCGGCGCGTGACCGCGAAGCCGCCGAACATGTTGACGGCCGTGAGCGCGAGCGCGCCCACCGCCAGGCCCAGGATCAGCCCGGACGGACGGTCGCCGGCATTGGCCAGCTCGCCCAGCGGCGGTGCGACCTGCACGAGCGCGCCGATCGCGATGATCGACGAGATCGCGTTGGTCACGCTCATCAGCGGCGTGTGCAGCGACGGCGTGACGTTCCAGATCACCATGTAGCCGACGAAGCACGCGAGCACGAACACCGTGAAGTGCGACAGGAAGCTGGCCGGCGCGAACTGGCCGACCAGCAGGAACATCACCGCGCCGATCGCGAACACGATCGCGAGCGCCTTGGCCGACATCGGCTCGCCGCTGTGACCGTGGCCTTTCGACTTCGCGGGCGCGGCTGCCGCGGGTGCCGCCGCCGCGGGCTTGGGCGCGACGACCGCCTGCTTGATCGGCGGCGGCGGCCACGTGACGTTGCCTTCCTTGATGACGGTGAGGCCGCGGATCGCGTCGTCGTCGAAGTCGACGTTGATCGTGCCGTCCTTGCCCTTGCACAGCTCCTCGACCACGCGCAGCAGGTTGGTCGCATACAGCGTGGAAGATTGCCGCGACAGGCGCGACGCGAGATCCGTATAGCCGACGATCGTCACGCCGTGGCGCACGACGGCTTCGCCGGGCGCCGTCAGTTCGCAGTTGCCGCCCTGTTCGGCGGCCATGTCGACGATCACGCTGCCGGGCTTCATCGACTGCACCATCTCGGCGGTGATGAGCTTCGGTGCCGGCTTGCCGGGGATCAGCGCGGTGGTGATGATGATGTCGGCATCCTTCGCCTGCTGCGCATACATCGCGCGCTGCGCCTGCTGGAAGCCTTCGCTCATCACCTTCGCGTAGCCGCCGCCGCCCGAGCCTTCCTCTTCGTAATCGACCTTGACGAACTCGCCGCCCAGCGACTTGACCTGATCGGCCACCTCGGCACGCGTGTCGTTCGCGCGCACGATCGCGCCGAGGCTGGCGGCCGTACCGATCGCGGCCAGGCCGGCCACGCCGGCGCCGGCGATGAACACCTTGGCCGGCGGCACCTTGCCGGCCGCGGTGACCTGCCCGTTCAGGAAGCGGCCGAACGCATGGGCGGCCTCGATCACCGCGCGATAGCCGCTGATGCCGGCCATCGACGTGAGCGCGTCCATCTTCTGCGCGCGCGACAGCGTGCGCGGCAGCGAGTCGATCGCGAGCACCGTGGCGCGCTTCGCGGCCAGCTGCTGCATCAGTTCGGGGTTCTGCGCGGGCCACACGAAGCCGATCAGCGTGCCGCCTTCGCGCATCAGCGCGACTTCGTCGGCGCTCGGCGGGCGCACCTTGAACACGATGTCGCTGCCGGACCAGAGCTCGGCCGCCGTGGCGGCGACGCTCGCGCCCGCCGCACGGTAGGCGTCGTCATCAAAGTTCGCGCCGGCCCCGGCACCGCTTTGGACGGCGACCGAAAATCCCAGCTTGATCAGTTTCTCGACCACTTCGGGGACGGTCGCTACGCGCCGTTCGCCGGTGGCTGTCTCCAGAGGAATCCCAATCTGTAATGTCATATTGTGAAAGATGGGTGATGGCCATCGCGAAGCGCTCGGGCCGGTGGGTCACGGTAACAGAATCGTGTGCGTGTTTAGTGGCATGAGCGACGGTTTGCGTTAAAAAAGGAACGATCGTTCGCTGAGTGCGAACCGAGTATGCCCGACAGCGACGGTGCCATCGAGGGGGTGACGGCGTCGAGCAGATCTTCCGCCGGATGTTGTGTTTTATCCACGCGCGGCCAACATCGCGTCGCCCGAATGGAGCTCGACGATGCGGCCGGACTGCCGCTTTCATGGGGACGTCGACATCGGCGATTCGCGCTGGCGTTGAATCGTTGCCACGCTCGCGGGCACGATCCGGCCGGTCCGGACACGCATGTCTTCCATCGACAGCAGCCTGCAACAGTCCAGACCGACCGGTTGGTCAATGTCGGGCCGCCTTTCGTCAGAACAGTCGGATTAATTCAGCAGGCACCATATCGCGAGGAACGGCGCATCGCCGGACCGCATCGCATGCAGCGCGCCCGGCGGGTTGTGGATCCCGCCGCCGATCCCGGGATCGAACCACGCGCCGCCTTGCTGCCGGAATTCGCCGGCGCTCAGGAGTACGTATGCTTCTTCCGGCGCATGGCCATGATCCGGATACCTGACGCCGGGCATCATCAACGAAAAGCCGAGCTGAATGTCGTCGCGGCTTTCCGCCCCGCCGGGGCCGCAAATCATCCCGTTCACGTGCCCGTCGATGTAGTTCGGGCTGCCATCCCTGCCCGACGTGCGACGCGTCCAGCCGACCACCGGCTCGAGCGACTTGAGCAGTTGCGCGACGGTGGCGAACGTCGGATCGATGCGCGCGACCGACGCGAGCGCCGGATCGAGCCAGTCGCATGCCGGATATCGGACCGCGTTGCGCACGCCGTTATCCGACGGCTGTTGCAGCCGCGCGAAAACGTGCGGTGCGAACGCGCGCGCGGCGGGGGGCAGCTTGTCCGACTGGAACAGTTCGCCGGCGAGCCGGACGAAATCCGCGATGTGCTTCGGGCGTTCGCGCATCCTGGTTCGTGCTCCCGCTTTCACTTGCATTGACGAGAAGAAAGTCTACGCAGAAACGCATCGGTCCGGGCAGCGAAAAAGGGCGGCCGATTTGGCATCGGCCGCCATGGTCTTGCCGCAGCGATCAGGCTGCCGTGATTCGCGTTGCGACCCGACGGGCCGACGCGCTTCGGGAAGGCGATGCTGCGGGACTCGCCCGTGTTGTCGGCTTCTCCGCGGATATTCACATGCGCGCCGGCTGCGCCGGGATCCAGCGTGCATTGCGCGTCCCTCGTTTCGCCCGCCGCTTCGACCCCGCCTCCGCGCCTGTCCGGCCGGCATGCCGATTGCGCGTCGTTTTCACCGAAGCCGGCGCCTTCGAATCCCGGCCCGGACGCCCGTTTCCCCCATCCTCCCGCCGCATCGCGTGGCCGGTTTTGTCACCATATGGGCCGGATATGACAATGGGAAACCGCCGGCGCGGCATTACGATGGGTCACGACGTCGCCTGGTGCTGGCCGGTTTTGCCGCAGCCGCCCGGGTCGCGCGCCTCATTCACCGCCTGATTTGGAACATCGACCATGAGCTATAACGCCCCTGTCAAGGACATGCTGTTCGTGCTGAAGGAACTCGCGGGCATCGATACCGTTGCGCAGCTGCCGGGCTTCGAGGAAGCCGGCTACGACACGGCGCAGGCCGTGCTCGACGAATCCGCGAAATTCTGCGGCGAGGTGCTGGCGCCGCTGAACGTCGAGGGCGATCGCAACCCGAGCAGCTGGAAGGACGGCGTCGTGACCGCGACGCCCGGCTTCGGCGCCGCGTTCCGCCAGTTCGTCGAAGGCGGCTGGCAAGGCCTGCAGCACCCGTCCGAATACGACGGCCAGGGGCTGCCGAAGCTGATCGCGACGCCGTGCATCGAAATGCTGAACGCATCGAACCTGTCGTTCGCGCTGTGTCCGCTGCTCACCGACGGCGCGATCGAGGCGCTGCTGACGGCCGGCACCGACGAACAGAAGCAGCGCTACGTGCCGAAGCTGATCTCGGGCGAATGGACGGGCACGATGAACCTGACCGAGCCGCAAGCCGGTTCGGACCTGGCGCTGGTGCGCTCGCGCGCCGAGCCGCAGGGCGACGGCACGTACAAGGTGTTCGGCACCAAGATCTTCATCACGTGGGGCGAGCACGACATGGCGGACAACATCGTCCACCTGGTGCTGGCACGCACGCCGAACGCGCCGGAAGGCGTGAAGGGCATTTCGCTGTTCATCGTGCCGAAGTTCCTGGTCAACGAAGACGGCTCGCTCGGCGCACGCAACGACGTGCACTGCGTGTCGATCGAGCACAAGCTCGGGATCAAGGCGAGCCCGACCGCGGTGCTGCAATACGGCGATCACGGCGGCGCGATCGGCTACCTGATCGGCGAGGAGAACCGCGGCCTCGAATACATGTTCATCATGATGAACGCCGCGCGCTTCGGCGTCGGGATGCAGGGGATCGGCGTGGCCGACCGTGCGTACCAGAAGGCGGCCGAATTCGCGAAGGAGCGCGTGCAGAGTCGTCCGGTCGACGGGTCGGCCAAGCAATCGGTGACGATCATCCATCACCCGGACGTGCGCCGGATGCTCGGCACGATGCGCGCGCTGACCGAAGGCGCGCGCGCGCTCGCCTACGTGGCTGCCGCGCACAGCGACATTGCCCACCGCCATTCGGACGAGGCGACGCGCGCGCGTCATCAGGCAATCTACGAATATCTGGTGCCGGTCGTGAAGGGCTGGAGCACCGAGATGGTGAACGACGTGGCGAGCCTCGGCGTGCAAGTGCACGGCGGGATGGGCTTCATCGAGGAAACCGGCGCCGCGCAGTACTACCGCGATGCGCGGATCCTGGCGATCTACGAAGGCACGACCGCGATCCAGGCGAACGACCTGGTCGGCCGCAAGACGCTGCGCGACGGCGGCGCGGTCGCCAAGGCGCTGATCGCCGAAATCGGCGAGACTGTCGCGGCGCTCGGCAAGCTGGATGGCGTGGCGGCCGCGTCGATGAAGGCGCAACTCGAGAAGGGCGCGCGCTCGCTGTCGACGGTGGTGGACTACGTGCTGGCGAACGCGAAGCAGGACCCGAACGCGGTGTTCGCGGGCAGCGTGCCGTACCTGAAGCTCGCGGGCGTCGTGCTGTGCGGGTGGCAGATGGCGCGCGCGCTGCTGGCGGCGCAGGCGAACCGCGCGAGCGACACGGCGTTCTTCGAGGCGAAGATCGCGATCGCGCAATGCTATGCGGAACACGTCCTCGTGCAGGCAGGCGGGCTCGAAGCGTCGATCGTCGGCGCGAAGGGCAACGAGAGCGTGCTCGCGTTGACGGAAGACCAGTTCTGACCGTGACGGTCGGGGCGCAGGAGGAGACAGGATTTTGACCACACAGGACTTGCTCGCGCAATACGGCCCGCGCGAATCGATGGAATACGACGTCGTGATCGTCGGCGGCGGCCCCGCCGGGCTGTCGGCCGCGATCCGGCTCAAGCAGCTGGCTGCCGAGAAAGGCACCGAGATCGGCGTGTGCGTGCTCGAGAAGGGTTCCGAGATCGGCGCGCACATCCTGTCGGGCGCGGTGATGGATCCGCGCGCGATCAACGAACTGTTCCCCGACTGGAAGGAACGCGGCGCACCGCTCGACGTCGAGGTGACCGAAGACCGCTTCCTGTTCCTGTCCGAGAAGAGCGCGGTCACGACGCCCAACTGGGCGCTGCCCGCCAACTTCCAGAATCACGGCAACTACGTGATTTCGTTGGGCAATGTCACGCGCTGGCTTGGCCAGCAGGCTGAGGCGCTCGGTGTGGAAATATTCCCGGGCTTCCCGGCCGCGGAGATTCTCTACAACGACGACGGCTCGGTCAAAGGCGTCGCCACCGGCAACATGGGCGTGGGCAAGGACGGCGAGCCGACCGAGAACTTCCAGCTCGGCATGGAGCTGCACGCGAAGTACACGCTGTTCGCCGAAGGCTGCCGCGGCCACCTGGGCCGCCAGTTGATCTCGAAGTTCAAGCTCGACGCGAACGCGGATCCGCAGGCGTACGGGATCGGCATCAAGGAACTGTGGGAAATCGATCCGGCCAAGCACAAGCCGGGCCTCGTGATCCACACGGCCGGCTGGCCGCTGAAGTCCGATACGTACGGCGGCTCGTTCCTGTATCACATGGACAACAATCAGGTGGTGGTCGGCTTCGTGGTGGGCCTGGGCTATACGAACCCGTACCTGTCGCCGTTCGAGGAATTCCAGCGCTACAAGACGCACCCGTCGATCCGCGCGTTCCTGGAAGGTGGCAAGCGCGTGTCGTACGGCGCGCGCGCGATCACCGCGGGCGGCCTGCTGTCGCTGCCGAAGACGGTGTTCCCGGGCGGCGCGCTGATCGGCGACGATGCGGGCTTCCTGAACGCATCGCGGATCAAGGGCAGCCACGCGGCGATCAAGACCGGCATGCTGGCGGCCGACGCCGCGTTCGACGCGGTGCAGGCCGGCCGTCAGAGCGATGAACTCAATGCCTACCCGGACGCGTTCAAGCAATCGTGGCTGTACACGGAGCTGTACCGCGCACGTAACTTCAAGCAGTGGATGGCCAAGGGTCTGTACCTGGGCACGCTGATGGTCGGGCTCGAGCAGAAGGTGATGGGCGGCAATGTGCCGTGGACGCTGCACCACAAGCATGCGGACCACGAGACGCTGAAGCCGGCGTCGCAATGCACGCCGATCGAGTATCCGAAGCCGGACGGCAAGCTGACGTTCGACCGGCTGTCGTCGGTGTTCATCTCGAACACGAACCATGAGGAGAACCAGCCGGCGCACCTGACGCTGAAGGATGCGAACGTGCCGGTGAACGTGAACCTGCGGACCTACGCGGGCCCCGAGGGGCGCTTCTGCCCGGCGGCGGTGTATGAGTTCGTGAAGAACGACGACGGCAGCGATCGCCTCGTGATCAACGCGCAGAACTGCGTGCACTGCAAGACCTGCGACATCAAGGACCCGACGCA
>NZ_JBQEON010000008.1:0-179048 GCF_052045245.1 Burkholderia sp. 22313
GAGCCGACCATGCAGCCAGCCGGATTGGTGACACTGACGATGCGAGAGCTTGATCGACTCAAGGTGATCCAGGCAGTGGTGGACACGGGCTTGAAGCCGGGACGTGCAGCCGAACGGCTGGGCCTGAGCGTGCGCCAGGTGGAACGGCTGGTCATCCGGTATCGAGAGCACGGACCTGGCGGCGTCGCTTCGGGCCGTCGTGGCCGGCCAGGCAACCGCAAGCTCGACGAAGGACTAGCGTTACGCGCCTTGACCATTATTCGAGAGCGCTACGCCGATTTTGGGCCGACGCTGGCCTGCGAGAAGCTGTGGGAGTGTCACGGCATTCGGCTGGTCAAGGAAACGGTCAGGAAGCTGATGACAAGCAGGTTTGTGGATTCTGCGCCGACAGCGTCCGCCGAAGGTCTATCAGCCGCGAGCGCGCCGGGCGTGCCTGGGCGATACAGAGCCCCCTCCCGGTCTGCGCGGCGTTCCGTGCGCGGCCAATGACCCGACGAAATTCTAGGCACCTTCTTGAACTTCGGCGGATTGTGCCGGCTTTGGCCGTCTCCTGAACGTAGCGCGTGACGCAATCGATTCCCCTGCAGCCATGCTGTCCGCACGCGTTTTCGAATCGATCAGTTTTGAAATTAAATGAGACTATTGTGATAAGAAAAGTTATCTGAACAGATCGTGGAAATTTCCAAACCGCCCGCTGAGTGACAGACGTTCGGCATGCTGCATCGATTGCGTTCCGACGCACAAACGACCGACTTCGCGCTGATTCGACGCGCGAGACCGCGAACAACTGCCTGTCCTCTCGAGATTCCGAAGATCAGGCTGGCCCCGTTGCAGCCTCGGCATTCGAGTGGCACTGGAACTCACACTCACTCGGTGGTCGACCTATAGCGATCGCCGAAATCCGCCGGACGAACGTGTGGCCTCCCCCACGCCGGTGGCGATCCGAGGGCATGCTCGCCCCACCGACCGAAAATCCCCACTCGCATCATTGCTTGAATATAAGGGCGACATCGTCGAGAGGCCTTATCCCACAAGACTCGACGCGATTCAGATACATTGAAATACAAAATATCGTATGCGATCAAATCGAATGCGCTTGACGAAGGTGATCGGCTCGACGAAACTGCATCGCATGCGACCTAATCGCATCAGATAAAAACCTTCCAACCTGACGGTGTGAACGATGAGCAAGATCGAAAAAGTGCTGTACACGGGCAAGACGCACACGACTTCCGGTGGCCGCGACGGTGCGGCGCGCAGTTCCGACGGTCGCCTCGATATCCAGTTGTCATCGCCGGGCAGCGCCGGCACCGGCACGAATCCCGAGCAATTGTTCGCGGCCGGCTGGTCGGCCTGCTTCATCGGTGCGATGCAGCTCGCGGCACGTGCGGCGAAGGTCACGCTGCCGGCCGATCTCGCAGTCGACGCCGAAGTGGATCTGGGTATGGGCGGCAACGCGTACTTCCTGCAGGCCCGCCTGAACGTGAGCGTGCCGGGGCTCGATCGTGACGTCGTGCAGCGGATCGTCGATACCGCGCATCAGACCTGCCCCTATTCGAAGGCGACACGCGGCAACATCGGCGTCGAGATCCGCATCGTCTGAACACGGGAATCGGGCGGCCCGATGCCGCCCTCCCGAATGCCCTGCCCTTTTCTTGTCGAGGTGAACGATGAAGACCCAACTGATTGCAGCCCTGCTCGTCGCCGTGTCGGCTTCCGTTGCCGCACCGGCATTTGCTTCCGAACGCACCGTGACGAGTGCGCAGGTTCGGGCGGAGCTGGCCGCGCTCCAGCAGGCCGGCTATCAACCGAATCGACCGAACGACCCGCACTATCCGGACGACCTGCAGGCCGCGCTGAAGCGAGTCCGCGACCACGAGACGACGGTGGCCGACACCCAGGCAGCCGGCTACGGCAGCAACGCCGACGGCGCGACGCAAGCCGGCCGCCGCAGCGCGATCCGCACGGCCGAACGCTCGATCTACTTCGGACACTGAACGGCACGACGAAGTCGACGATACGGTCCATCAAATAAAGCGCATGCGATGTAATTGCATGCGCTTTTGTTTGTGTGCCACGGATATGGATGATCGCGTCTATGCTGTCGACGAACGCCTTCAATCAAGGAGCAAGCGATGCGGGAAGCAATGACGGGGCAAGAAGCAAGCGGAGCACATCCGCTCGACAACGCCGTGTGGAATGCGCTCACCGGCGAGCAGCACCGTTTTGCGCTCGGCGACGAGCGTGCGCGGCGATTTCCGCCGGCACTCGCACCATTTGCCGGCATGGCCGACCGCAGCGTCGCTGCTTTCGACGCGTTGCGCGCGCTGCTCGACGCGCACGGGCCGGCGTCGCTGGTCACGCCGGACGAGATTCCGACGCCAGCCGGTTTTTCCGTGGTCTGGCGCGCGACGCTGCACCAGATGATCTGGCAGGGAACGCTCGACGACGTGAATCATCTGGACGTCGTCCCGCTGACCGAAGCCGACGTGCCCGACATGCTTGAACTGATCGCAGCGACGGAACCGGGGCCGTTCGGCCCGCGCACGGTCGAATTCGGCGGCTATCTCGGTGTCCGCAGACAGGGCCGGCTGGTGGCGATGGCCGGTCAGCGCCTGAAGGCCGGCGGTCATGTGGAAATCAGCGCCGTGTGCGTGGATGCCGCCTTCCGGGGCCAAGGCCTCGCGGCCGGATTGATCCGATCACTGATCGCGACCCTCCGCGCGCGAGGAGAAACGCCGTTTCTGCACGTGCTCTCGACGAATCACGTCGCGATCGAGCGCTATCTGGCGCTCGGCTTCGTGATGCGCCGCGACATGCATTTGCTGGTACTGGGGCGTGAGGACGCCGGGACGAGACAGCCGTAAGCGCCAGCCGCGAGAAGCCGGTCGCAGCGGTGCGCAAACCCCGGCGGCGGGCGATACGCAGGGATGGCTGAGAGATTCGGCCGCACTTGCGCCGCCGGCTGGACATCGCAATTGCGTGTATGCGTCGATGCGTCGCGTCTACTCGTCGATCGAATCGATCAGATTGCCGCGCAACGTGACGATCGCCTTTTGCATCTTCGCGAATTCGTCCGGTTTCAGCCCTGTGGCTTCGACCAGGTTCATGTCGAGCCCCTTCTCGCGCACGCGTCGGCCGCTTTTCGTCAGGCTCACGAGCACCTGGCGCTCGTCCGACGGATCGCGGTGCCGCTCCAGATAACCCATCGCCTCGAGCTTCTTCAGAATCGGTGTCAGCGTGTTCGATTCGAGGAACAGCTTTTCGCCGAGCTGCCCGACCGTCTGATTGCCCTCCTCCCACAGCGCAATGATCGTGATGTATTGCGTGTACGTCAGGCCAAGCGCTTCGAGGATCGGCTTGTATGCCTTGCCGAATGCGAGATTCGTCGAGTAGATCGCAAAACACAGGAATTCGGACAGCTTCGGGGGGGCGGGCGATTGTGCTTCGGTCGGTTTCATGAACGCTCTCCATCGACACGGAATCGGTCGCAGATGAACACATTATATGTCGCGTGCGATCTTATCGGAGGCATGGGTATCGTTTCCGATCAAGAGGATCCGACATATGCACTGCCCGCCTGGTGCTCAGTCTCGGCCGCCGTCACGTCGACCCCGACGGTCACCGGTCCGCTGCCGGCTGATCGACAGCAGCGAACACTGCACCGGATGCGCGATTTCGGTCGCGAGGCCGCCCGCTGCGAACAACAGGATCATCAGCCAGCGCTTCATGCGTCCTCCACGACGGAAAGGCTCGCGCCGTCGGCGATGGTTGCGTCGAGCGCGTACGGATCAACGCCTTCGAGGCAGCCGAGATTGACGCGCCAGCACGCGGGATCCTTGCGTGTCTGATGGAACGGATAGACACCGCACCGGCTGCAGAAGTAGTGATGGGCCGTGCGCGTGTTGAAACGGTAGCTGGTCAGCGCGCCCTCGCCCGCGACGATCTTCAGGTCGGCCGCGTCGAACATCGGGCTCATCAGCGCGCCGCGACGGCGGCAGAGGCTGCAGTTGCAGCGAACCGCGGGCACAAGTGCAGTCCGGACTTCGAATTTCACGGCCCCGCAATGGCAGGATCCCTTGAACCGTGCAGCAGACATGTCGTGCTCCTCGAATGGTGACGTCTGCTTTATAGCGGGCCCGGGCCGACGCGTTGTATCGCGCTGTATCCGCGCCGCGCGCGGATACAGAACATTGCAAATCTGCGGCCGGCGATGCGCATTGCGAGGCATGCGTCGAGCGCCGGTGCGCGCGGCGCGTGGCGTCGGGGAATCAGTCCAGCGCGTGCTGCAACCGCGCGATGGCTTCCCGCGTCTCGCGCTCGAGCGTCGCGAACAGTTCCGCCGCCGGCAGCGACCGGACGAGCGGCGCCGCTTGTCCGGCCCACTGCGCGCCGTAGCCGAACTCGCCTTTCGCCTTCGCGGCCGTATGCAGCGCCTTGCCCGCGTCATACGCGATCGGATAGGCCGGTGTGGCCGGCGCGTGCGGATCGTCGCCGAGCGCGGTCAGCCGGTTCGCGATGCCGCGCGCGATCCGCCCGGAAATCGCGGCCGTGAACGTCGTGCGGCGCGCCGCGTCGCCAAGGAGCGCGCGGCGGTAACCGTCGTCGATCGATGTCTCCGGGCACGCGACGAACGCGGTGCCGAGTTGTGCGGCCTGCGCACCGAGCGCGAGCGCCGCGGCGATTCCGCCGCCGTCCATGATGCCGCCGGCGGCGATCACCGGCAGCGCGCATTCGCGCACGATCAGGCGCGTCAGCGCGAACGTGCCGAGGCGGTCATCGGGAGCGGCCGGATCGAACACCCCGCGGTGTCCGCCAGCCTCGATGCCCTGCGCGACGATCGCATCGATGCCGGCGGCGGCGATCTGCCGGGCTTCGTCGGGATGCGTCGCGGCCGCGAACAGCGTGATGCCCGCGCGCTTCAGCCTGGCGATCGCCTCGTCGGACGGCAACCCGAAATGAAAGCTGACGACCGCCGGTTTCTCCTCGATCAACATCGCGAGCATCGCATCGTCCACGACGAAGCTCGTGTAGATCTCCGACAGCGACACCGGCGGCGCCGCACCCTGTTCGCGGAACGCAGGCGCGAGCCAGTCGAGCCATGCGCGTTCGACGGCTGCGTCGGCGCGGGCCGGCTGGTGGCAGAACAGGTTGACGTTGAACGGCCGCTCGGTGAGCGCGCGCGTGTCGCGAATCATCTTGCGCGCGCCGTCGGCGTTCGTCGCGCCGACGCCGAGCGAGCCGAGCCCGCCCGCGTTCGACACGGCAGCCGCCAGCGCGGGCGTGCTGACACCGGCCATCGGTGCCTGGATGATCGGGATGCGGATGCCGAGCGTGCGCAACAGCGTCCGGTTGTCGGTCGAGGGAATCATGTCGTGCGTCTCCTGTAGGCGGCGCGAACGCAAACGGAAAGCGTGCCGCGGGCGGCACGCGCGTTGTGCCGGCGGACCGGCGTGGTATGAATTCAGCTCTCAGGATAGCGGACCGGGAAAACGCCTCCAAGTCTGCCGAACGGCATATGTGCCGCCGCGCCGCTTCGTGAAATACTGCGGCGACGTGTCCTTCCGGAACCCGAGATGACCGAAACGCCCGTCGTGCCTTCGTTCCGTTGCCCCATCAAGGGGGGGGCGCTGGCGTGCGTCGTCGCATGGCTGGTTGCCGGGCCGCCGATGACGGCGACTGCCGCGGATTTCCCCGGCGGGTCGCCCGAGCCGGCGGCCCACACGCCGCAACGCATCCTGTTCGTCGGCGACAGTCTCACGCATGGACGTTACACGCCCGTGCGTTCGTACGGCGCGATGCCGGCTGGCGGTCAGCCTGCGGGTGTCACCGCCGCGCAGGTCGTCGACGAAAACTTCGAGCAGACCGGCGCCCGCGCGGAACGCGAACCGGGCCCGTGGGGCGGGATTCCGGGCATCTTCGCGCGTTTTGCCGTCGAAGCCGGGCTCGACTATGACGTCCATCTGGAGGCGATGTCGGCGACGAGTCTCGCGAAACATGACCGCGTGGCATCGAACGTCATCGACCGGTCGACGTGGGATGCGGTCGTGCTGCAGGAGTTGAGCGCGAAGCCGCTGCCGTTCGCGCTGACGGGTAGCCGCGCCAGTGATCCGGCCGGTTTTTGTGGGAGCGTCGCGAAGCTCGCGAGCGGCATTCGTGCGGCGGCGCCCCATGCGCGTGTCTATCTCCATGAAACCTGGCCGCGCGCCGATCTCGCGAAAGCGCTCGCGGGCGAGCCGGGCCGCGACGGCTTCCACGCGCGCTACGTCGATCGTCTTGCCGACATCGTGGCCGCGTATCGCGATGCCTTCGAAGGCGCGCGGCGGACCGATCCGTCGATCGTCGCCGTCGCGCCGGTCGGCCGGGCGTGGCAGCGCGCGTGGGCGACCGGTGTTGCCGATCCCGATCCGTATGCGCCGTCCGGCGCGCCGCTGCTGTGGTATGGCATCCACGCGCAAAACGACCCGCCGATCTCGCGGCCCGATTATCTGCATCCGGGCGTGCTGGGCGCTTACCTGAGCGCGCTCGTGCTGTTCCAGCAGATCGCCGGTGTCGACGTCCGCACATTGGGCCCGCAGGAGCAAGCAGCCGCGCAGCTCGGCATCGCGCCTGACATGGCGGTCAAGCTGCAGGCCGTTGCGTCGGATACGGTCCGGCATGAACGGGCCGACGCCGCTGTCGATGCCAGTGCAACTGCAACGACCGGACGTCCCGACCCGTGCGCATCGCCATGAACGAGCGGCAACGATGCGTGCCGCGACACGTCGCGGCGATCGATAAACGCTGACGAGTGCAGAATGCCGCGCCGGCCGCTCCGTCGCGCGGCGCCGGCCGGCTCCGGCAGATTCCGAGCCGAACGATACCGCATCACCGATCGCGGAACACGCGCACGATGCCCCATGGTTTTCCCTGCCCTGGCGTTCCCGCAGAGGCTCGCCTGCGATCCGATGCCCGCCCCGCGGGCGTTCCGCAACCTTTCTGCGCGGGAAAGGATGCTTGAAGCATCCGCAATTATCGCGCCGCGCAAATTCACCCACCATGTTTCGGACGATCGGCGCAGCCCGCGCATCCGGCCTTTCGCGGACCTTGCGGGCTGCGCCATCGTATCGCGCGACCGGGCCCGTGATGCCGGCCGCGAACGGCCGGGCGTCGCGCCACGGCAAATCGATAATCAGGAGACACGATGAACAGCCAATCCCTCGATCTTGGCGGCACCGCGGGCAGACCCGCATCCGCCGCACCGTCCGAGGCTCGCACCGGCGCCGATGCGACGGCCCTTCCCGCCCGCGGCGTCACGCTTGGCGAATTCATGGACGACTTGCCGGTCGGTGCGCTGCACCGCTTCGTCGTCTGGGTGATCGGCATCGGGCTGTTCTTCGACATGTACGAGATCTTCCTCGTCAGCACGATCGGCTCCGCGTTGCAGAACGAGTACGGGCTGAGCCGGCAAAGCAGCGATTTCAAGCTGCTGCTTGCGTCGGCATTCATCGGGATGTTCGTCGGCGCGCTGTGTCTCGGCAGCCTCGCCGACCGTATCGGCCGGCGCAAGGCATTCATGATGACGCTCGTCTGGTACAGCGCGTTCTCGCTGATCGGCGCGTTTTCGGTGAATGCCGACATGCTGGTCGCATGCCGGTTCCTGACGGGCATCGGCGTCGGCGCGATCTACCCCGTCGCCGACAGCTTCCTGTCGGAAATCCTGCCCAAGGAAAAGCGCGGGCGGCTCGCCGCGTGGGCCTATACGACTTCGTACGTCGCGGTGCCGCTGGTCGGCTTCCTCGCGCTATGGCTCAATCCGCTGCATGTCGCGGGCGTGGCCGGCTGGCGCATCATCCTCGCGATCGGCAGCCTCGGCGCCGTGTACGTGCTGCTGGTCCAGCACCGGCTGCCGGAAAGCCCGCGCTGGCTGCTCGCACAGGGCCGCACCGCCGATGCGCATGCGGCCGCGCGGCGCTTTGCGGACAGCGCCGGCGTGCGCGTGCCCGATCAGTTCGCCGCGTCCGCCGAACCGCAGCGTCCGCTGAACCTCGGCGAGCGTATCGCGCTGCTGCGCCGCCGGCCGTACGGCGCGCGTTACCTGATGCTCGCGGTGTTTCACCTGTTCCAGGGTTTCGGCTATTACGGCTTCGGCACGCTCGCGGGTACGGTCGTCAAGAGCCGCGGATTCGACGTGACGGACAGCACGCTGTTCATCGCGCTGTCGTTCATCGGCTATCCGATCGGCTCGTTGTTGTCGATTCCGCTGTTGAACTGGATCGAGCGCCGCACGCTCGTGATCGCGTCGATCCTGTCGATCGCCGCGTTCGGGATGTGCTTCGCGTATTCGGGCAATACGGTGCTGATCGTCTGCTTCGGATTCCTGACGACCTGCGCATCGAACGTGTTCAGCAACGCGTATCACGTGTACCAGGCGGAAATCTTCCCGGCGCGCGTGCGCTCGACCGCGATCGGCAGCACGTATGCGCTGTCGCGCATCGTCAGCGGCGCGCTGCCGTTCGTGCTGCTGCCGGTGCTGGCCGAACACGGCGCGGGCGCGATGTTCGGCGTGATCTCGGTCGCGCTCGGCATTGTCGCCGTCACGCTGCGCGTGCTCGGGCCGCTGACCACGCGGCGCAGCCAGGACGACATCAACCCGGTTTGACGCGGCCACCGGCACGAGGCATGCGCATGCGTGCCCCGTGCGTCACACATGACGCGCGTCGAACGCGTTCAACGCGCCGACATGAAATCGAACAGCTTCGCGATGTCGGTGGTCAGCACGGTGTCGGCCTTCACGCCGACCCAGAGCGTGCGCGTCGCCCACGCGTCGTCGAGCTTCACGACGCCGAGCCGCGCCGCGCGCTCGCGCGTCACCGCATCGCGCGGCAGCACGCCGATTCCAAGCCCGGCCTCGATCATCCGGCTCACGCCATCGAAGTTCGACACCTGGATGCGCAGCTTCAGCGATCGCTCGGCCGCGAACGCGGCGTCGGTCATCCGCGCGAGCAGCGAACTGCCGTCGCTGAGGCCGACGTAATCTTCATCGAGCGTATCCGCGAAGCGGATGCTGTCGTGCGCGGCGAAGCGGTGCGCGCGCGGCACGAGCAGCACGAGCTCGTCGCGGCGGTACAGCCGGCGTTCGATGCCGGGCGCCGGCACGTTGTCGGCGAACACGCCGAGATCGGCCTTGCCGGACGCGAGCGCATCGACGATCTCGTGACTCAGCCGCTCCTCGAGGCTGACCTTGATGCCCGGGTTGCCGGTGAGGAACGCAGCGAGATCGGCCGGCAGGAACTGGACGATCGCCGACGTGTTGGTCCACACGTGAATGTGGCCGCGCACGCCAGCAACGTAGTCGCTCATCTCGTGCGCCATCCGGTTGACCTGCTCGATCACCTTCGCCGCATGATCGAGCAGCGCGCGGCCCGCGGGCGTCAGCTCGACGCCCCGCGCGTGCCGGATGAACAGCGCGCTACCGGTCACGCCTTCAAGCTCGGCGATCCGCTTGCTGACCGCTGATAGCGTGAGCTGACCGTGTTCGGCCGCCCTGGTCAGGCTGCCGTGCTCGGCAACGAGCGCGAACACGCGCAGCGACTGCAGATCGAAATGAAGCGGGTTCACCATCATGAGGGTCCTGGGGAGCGCCGTGCGGCGCGCGCGAACGGCGTCCGACCGGCCTGATGCCGATCATACGCCGGGACGCGAACGGCGCGAAATTGCGCCGGGCGACCCGCAACGGCGCGCTCAGCGCGGCGCAATCGCCTGCAATGCGGCGAGCATCGCGCTGTCCGGTTTCGCGAGATCGTCGAGCACCGTGAAGTGTTGCATGCCCGGCAGCCATGCGCGCGCGATTCGCTCGCCCGCCGCTTCGCACGCGTCCGCGTAGTCGTGCGCCTGGCGCACGAGTTCGGGCAACTCGGCCGCACCGACCGCAACGACGGTCGGCGCGCCAGGCCCGACATGCTGCAGCGGGCTGTAAGCGGCGATTTCCTGCGCGGTGAGCTGCAACTTGTCGTTGAGCACGCACAGCGAGATCGGTTCGAGATCGACGAGCGGGCTCATCGCGAGCGCCGACACGACGGCCGGATGCGCGCGATACACGGCGGTCAGATGGCCGCCGGCCGAATGGCCGCTCAGGTGGATTGGCCGTCCGGTGGTGCCGATGCCGTCGGGATCGGCCGCGAGATAGTCGAGCAACGCGCCGATCTCGCCGACGATGTCGGTCATCGATGCAGTCGGCGCGAGCGTGTATTCGGCCAGTACGACGTCGAAGCCATGTGCGAGCGGCCCGGCGGCCGCATACGCGAAATCTTCCTTCGCGCAGTGTTGCCAGTAGCCGCCGTGGATGAAGACGAACAGCGGCGCGTCGGGCCGGCCGCACCGCAGCCAGTCGAAGCGCTGCGCGGGACGCGCGCCATAACGCAGGTCCCGCTGCCCGGGTGTCGCAGCGTAAAGCGCCGCGCTGCGCGCCTGGCAGGACGCGAGCACCGCGGGGAAGTCGGGAATGGCCTTTGTGTTCAGGTAAGCAGCGTCGAGCGCCGCGCGGTCCATGCCGCGATAGAGGATCGTCATTCGGAAGTGCCTGGGTCGGATTGCGGATAAGCGGGACGTTCTCGGTGCCCGCAGCCAGGGCGACGGGCGAGCCGGCGCCGATACGGACCATTATCCGCAGCGCAACCCGGGCCGGCTATCCGGAATCGGCGAGTGCGGCGTGCACCTGTCCGCTTTCGGCGGAGGATTGCCGCGCGGCGTCATTCAACGCGGTGCGACTCGGATCGACTCGCATCAAACTCACGCCAACTCGGCGATCTCGATCAGGTTCAGGTCCGGATCGCGCACGTACACCGACCGGATCTTCTGCGTCGCGCCGGTGCGCTCGACGGGCCCTTCGACGATCGGCCAGTCGACGCGTTGCAGATGCGCGATCACGTCGTCGAGCGGCACCGACGCGATGAAACACAGATCGAGCGCGCCGGGCACCGGCACGTGCGCCTTCGGCTCGAACTCCGCGCCGCGCACGTGCAGGTTGATCTTCTGGTTGCCGAAGCGGAACGCGAGCCGTCCCGCGCCGAAGGTTTCGAGCTGCATCTGCAGTACTTCGGTATAGAAGTGCCTGGTCCGCTCCGGATCGACGCAGGTCAATACGAGGTGGTCGAGGTGGTCGATCAGCGCCATGTGATTCGCTCCTGTGCTGTCCTGTCCGGTTCACGAGAAAACCTGTTGCGCCGGCAGGCGGCCGGCTTCGGTGCGCGGCGGCGGATGAAGGTCCGAGCGGCGCCCGGCCTTCAGGAGCTGGCTCGGCACGTCGTGTCCGATCAGCGCGGGCAGTCGCGCCGCCGCGGCGAGCACGGCCGCGAGGTCGATGCCCGTATCGTAGCCGTCGAGCGCGAGCATGTGCACGAGCTCCTCGGTACACGCATTGCCGGTCGCGCCCGGCGCATACGGGCAGCCGCCGAGCCCGCCGAGCGACGCGTCGAAGCGGTCGATGCCGGCATCGAGCGCGGCGAGCGTGTTCGCGAGCGCCATTCCGCGCGTATTGTGAAAATGCAGCGTGAGCTGCAGCGCGCCGAAGCGTTCGCGCGCGCGCACGCCAAGGTCGCGCACCTGCGACGGATACGCCATTCCGGTCGTGTCGCACAGCGTGAAGCCGTGCACGCCGAGATCCGCGAAGCGCTGCATCCACGCGAGCACGGTTTCGGCGCGCACGTCGCCCTCCACCGGGCACCCCATCGCGGTCGACAGCGACACGTTGATCGCGACGCCCGTCCCGCGCACCGCGTCGATCACGTCGCGCAGCTGCGCGAACGACTGCTCGCGGGTCATGCGCAGGTTCGCACGGTTGTGGCTCTCGCTCATCGACATCACGAGGTTCACCTCGTCGACGCCGCACGACAGCGCGCGCTCCGCGCCGCGCACGTTGGGCACGAGCACGGTATAGACGACGCCCGGCGCGCGCACGATGCCGTGCATCACGGCCTCCGCGTCGCGCAGTGCGGGGATCGCCTTCGGCGACGTGAACGACGTGACCTCGATCTTCGCGTAGCCGCATGCGCTCAATGCGTCGACGAGCGCGATCTTGTCGTCGGTCGCGACGAACGCCGCTTCATTCTGGAATCCGTCGCGCGTCGCGACTTCGTGGAGGTAGAGCCGTTGCGGATGCGGGTTCATGCGGTCGTCCCCATAGCGGTTTCAGATCACGCCGCGCGCGCGCCAGTCGTCGCGCGTCGCGGCATCGATGCCGATCGATTCGAGTACCGCGTCGGTGTCGGCACCGAGCGCGGGTGCCGGACGCTCGATGCGTCCCGGCGTCGCGCCGAGTTTCGGCACGATGCCC
The DNA here is from genome assembly GCF_052045245.1 of Burkholderia sp. 22313. Taxonomy (NCBI): domain Bacteria; kingdom Pseudomonadati; phylum Pseudomonadota; class Betaproteobacteria; order Burkholderiales; family Burkholderiaceae; genus Burkholderia; species Burkholderia sp. 22313. The sequence goes on from NZ_JBQEON010000008.1 coordinate 12,314, forward strand.
GGCACGAGCACGGGCGTGCCGTCGGGCAGCGCGGCGTCGACGAGCATGTCGCGCGCGCGGTAATGCGGATCGGCCGCGATGTCCGCGACGTCGTAGATGCGCCCGGACGGGATGCGCGCGTCGTTCAGCGCGGCCAGCACGTCGTCGAGATCGTGCCGCGCGCTCCATGCGCCGATCGCCGCGTCGATTCGCGCGACCTGCGCGACACGCCCGTCGTTGTGCGCGAGCGCCGGATCGTCGCCGAGATCGGGGCGGCCGATCAGTTCCATCAGGCGCCGGAAGATGCTGTCGCCGTTGCCCGCGATCAGCGCGTACTTGCCGTCGCGGCAGCGGTACGCGTTGGTCGGCGCGATGCCGGGCAGGCTGCTGCCGGCGGCCTCGCGTACCGCGCCGAACACCGAATATTCAGGCAGCAGGCTCTCCATCATGTTGAACACCGATTCGTACAGCGCGACGTCGACGACCTGCCCCTTGCCGCCCTGCTGTTCGCGATGCCGCAGCGCGAGCAGGATGCCGATCACGCCGTGCAATGCCGACAGCGAATCGCCGAGCGATACGCCGACGCGCACCGGCGTGCGGCCCGGTTCGCCGGTCAGGTGGCGCAGGCCGCCCATCGCCTCGGCGATCACGCCGAAGCCGGGCCGGTCGCGATACGGGCCGGTCTGGCCGAAGCCGGACACGCGCAGCATCACGAGCCCGGGGTTGATCGCGGACAGCGCGTCCCAGCCGAGCCCCCAGCCTTCGAGCGTGCCGGGCCGGAAATTCTCGATCAGCACGTCGGTCTCGGCGACGAGGCGGCGCACGACGTCCTGCCCTTCGGGCGTGCGCAGGTCGAGCGCGAGCGACGTCTTGTTGCGCGACTGCGCGGCCCACCAGACCGACGTGCCGTCGTGCAGCAAACGCCATTTGCGCAGCGGGTCGCCGACGCCGGGCGGCTCGACCTTGATCACGTCCGCGCCGAATTCGGCGAGCATCCGGCCCGCGAACGGCCCGGCGATCAGTTGGCCGAGTTCCAGCACGCGGATACCGTCCAGGGGTCGCGTCATGACTGTCTCCGATGAAATCGTGTTGTCGATGACGGCGATCATGACGGTGTTCGCGCCGGGCGAAAATCGATCGATGCTCAACCAGCCTTTCCCGAACGGAAAGGCCGGCAGGCCCGCGTGCGGCGACGTGCGCGGGAACGCCGCCCCGCCCTTTCCGCGTGGGAAAGCGCGCTCGCGCAACGAGCAAGCCCGACCGCGCGCGCCATGGGCAGAATCGTTGCCGTTGCGCGCCCGCCGGGCGCCCGTCAGAGAGACCTGCCATGTTTTCCAGCGCCTCTCCCGCCAAGATCGTGTTGCTCGACCGCGCGACGCTGTCGCCGCAAACCGTGCCGAAGCCATTCCCGTTTCCACGTGTGCTCCAGGCCTTCGAACGAACGGCCGCGCACGACGTGGCCGCGCGCATCGGCGATGCGGACATCGTCGTGACCAACAAGGTCCGGATCGACGCGGCGCTACTCGACGGTGCGCCGCACCTGCAAATGATCGCGATCGCCGCGACGGGCACCGACGTCGTCGACCTCGACGCGTGCGCGGCGCGCGGCATCGTCGTCAGCAACATTCGCGGATATGCGGTGCGCACGGTGCCCGAGCACACGTTCGCGCTGATCTTCGCGCTGCGACGCAGCCTCGTCGCGTATCGCGACGCGGTGCGCGCGGGACGCTGGCTCGGCAGCGGACAGTTCTGCTTCTTCGATCATCCGATCCGCGACCTGGCCGGCGCGACGCTCGGGATCGTCGGCGACGGCGTGCTCGGCCGCGCGGTGGCTAGGATTGCACGCGCGCTCGACATGCGCGTGCGGTTCGCGGCGCACGGCGATGCCCAAGGACGCGATCATGTGCCGCTCGACACGCTGCTGCGCGACAGCGACGTGATCACGCTGCACTGCCCGCTCACGCCGGCGACGCGGCACCTGATCGACGCGGGCGCCTTCGCGCGGATGGCGCGCCGGCCGTTGTTGATCTGAATGCGCGTCAAACGCCGTCCCTCAGGACGGGGAAGGATAGCGCGGACGCCGTAGGCGTCCTTTGCGGCCACTGATGCGGAGTTTTTTGCTGTTCGATGTATTGGCGGACGATTTGAAGATGCTGCGTATGTTGTCCAGAATTTCCTTGGGCAACACGTCTCGCCGGTACTTGGTCAGGATGGCAAATGGAACGACCCCGCTCGATTGCTCGAAGCGGGGCCGACGAAATGGGGCTGCTTACGCCAGCAACTCGGCACGTTACGGGTGCGTGCATCCGCCCTGTCTTGCGGCCGGTTTCTGAATTCCTGATGGGCTCTACGTTAAGGAATTCAGACCGCCGATGCTGCAGGACGAGTCCGAAAATTACGGAGCGGCGCCTGGAGCGCGGTTCGCTGCCGCATGCCGGCGCGGCGCGCGCGCCTCGACGCGAAGATCGATCAGTAAGCGGACATCTCGACGCAAGGATCGACCTTGGACGGCGAGCAGATGACCGAGTACTTGGCGCTTTCGCGCATCAGCGCTTCGCCTTCGTGCAGCGCGATCTTGATCTCGGGGTGCCGCTCGTACGCGAGGAAAGCGGAGCAGACGACCGCGGACATCACGATCAGGGAAAACACAAATTTTTCAAGGGATTGGAAACGTTCGGGCATGGTTCGACCTTTCTTCTAGCCCGTAATTATAGCTCGAATTAAGGGTTTTCCCTATACGCTCGCCCGCATACCGAGGATGGCTTCGACCAATGGCGGGTAGCGTTCGCGCCCTTTTTGCCCGTTAATCCGTGCTTAAGCACCGGTCGAACAACATGGATCGTCGGGGATCGGCGCGGATGCCGGCGTGTCGGGTCGCCCGGCACCGACCGCACCGGTCAGACCGGTCGCCCGCACGGCCGGCCGCGGGCGCTGACTGGCGCGCTCGCCGCGACCGCGGCCGGCATCCGTGATTGGCGGCCGGCCTTCAACAGAAGGCAAGAGAAGGCAACAGAAGGCGCGTGCCGGTGCGGTACGCGTCAACCGCGCGGCAGCACCGCACCTGGCAGGCAAGACGGCCGGTGCATCACTGCGGCGCCGACGCACCGCTGGCCGCATTGCCCGGCCATGCCTTGCCGATCTTGTCGATCAGCGACTTGGCGGCGCCGGTGGCGATCGCCGCGTCGACGCCAGAGGTCTGCCACGAACCGTCGGCGGCCTGCACGAAGGTGAGGTTCGCGCGCGACGGCGCGTAATCGGCATTGCGCCACGTGACCACGACGTCGCACGTGTACGTGCGTTCGCCGGCCTTCTTGCAATCGCCGTCGGGCTTCGCCGAGACGACGTCGGCCGACACGGGCAGCGGCTGGCCGAACAGCGCATTCAGGCCGCCGTGGTTTTCCGCCTCGAGCGCGCGGCGCACCGCGGCGTCGACGTCTTTCGATCCGGGACCGTCGTGGAGCAGGTTGCAGGCGGCAAGCAGCGTGGTCGCACAGCCGAGCGTCAGCAGCGTTTGAAACTTCATGGCACTCCGTGAATCGCGTGAACGTGAGGTGGCGGCGTGGGATGGCATGTGGCGATGCCGGTGAACGCATCGCCGAGCCGGTACGCCGCGTAGTCTGCAACGTCCGCCCGTCGTTCGCGGTATCCATTTGTAACCAATTGCACGGATGCCGGCGAATCCATGTCCGGTCGGCACGCGGCACGCGCGCCGCCGCCGCATGCGTTCGCGCCTACTGCCGCTCCTGTTTCACGCGGCTGACGAGCTGCGTCGGGCTCACGAACTGCAGCGCGATCACGACCCACACGAGCGTGATGGCCATGTAGATCATCGCCATCGCGTCGATCGATTGCGGCGCGCGCACGCCGGTCGAGAACACCGCGTAATACAGCGCGACGACGAGCGTCTGCGTGCTCGGGCCCGCGGTGAAGAAGGTCAGCTCGAACATCCCGATCGTGCGCACCAGCACGAGCAGCCCCGCCGCGAGCATGCCGGGCACCAGCAGCGGCAGCAGCACGTAGCGGAAATAGCGCCACGTGTTCGCGCCGAAGATGCGCGCGGCGGCTTCGAGGTTCGGGTCGATCTGCTCGATGAACGGCGTCATCACGAGGATCACGAACGGCAGCGCCGGCACGAGGTTCGCGAGGATCACGCCCGACAGCGTGCCCGCAAGCCCGACCTTGTACATCACGGTCGCCATCGGGATCCCGTACGTGACGGGCGGCACCATCAGCGGCAGCAGGAACACCAGCAGCACGAAGCGCTTGCCGCGGAACTGCACGCGCGCGAGCGCATAGGCGGCCGGCACGCCGAGCGCGACCGACAGCAGCACGACCGCACCGACTACTTCGACCGTCACCCACAGCACGCTCGCGAGCTGGAAGTCCTCCCACGCCTTCGCGTACCAGTGCAGCGTGAAGCCCTGCGGCAGCGGCGTGCCGAACCAGCGCGTCGCGACCGAGTTCACCGCGACGGTCGCGATCAGCAGCATCACGTTCAGCAGGAAGAATGCCATCAGCCCCCACACGAAGGCCTTCCACGCACGGCCGGCGAGGCTGCCGCGCAGCTTCCGGGGCTTCATCGCGTTGACGGGCTGCGCGCCGGGCGGGCGATGCTTCGGCGGCCACGCCGGCGCGGCATGATTGTCGGTCGCCATCAGCCCTTGCCTCCCGTGACCGGACCGGTATAGAAGAAGCGGCGCGCGCCGAGCATCGACGCGACCACCAGCAGCTGCACGAATCCCATCACGATCGCGATCGCCGACGCGAGCGAATAGTCGTAGCTCTCGAACGCGGCTTCGGCGGCGGCAATCGAGATCACGCGCGTCGGTCCGGCCGGCGCGCCGAGCAGCACGGCCGACGGGAACACCGAGAACGCCTGCACGAACGACAGGCACGCGGCCATCGTGAGCCCCGGCACGAGCAGCGGCAGGTAGATCTGCCGGAACTGCTGCCACGGGTTCGCGCCGAGCGTGGCCGCGGCGCGCGCGAGCGTCGGATCGATGCCGCTGATGTACGACAGCATCAGCAGGAACGCGAACGGAAAGCCCGATACGATCAGCGACAGCAGCACGCCCCAGTAGTTGTGCGTGAGGCGCACTTCGTCCGAGTACAAGTGCAGCCCCTGCAGTGCCTGCGGGAACCAGCCGTTCGGGCCGAAATACGTGAGCATCCCGTCGGCGACGAGCACCGTGCCGAGCGTGACCGGAATCACGAGCAGCGTCGTGACGAACTTCTGGTACGGCGAATTGCGGCGCAGCGCGAACGCGACCGGCACCGAGATGCCGACGTTGATCAGCGTGGCCGGCACCGCGAGCTTCAGCGTGACGAGCACGGTCGGCCACATCGCGGTATCGGTGAAGAACTGCACGTAGTTCGCGAGCGCGCCGCCGCCGTTCATCGGCTGGAACGACAGCACGAGACCGTACGCGAACGGATAGATGAACAGCGCGACGATGAACGCGAGCGCGGGCGTGACGAGCCACGCCTTCCCGTCGCGCGGCGTGCCGCCGGTCGCGAGCGTGCTCATGCGGACTCCGTGGCGTACGTTGCGGCGCGGGCGTTCATTGCGCGCCGCCTGCATAGACGAGCGTGCGCGCCGGCGCCACGCGCAGCCGCAGCCGCTCGCCTTCCGCGAACTCGCCGGCCACGCGCGCCCAGATCGCGCCGAACGGCGTGATCGCGCGAATCAGCGAATCGCGGCCGCCGTATTCGACCGTTTCTACCGTTGCATCGAATGCGTTGTCGCCGCCGTCTTCCGCACGTTCCGCGCCTTCGGCGCGTTCGATGTCGTCCGGGCGCAGCGCGACCACGACGTCCTTGCCGTCGAAACCGGCCATCGGCACGCCCGTGACGCGTACACCGGCAGCGCTGACGTTCACGTAGTCGCCGGCCATCCCTTCGAGCGTGAACGGCAGCACGTTGCGATAGCCCATGAAGCGCGCGACGTGCAGGTTGTGCGGACGCGTGTACACGTCCTTCGGCGACGCGACCTGCTGCACGACCCCCTCCTTCATCACGACGATCCGGTCGGCCATCGACAGCGCCTCGTCCTGGTCGTGCGTCACGTAGATCGTCGCCCGTTCGAGCTGCGTATGGATGCGGCGGATTTCGGCACGCATCTCGATGCGCAGCTTGGTGTCGAGGTTCGACAGCGGCTCGTCCATCAGCACCAGCGGCGGCTCGATGACGATCGCGCGCGCGATCGCGACGCGCTGCTGCTGACCGCCCGACAGTTGCCCGGGCAGCTTGCCCTCGTGGCCGACGAGCTGCACGAGTTCGAGCGCCTGCTGCGCGCGCCGCCGCGTTTCCTGCTTCGGCACGCCGCGCATCTTCAGCCCGAAGCCGACGTTCTCGAGCACCGACATGTGCGGAAACAGCGCGTAGTTCTGGAACACCATCCCGAAACCGCGGCGCTCGGGCGGCAGCACGTCGATACGCGTGTCGTCGAGCCAGATGCCGCCGCTCGTGAGCGGCTGCAGCCCGGCGATGCAGTTCAGCGCGGTCGACTTGCCACAGCCCGACGGCCCGAGCAGCGCGATGAACTCGCCGCGCCGGATGTCGAGATCGAGTCCGCTCAGTGCGGCGACCTGCGCGCCCTCCGCATTGGTGAAGCTGCGGCACACGCCGTCGAGCCGCAACCGTTCGAAACCGTGCTTCATTACGCGAACTCCATCGGTGCGGGCGCTCGAGCGCCCGCGGGTTCATGCGTCATTTCGACTTCTGCGCACCGATCTCGCGATCCCACTTCTGGAATGCGGCGACCATCGCCTGGGCGCTGAGCGGCTGGACGTGCGGACGATCGGCGAGCAGCTTCGCATACTCGGGGCGACCGAATTTCCTGATCACCTCCTGGCTGTGCGCGGGCGCCATCTCGAGCGTCACGCCCTTCACCGCCGGACCCGGATAGAAGTAGCCGTCGTCGTAGGTCATCGCCTGCTGCGCCGGTTCGAGCAGGAAGTTCATCAGCTTGAACAGCACGTCGAGCTTCTCTTTCGGCACGCCCTTCGGGATCACCATGTAGTGCGCGTCGTTGACCCAGGTCATGTTGTCGAACGCCTGGATCCGGAACTCGGCCGGCACGATGCCGAGCGCGCGCGGGTTCAGGTCCCAGCCGGTGACGGTCACGGTCATGTCGCGGGTGCCTTCGCCGAGCTCCTTCATCACGGCCGACGTGCCGCCCGGGTAATACGGGACGCAGTCGTTGAGCTGCTTCAGGAACGCCCAGGTCTTGTCCCAGCCGTTGATCGGGTCCTGCGGGTTCTTGTCGCCGAGCACGTAGGGCAGCCCCATCAGGAACGTGCGGCCGGGGCCCGAGTTCGCCGGGCGCGCGTAGATCAGCTTGTTCGGGTGCGCCTTGCACCATGCGAGCAGCTGGGCGGGCGTCTTCGGCGGATCGCTGACCTTCGCCGGGTTGTATTCGAGCAGCGGGCCGGCCGGCATGTAGGTCACTTCGAGACCGAAGCCCTGCGCGAGATCCTGCATCTTGCGCGGGCCGGGCGCGTATTTGTCCAGCACGCCGGGGAACGCGCCCGCGTTGTCGGGCAGCAGTTTCAGCCACAGGTTCTGCTCGATGCCGGCGGCCAGCGCGTCGGTGCCGGTCAGCACGAGGTCGATGTCGGAGCGCCCCGCCGCCTGCATCGCCTTGATCTTGCCCGGCAGTTGCGGCGCGGGCGCATTGGTGAACGTGATGTTCGCGACGAGATTGGGGTTCTTGTCCTTGAACGCCTCGATGGCCTTCTGCGTGAGCTGCAGGTTGCCCGCGACGTCGACGACATTCAGCGACACGGGGGCCGCGACGGCCGCCGCGGCCGACAGCGTCAAGCCTAGCGCCAGCGCGATCCGGCAGGCACGGCGCGCGATCGTGGTTGGGTTCATGTCTCCTCACTTCGGTCAGTGGATGGGACCTTTCTTGTCAGGAAATCATGAAGGCGTTATACGATGTCGGTCAACAAAAAACCGCGCGACGCGGGGCAGGAATTTCCCTAACAAAACCCTTCGCGGAGCATCGTCAAGCCCGTGACAAGGGGGCTTCGTGTTAAGACATCGTATGTCGATGCGAGGCGGAATGGAACTATTCGCCGACCCTCGCCAAGCGTCCGTCCCGACGATCGGCGGCCACGCATCGGAAACCACGATAGTGAGCGAATTCCTGCGCACCGTCGAATGATGGATGCTGATAACCGAAAAACTCGACGTGATGTCGTCAGGGGGACCGGGACAGTTCCCAGACTGCACTGAAATATTCAGCCAGTTCCTCGCTGGTTACGCCGCCGTCCGCCACATCGACCATAAGATCTTCGAGATCGGCGAGGCGAGGAATCGTAATTCCCTGCTACGCCATATACGTCAATGCACAGGTGAGGCCGGTGCGCTTGTTGGCATCGTTGAATACGTGCCCGCGCGCGATGGCAACCGCGTAGGTCGCGGCAATACCGAACACGTCGTCGAGGCCCGCGTAATGGATTGTCGACACGATGCAGGGCGGCTTCGACACCGCCCCGACCAGCATGAGCGAATCCACTCAGACCGCCAAGGTCGCGGATGATCTCGTCGTGAAATCAGCCACTTGCCTGCATTGGAAACAAGCGGTCGCGTTGCTGCCAATCATAGCGCCCGAGGAGACGGAGAAGCGCCCGAATGATGTGGGGGTGTCAGCCCGTCAAGCGGGAACGGCTTGCACCGAGCGCGATCACCTCGCCGATCAATCGCTCCGCATCCCGCCACTCGCCATACCCGGATGCCGGGTTCAGGTGCCCGACCTCGCCGAGATCGACGAGCCGGCTGCCCCACCCTGCCGCCAGCGCCGCCGCACGTTCGAAGCGCGCGAGCGGATCGTTGCGGCTCGCGGCCACGATGCTCGGGAACGGCAGCCGGTCGGTCGGGACCGGCGTCCAGCCGTGCGCGTCGATCGCCTCGGGTGCCGGATAACCGGCGGGCATCGGCATATCGAGATCGGCCGGTGCCGCGAGCAGCGCGCCGTGGATCTTGCGCGTGGCCTGCCGGGCCCAGTGCACCGTAATCATGACCCCCGCGCTATGCGCGACCAGGATCACGGGACCGTCGATCGCGGCCAGCGCCGCATCGAGCGCCGCGACGCGTGCGGCACGGCTCAGCTTGTCGGCTTCGAGCGGGGCGACGGCGCGCGCGTTCGGCACGCGCCGTTGCAGATGCGTCTGCCAGTGGTCTTCGACGTGATCGCGCAAGCCGGGCACGATCAGGATGGTGGGCGCGGTCGCCAGGGTCATGCAGCCTCCGGATGAGTTCAATTCAGTTTTCAGTTCGGGTCGGTTCGGTTCAGGAAAGCCGGGATGCGCGCCGCTCACGTTCGGCGCGCGCGAGATCGGTCGCGTAGCTCGCGCGGCCGATCGCGAACAGCACGGCGGCCGCGAGCGGCACGACGGGGATCCACTGGAGTGCGCCGACGAGGCCGGCGCGATCGGCGACCCACCCCGTCAGCAGCGGGCCCGGCGCCATGCCGAGCAGGTTGTTGGCGAGCGTGAGGGTCGCGAAGGCCGACGCATGGATCGCGGCCGGCGTCAGGTTGGCGACCATCGCGCCCGATGCGCCGGACGCGCCGGCCCCGACCAGCATGCCCGCGCAGATCAGCGCGAGCTGCAGCGGCCCGGGCGGCAGCCGGAACGCGAGCGCGAGACACACGCCCGTCACCCCGCAATAGGCGATCGCGGTCAGCCACTTGCGTGAACCGTCGGCCCGCCCGACGCGGTCGGTGACGATCCCGCAGCCGACCATCCCGACGCCCGACAGCAGCACGAACCCGGCCGCGAGCACGGCGGCACGGTCGGGCGCCATCGCGTAATAGCGGTTCAGATAGCTCGGCAGCCACGCGAACAGCGCGCCGGGCACGAACAGGTGCAGCCCGCTGCCGAGATACGCGCAGATCACCGAACGCGACGCGAACAGCCCGGACATCAGCGCGCGCAGGCTGCCGCGCAGGTCGCGTGGCGCATCGGCAGCAGGCCGGCACGGTTCGACGCGGCACGCCGCGAGCCGCCGCTCGGTGACCACGCCGCGGTACGCGACGAGCAGCACGATGCCGAGCGCGGCCATCACGCCGAACGACCAGCGCCAGCCGAGATGCGCGCCGACCAGGCCGCCGAGCGCCATCCCGAACACGGAGCCGAACGCGCCGCCGGCCATGAACGCGCCGGTCAGCGTCGCGCGCAGGCGCGCCGGAAAGATGCTGAGGATCAGCGCGACGCCGACGCTGCCGTAAGCGGCTTCGCCGAGCCCGACGAGGCCGCGCGACACGAGCATTTCGGCATAGTTGGTCGACAGCGCGCAGCCGAGCGTCGCGACGCTCCACAGCGCGGCCATCAGCACGATGCTGCGCACGCGGCCGAAGCGGTCGGCGAGCACCGACAGCGGGAACGTCAGCAGCCCGACCAGCAGCGCGACGACGCCGGACAGCGAACCGAGCTGCGTGTCCGACAGCCCCCACGCGTGCTTGAGCAACGGGAACACGGCATTGAGCACCTGCCGCGACATGTAGTCCGACAGCAGCAGCCCGACGGTCAATCCGAACACGAGCCAGGCATAGGCCGGCGCGCGCCGGCCGGTGGCCGCCGCCTCGTGCAGCGACGGCTCGACATGATGAATCAGCATGCGTGTCTCCTCCGGCGCCGGTGCGGCAACGCGCCGGCGCGGCTTGCGCGGCCCCGCTCCGTGTCCCGGAGCTTGCCTCGCGCATCGCGCGAGGGTGGGTGCCGCGCCACATCGATCGGCGGGCGGCACTCACGGGCCGCCCGGATGCGCGGCGCGTCAGGCCGCGCGCAGCGGCACGCTCACCTGCCCCGGCCGGCGGTTCGGCGCCATCCCGAGTTGCGCGAGCGTTGCGTCGACGCCGTCGTACTGCACGCCGATCCGGTAGATCGCCTTCGCTTCCTTGCCGGTCGCGATGTCGCGGCCGAGTTCGCGCGCGATCCGCACGCACTGCTCGACTTGCTGCACCGACGTCATCCGGTTGCCCTTCTGGTCGATGATCGTGTCCTCGATCCCGCAGCGCGGATGCAGGCCGAGCGCCATCGCGACCGTGTTGATCGGCAGCACGTTCTTCATCAGCGATTCGAGCGTGATGCAGGCGCCGTCCGGGCAACGCCGCACGAACTCCATGAAGTTGTACGGATTCGGGCCGTCGAAGCCGCCGCCGATCCCGACCCATGTGACGTTCAGCGGGCCGCGATAGACGCCGCGACGGATGATCCGCTCGAGCGTTTCCAGCGCGTGCATGCCGGTGAGCTGGAAATGCGGCTGGATGCCGGCCGCCTGCAGCCGGCGCAGGTGTTCGTCGACCCAGCCGGGGCCGGCCGGCACGGTCATCTCGCGATACGCGTCCCAGTAAGCGGCTTCGTTCAGCGACGTGCCGGCGATGTCCTGGCGGTTCATCAGCTCGGTGATGTTCATCTGCACGGTGTTGATCGCGACCGTCACCTGGTCGGGCTTCGGCGTCAGCTCGGCGAGCATGTGGCGCGTGTCGTCGGACAGCCATTTCGCCTCCGCGCCGTCGCCTTCCGGCGCGAACGAGATCGAGCCGCCAACCTGCAGGATCATGTCGGGCACGGCGTCGCGCAGCCGGCCGAGCAGTTCGTTGAACTTCGACAGCCGCTTGCTGCCCTTGCCGTCGAGCTCGCGCACGTGCAGGTGCAGCACCGTCGCGCCCGCGTTGTAGCAGTCGACGGCCTTCTGCACGTGCTCGTCCATCGTCACCGGGATGTCTTCCGGAAAATCGGCGGGCATCCATTCGGGGCCGTACGGCGCGACCGTGATGACCACCTTGTCCTGGTTTTCCGGGTGCAGCGAATCGTCGAGAAATTGCATGTCGTCCTCCAGTTGGAATCGTTGTGTTCGGGATCCGCGGGCGTGCGTATCCCGTCGCGCCGGGCGACGAGCCCGGCGCGTTGCATGGGTCGAGAATCGGTTACGGTGCGGGCGCGCCCGCTTCAGGTCAGAACGGCACGTCGCCGACGATGCCCGCGCGCTCCATCCTGCGCACGCACGGCGGGTAGTCCATCACCGCGTAATGCTGCGTGCTGCGGTTGTCCCAGATCGCGACGCTGTTCTTCTTCCAGCGCCAGCGCACCTGGTATTCGGGGATATAGGCCTGGCTGATCAGGTATTGCAGCAACTGGCCGGCACCGGGGTTCGCGTCCTGCCCGAACCGCACGCGCCCAGGCGTATGGAAATTCGTGAAGTGCGTCGTGAACGCATTCACGTACAGCACCTTCTCGCCCGTTTCGGGATGCGTGCGCACGACCGGATGCTCGGCGTCCGGGTACTGCGCCTTCAACGCGAGACGCTTGTCGAGCGGCATCGCCGCGCCGAAGCTCGCCTCGATGCTGTGGCGCGCGCGCAAATCGTCGATCTGCTGCTTCACGTGTTCCGGCAGGTGCGCGTACGCGAGCACCATGTTCGCCCACATCGTGTCGCCGCCAACCGGCGGACCCTCGATGCAGCGCAGCACACAGCCGAACGGCGGCGCCACGCGCCAGCTCGCATCGCTGTGCCACGCATTCTCGTAGCGGTCGTTCGGCTGGTCGGGCGACTTGTAGATCCGCACGAGCCCCGGATGCTCGGGGTCGCTGCCGGCAACCGGATGATCCTCGAGCTCGCCGAAGCGGCGCGCGAACGCGACGTGCTCGGCGCGCGTGATGTCCTGGTCGCGCAGGAACAGCACGCGATGGCGCAGCAGCTGCGTGCGGATTTCGGCGAACAGGCCGTCGTCGTGCACGGCGTCGGCGAGGCTCACGTCCAGCAGCTCCGCGCCGATCGCACAGGTCAGGGGTTCGACTCGCATGCGCGTCTCCTCAGACGATGAACACCGACGAGCCGGTCGTCTTGCGCGACTCGAGGTCGCGGTGCGCCTGCGCCGCGTCCTGCAGCGCATAGCGCTGGTTGATCCCGATCCGGATGCGGCCGGCCGCGACGTGCGCGAACAGCTCGCCGGCCAGGTCGTTCTTCTCGGCCGGATCGGCGATGTAGTCGGCCAGCGCCGGGCGCGTCAGGTACAACGAGCCCTTCATCGCGAGACGCTGCGGATCGAACGGCGGGATCGGGCCCGACGCGGTGCCGACGCAGACCATCAGCCCGCGCCGCTTCAGCGAATCGAGCGAGCCTTCGAAGGTGTCCTTGCCGACGCTGTCGAACACGACGTCGACGCCCGCGCCGTCCGTCAGTTCGCGCACGCGTTTCGCGACGTCCTCGCGGCTGTAGTCGATCGTATGGTCGCAGCCGTGCGCGCGGGCGATCGCGGCCTTGTGTTCGCTCGACACGGTGCCGATCACCGTGAGCCCGAGCAGCTTCGCCCATTGCGACACGATCAGCCCGACGCCGCCCGCGGCCGCATGCAGCAGGATCGTGTCGCCCGGCGCGAAGGCGTGGATGCGGCGCAACAGGTAGGCCGACGTGAGTCCGCGCATCGTCATCGCCGCGGCCGTTTCGCATGCGATGCCGGCCGGCAGCTTCACGAGCGGCGCGGCCGGGATCAGCCGCTCGGTGCTGTACGCGCCGAGCGTGTTCAGAAAACCGGTGTAGGTCACGCGATCGCCGGGTGCGACGTTCGTCACGCCGGGGCCGACGGCCTCGACCACGCCGGCGGCCTCGACGCCGATGCCGGCCGGCAGCGGAACCGGATACAGGCCGCTGCGGAAATACGTATCGGCGAAATTCAGGCCGACCGCCTCGTGCCGCAGGCGGACCTGCCCGGCGCCCGGGTCGCCCACGTCGACGGCTTCCCAGCGCAGCACGTCGGGGCCGCCGGTTTCGTGGAATCGCACTGCATGTGCCATCTTGTTCTCCGTAGATAGTCAGTCGGATGCGCGTCGCGCATCGTCGGGTTCGTCCGCGCCCGGCGGCGTCGCGGCCGCGCCGCTCGCCAGGGGGGTGTCCAGTTCGGCCCAGTCCGCGTCGCCCAGGTAGCGCCGCGCGGCCGGGAAAATCACGCCTTCGATGCGCCCCATCTGCTCGAACGCGCCGCGCGCATAGCCGGCGAGCGCGGCATCGAACGCGGCCGAAGGCAAGCCGTCGGCGGCGAGCCGCGCCAGCGCGTCGAGCGCGAGCGCATCGCGGCGCCGCTGGCGGTCGAGCTCGTCGAGTTCGGCCGCGGTGCTCTCCGCCCGCCTGCGCAAGGCCGTGAAGAGGCGCGCCTCGGCGAACGTACCGAAACGCGCGTCCTGCAGTGCCGCGAGCGAGGCCAGCGCCGCGCGCGTGCCGTCCGCGCTGCCCGTTGGCCGCGCCGGTTCGTTCGGGCCTTCGCTCGCCGCCATCAACGCCTGCAGCCGTTCGCCGAGCGCGCGATGCGCGGCCAGGCAACGCGCCATCACGCGCACCTCGGCCGGGACATGCCGCGCCGGGCAGACGAGCACCGGCACGCCGCTCGTCGCGAGCAGCAACCGCCGTGTCGTGCAGGTGGCCGCATCGGCGTCTTGCGGCAGCGCCGAGACGCCGATCAGGTCGCAGCCGAGCTCGGCGGCGAGCGTGGCGGGCAACGTGTCGCCGGCCCCCGGATGGCCGGCCCCCGCGATCACATGGGACAGGCCCTGCGCCCGGGCGGCGGCTTCCACTTTCGCACCGTGTTCCGGCATCCGCGCTCCGGATAAACGCGAGTCCGGTGCCGCGCCCGACAGCACGAACGTGACACGTGCGCCGACCGCCCGCGCCAGTTCGAGCGCATGGCCGATCGCGTCGATGCCGCCGGGCACGCCGTCGACCGTCACGAGCAGATGGCGATACATCGTGCCGCTCCGCTTATCCGGCGAGCGGCGCGCTGCGTTGCGTGCCGGTCGATACGATCTTCATGGCCCCTCCTCGTCGGGTTCGTCGGTTGCGTTCGTCACGCCTCGGAACCCATGCTATCCACCGGGCGGCGGAGCGGCCCCACTCGTCGCGGGGGGGATTGACGCGCGAATGCGGTTCGACCGATCCTTCCCTCCACACCCACCCCGGACGCTGGCCCGCACGGCATCGCCGGATTCCGACTGCAGCCCCGATGGCCCACCCACCCGATCGCGCCGACGCGCCCCCCACCGAACTCGTGCTGAAGACGACCGCGCCGCGCGTGCCGGCGCAGTTGCTCGCGCGTGCGCGGCTGAGCCTGGCCGCGCCGGTGTTCGACGGCCGGCCCGTCACCCTCGTGCAGGCGCCGGCCGGCTATGGCAAGACCTCGCTGCTCGCGCAATGGCGGCGCGAATCGCTCGCGCTCGGCCGCGCGGTCGTGTGGCTGTCGGCCGACGAGCGCGATGACGCGCCCCGCCTGTTGCAGGGGCTCGTGCAGGCGGTGCGCACCGGATGCGCACGGCCCGGCTTCGGGCGCCTGATTCCGGACGGCGCGGCCCGCGCGCTGGAGGGGCTGACCGCGTGGCTGGCCGAAGTCGCGCAACTGTCGATCGACGCGCTGCTGATCGTCGACGACGCGGAGCGGCTGCCGCCCGCCGGCCTCGACGCGCTGACCTACGTGCTGCACAACGCGCCGCAGAACCTGCGTGTGGTGGTCGCGGCCCGGCGCGGGCTCGATCACGCGGCCGGCGACCTGCTCGCCGGCGGGCAGTGCACGCTCGCGGGCCCCGACTGGCTGCGCTTCACGCTCGACGAGACGATCGCGCTGGTCGGCGCGCGTTTTGCGCAGCGGGTCGACGCCGACGCATGCGCGCGCCTGTTCGAGCGCGTCGACGGCTGGCCGCTCGGGCTGCAGCTCGCGATGGCCGCGATGGCGCGCTCGGCCGATCCGCGCCAGGCGGTCGACGCGCTCGCCGCGCGCATGGACGGCACTCGCGACCGGCTCGTCGAGCTGCTGCTCGCGAACCTGTCCGCCGACGACACCGCGTTCCTCACGCGCACGAGCGTGGCCGACCGCCTGCATCCGTCGCTGTGCGCGGCGCTGCTCGACGACGCGGACGCCGCCGGCCGGCTCGCACGGCTTGCGCGCGACACGCCGCTGTTCATCGCGTCCGACGATTCCGACTGGTGCCGGCTGCATCCGCTCGTGCGCGATACGCTGCGCGACCGCCTGGCGGCGGAGCCTGACGCAGGGCGCCGCGCGCTGCATGCCCGCGCGGCCGCGTGGCTCGACGCGCACGGGATGACGGAGGAAGCCGCGCGCCACGCGTATGCGGCCGGCCAGGTCGAGACCGCGTACGCGCTGGCGCAGCGCTGCCTCGAGGATGCGATCAAGCAGGGCCGCATCAACGACGTGCTCGACTGGCTCGCGCGGCTGCCCGATGCGGAGCTCGACAAGCGCCCGACGCTGCGGATCGCGGTGGCCTGGGCGCTGGCGCTCGGCGAACGCCATGTCGAGGCGCGGCGCCAGATCGCCGGGATCCTGGCCGACCCCGGCACCCCTGCCGCGATGCGTTACGAATGCGCGCTGATCCTGAGCGCGGCCGCGTATTACGCCGACGAAATCGACCGCTTCGTCGAGCTGTTCGAACCGTGGGCCGACTTCACGCCGCCCGCGGCGACGTGGCTCGCGCAGATGCACGCGAATCGCCTGTCGGCGCGCGCGATCATCGTCGGCGAACCGGCGCAGGCGCGCCGCTTCCAGCAGGCCGCGCCGCGCGGCGAGACGGCGGCCGGGTTCGGCTACGTCGCGCGCTGGGGCGAGCTGATCACCGGCCTGAGCTACCTGCGCGAAGGCCAGATCCGGCTCGCGGACGACGCGCTGTCGCCGGCGCTCGCGCGCGCGGAAGCCGATCTCGGGCGTCGCCATCCGCTGACCTGCATGCTGGCGGCGATGTGCGCGGCGATCGCGTACGAAGCCGATCGCGTCGACCAGGCCGCGGCGCTGCTTGCGAACCGGCTCGACGTGCTCGAACACGCGGGCACGCCCGATACCGTGTTGCTCGGCTACCGGACGGCCGCGCGCATCGCGCTGCTGCGCGGCGTCGAGCATCGCGCGATCGACTTGCTCGAAGCGCTCGACGCGATGGGCGTCGCGCGCCGGCTGCCGCGCCTGTCGGTCGCGAGCCTCGCCGAGCAGGTGCGGATCCACGCCGCGCGCTATCGCGAGGCGACCTGCCATGCGCTCGTCGAGCGGATCGATGCGATCGCCGCGGCCGAGTTTCCGTCGCACGGGCCGCTGTGGCGGCGCCCCGTCGTGCTGCTGCAGGCGACGGCGCACGCGGGCGCGGCGCTGGCCGCGCGCCGCTGGGACGATGCGTGCGCGGCGCTCGACGAAGCGGCCGTGCTGGCACGCGAAATGAGCATGGGATGCGAGCGCATCGAAATCATGGCGCTCGGCGCGTTCGCGCTCGAACAGTCGGGGCACGGCGGCCGTGCGCGACTCGACGAAGCGATGAACCTCGCGGATCTGTTCGGCCTGACGCGCACGCTCGCCGATGCGCATCCGGCCGTCGCCGACTGGGCGCGCCGCGCCGGCGACGAGGCGGCCGCGGGTGACGGCCCCGCCCGCCCCGCGCAGCCGCAGCCGCGCATCGTGCCGCCCGCGCCGCGCAGCACGGCCAGTCCGCGCGCGGTGCCGAGCGTCGTGCTGACGCCGAAGGAGCGCGCGATTCTCGAGCTGCTCGCGCGCAACCTGTCGAACAAGGAGATCGCGGTGGCACTCGCCGTCGGCGAGGAAACCGTGAAGTGGCACCTGAAGAACCTGTTCGGCAAGCTCGACGCCAGCTCGCGCAAGCACGCGGTGCGCCGCGCGCTGGTGCTCGGGTTGCTCGAAAGCGCGCCTTGACCCTTGACCCTTGACGCATCCGCCGCGGCCATGCCCGGCCGTTGACGGCGTCCGCTCGGTCCGGGCTCCACGTCGATTCTCCGCAACCCTGCCCCCCGCGCATGGGGGGGAGCGGCCGCGCGCCGTTGCGTAGTCTTTCCGCACGGCTCGCACCGGCGCCGCATCCCGCGCCTTCCCGCCTGCCTCGACGCTTCCCCGCGTTGCGTCCTTGTTGCACCGCCCGGGCTCGATCCCGTGCGGCCCATTACGATCCTGGAGACTTCGATGAAGACGAAACTGGCCGCGTGTGCGGTGCTTGCCGGCTGCTCGGCGCTCGCGCATGCGCAATCCTCCGTCACGCTGTACGGCGTGGTCGACACGGGCCTGCTGTACCAGAGCACGTCGGCCGCCTCGTTCAGCCCGCACGCGCCGAACACCGGCAAGGTGTTCCGGATGAAGGACGGCGGCATCTATTCGAGCTTCTGGGGCATCCGGGGCACCGAGGATCTCGGCGGCGGCTACCGGGTCAACTTCAAGCTGCAGGGTTCGTTCGACAGCGGCACCGGCAAGCTTCAGCTGAGCGACACGCCGGGCGCCGTCGCGATCTTCAACCAGGTTGCGTCGCTCGGCGTGTCGGGGCCGTTCGGATCGTTCACGGCCGGCCGCCAGATCGTGCCGATGATCTACGCGATGGCCGACACCGACGTGCGCAACGCGCAGTTCTTCGGCAGTGTGCTGACCGCATGGCTCGGCCTGAACACCGCGGCCGGC
The DNA here is from genome assembly GCF_052045245.1 of Burkholderia sp. 22313. Classification (NCBI taxonomy): domain Bacteria; kingdom Pseudomonadati; phylum Pseudomonadota; class Betaproteobacteria; order Burkholderiales; family Burkholderiaceae; genus Burkholderia; species Burkholderia sp. 22313. The sequence goes on from NZ_JBQEON010000008.1 coordinate 30,738, forward strand.
TGGCCGGGCACGAGCACCAACGGCGCGATCGGCGCGCTGTACGACAGCAACGCGCTCGTCTATCAGTCGCCGACGTTCGCGGGCGCGTCGATCGCGCTCGAATACGCGCCCGGCGGCGTCGCCGGGCAGTTCCAGGGCGGCACGCGCGAATCGGTCGTGCTCAGGTATGCGAACTACGGGCTCAATGCGTCGGCCGTCTACTACAACGGCCACGACACGAGCCCGGCGCCGGGCGTCGCGCCGACCGGCGTCGACAACAACCGCTTCGTGTACGTCGGCGCGAAATACACGATCCGCGATTTCTCGGTGTCGGCGTCGTACGGCAACGGCAGGAATCCGTCGCATGCGGACCAGGTGAACCTCGACATGCTGTCGGCCGGCGTCGGCTATCGGTTCACGCCCGCGTTGCAGGTGACGTCGGCGGTGTACTACCTGAAAGACCGCAACCGTTCGGAGAACCGGTCGACGGCCGTCGTGCTCACGGCCGACTACAGCCTGTCGAAGCGGACGATGGTCTATGCGCAGGTCGGCCACGTGAACAACCGCGGCACGATGGACCAGATGCTCGTATACGGGCAGCCGGTCGCGCCCGGCGTCGGCACGACGGCCGCGATGGTCGGGCTGCGGCACAACTTCTGAGTGCGCGGCGCCGGGCCGCGTCGCGCGGCCGCTGTCTGCAGCGATCGCGGGGATCGGCTACAGTGGGCGTCTTCGGCGCGCCCCGCCCGCCCGTCGATGCGATCGTCCGGCCCCTGCCTGCCGTGCCAGGGGGGCGGCGACGCGCGGCAGGTCGGCGGAGCGCGGATCCTCCACGTTGACGAGCGAACCTCCATGCCCGATCTGTCCGCCTTCCCGATCACGAAAAAATGGCCGGCCCAGCATCCCGACCGTCTCCAGCTGTACTCGCTGCCGACGCCGAACGGCGTCAAGGTATCGATCATGCTCGAGGAAACCGGCCTGCCGTACGAGCCGCACCTCGTGCGCTTCGACACGAACGACCAGCTGTCGCCCGAATTCCTGTCGCTGAACCCGAACAACAAGATCCCGGCAATCATCGATCCGGACGGTCCCGATGGCCGGCCGCTGCCGCTGTTCGAATCCGGCGCGATCCTGATTTATCTCGCTGACAAGACCGGCCAGCTGATTCCGAAGGATCTCGCGGGCCGCTACGAGACGATCCAGTGGGTGATGTTCCAGATGGGCGGCATCGGCCCGATGTTCGGCCAGGTCGGCTTCTTCCACAAGTTCGCCGGCCGCGACTACGAGGACAAGCGGCCGCGCGACCGCTACGCCGCCGAATCGAAGCGCCTGCTCGGCGTGCTCGACGCGCATCTCGCGAACCGCAAGTGGGTGATGGGCGATACGTACACGATCGCCGACATCGCGATCTTCCCGTGGGTGCGCAACCTGATCGGCTTCTATGAGGCCGGCGATCTCGTCGGCTTCAGCGAGTTCCGCCACGTCGCGCGGGCGCTCGACGCGTTCGTCGCGCGTCCGGCCGTCGCCCGCGGGCTCAATATCCCGGCGCGCGACTGATCGGCGCGGCGGGCGCACCGCGGGTGCGGCCCGCTGTCGCCGCGGCCCGCCGCATCGCGCGGCGGGCGGTTTTCCTGCTTGCCTTCGGCGTTTTCGTTTCCCGTGCGGCGCCTTGCGCGACGAGTCGACGGCGTTATTGCCCGCCCGACGCCGATGCCCCTTGCGCCAATCCCGCCAGCAGCTTTTCCAGCAACGCCGACAGTTGCGCTTGCTCCGCCTGCGACAGCGCGGCCAGCATCGCGCGCTGATTGTCGACGTGCGCGACCACCGCGTCGTCGATCAGCGCGCGGCCGGCGCCGGTCAGCGCGACGAGCGTGCCGCGGCCGTCGGCCGGATTCGGCCGGCGCTCGACCCAGCCGGCCTTCTGCAGCCGGTCGATACGCGCGGTCATCCCGCCCGACGACATCATCAGCGCGTCGTACAGCGCGGTCGGCGTCAGCGCGAACGGCGCGCCGCTGCGCCGCAGCGTCGCCAGCACGTCGAATTCGCCCGGCTGCATCCCGTAGCGCGCGAACAGCGGATTGAGGCCGTCGCGCGCGATCACGAGCGCGGCCTCCTGCAGCCGCCCCATCACCAACATCGACGACGCATCCAGATCCGGACGCTCGACGCGCCATTGCGCGAGCGCATGCGCGGCTCGATCCATTAACCCTCCTCGGCTCACCAGTTATCTTGACGTCAAGATAAATTCGCATTTATCTTGATGTCGAGATACTTTACCCGAAAACGCATCGCGCCTGCGCGACGGCGGTGCCGTGCATCGATATCGAGGGCCATTTCATGAATCGCTTCACTTCCCCCGGCTGGCGGCTCGCCGCCATCGTGCTGGTCGGATTGAACCTGCGGCCGGCGCTGGCCGCGATCGGTCCGCTGCTCGACATGATCCAGCGCGCGACCGGCATCGGCGATGGCGCGGCGAGCCTGCTGACCACCATCCCGATCCTGCTGATGGGCCTCGGCGCATTGAGCGCGCGACGCTTGCAGCGCGCGACGGGCATCGCGGGCGGCGTATGGCTCGGCGTCGCGCTGATCTGGCTCGCCTGCGCGTCGCGTCTCGGCGCGCGGCACGCGTGGCTGCTGCTGGCGAGCGCCTGCTGCGCGGGGATCGGGATCGCGATGGTGCAGGCGTTGCTGCCGGGGTTCATCAAGGCGCATTTCGCGACGCGCATCGGTGGCGCGATGGGGGTGTATTCGACGTCGATCATGGGAGGCGCGGTGCTCGCGAGCGTCGTCGCGCCGTTTGCCGCGGCGCGCTGGGGCTGGCTCGCGGCACTTGCGGGCTGGACGTTGCCGGCCGCGATCGCGACGATCGCGTGGCCGCTGGCCAGCCGCGGCGGTGATGCGGCCGGGTCCGGAGCGCTCGCGGCTTCGGCGCCGGCCACGCATATGCAACCGTCGCGCTCGCCGCGCGCATGGCGGCTCGCGGCGTTCTTCGGGATCGCGACGGGCGCCTACACGCTGGTGCTGGCGTGGCTGCCGCCGTACTACATGCGGCTCGGCTGGTCGCCGACCGAGGCCGGCACCCTGCTCGGCGGCGTGACGCTCGCGGAAGTGGTCGCGGGGTTGGCGATCTCGGCGACGATCGACCGCCTGCCCGATCGCCGGCCTGCGCTGCACGCGGCGATCGCGTTGCTGCTCGCCGGGTTGCTGGTGATGCTGGCGGCGCCGCAGGCGCTCGCGTTGCCGGCCGCGCTGCTGATGGGGGCCGGGATCGGCGCGCTGTTTCCGCTGTCGCTGATCGTCACCGTCGATCACGCGGCGACGCCGGCCGACGCGGCATCGCTGACGGGGTTCGTGCAGGGTATCGGCTATCTGATCGCGGGGGTGTTTCCGTTCGCGGCGGGTGTCGTGCGCCAGCATCTCGCGGATCTGTCGCCGGCATGGGTCGCGATGGCTTGCCTGTGTGTCGTGCTGTTCGCGCTGGCGACGGGATTCGCGCCGCGGTTGGCGCGGCGCGTCGCGCGGGCGTGATCAGCCGGCGCTCGCATACAGCGTCGAATCCGCGAACCCTTGCGCATCGAGCACGCGTCCGATCAGGATCAGTGCAGTACGCTCGATCTGCGTGCCCTGCACCTTGCCGACGATGTCGGCCAGCGTGCCGGTCACGCGTTCCTCGTCGGGCCAGCTCGCACGATAGATCACCGCGACCGGGCAGTCGGGCCCGTAATGCGGCAGGACTTCATCGACGATCCGCGCGAGATGCCGCACGCCGAGATGAATCGCGAGCGTCGCGCGATGCGCGGCGAGCGAGCCGAGCGCTTCGCCTTCCGGCATCGTCGTCTTGCCCGCGAAGCGCGTGAGGATCACCGTCTGCGCGACACCGGGCAATGTCAGCTCGACACCGAGCGTCGCCGCGCACGCCGCCGTGGCCGTCACGCCCGGCACGATTTCATACGGAATCCCGAGCGCTTTCAGCCGGCGGATCTGTTCGCCGATCGCCCCGTACAGCGACGGATCGCCCGAATGCACGCGCGCGACGTCCTGTCCTTTCGCGTGTGCCGCGGCGAGCAGCGCGACGATCGCGTCGAGGTCGAGCTCGGCCGTATTGACGACCTGCGCCGCGCGATGGCCGTCGAGCACCGCCGGCGGCACGAGCGAACCCGCGTACAGGATCACCGGGCACGTGCGCACGAGGCGCTGGCCCTTCACCGTGATCAGCTCCGGGTCGCCGGGGCCCGCGCCGATGAAATACACCGTCATCGAAAAATCTCCGTCAATTCATGGGGCGGCCGTTCGCGCGGCATCACGCGCGTGCGGCCGGATCAAGCGCATCGAGCAGCGCGGCGGCCGAGTCGAACGCGCGATCGGCGTCGGGCAACGGCGGCCGTCGCAGCATCACGACCGGCAGCCTGCGTTCGCGCGCGACCTCGAGCTTGGCCTCGGTCGCGGCCCCGCCGCTGTTCTTGCTGACGACGACGTCGATGCCGGCGAGCGCGAACAGCGCGCGTTCGCCGTCGAGCGTGAAGGGCCCGCGCGCGGCGACGACCTGCGCGCGCGCGTTGCCGGGATGCGCATCGAGACAGCGCACCAGCCAGAACTGGTGCGGCGCAATCGCGTCGAGATGCGCGAGCGGTTCGCGGCCGAGCGTGAACAGCGGCCGCCGGAACGGCGCGAGCGCGGCCTCGATGCCGGCCCAGTCGTCAACCATCCGCCAGTCGTCGCCGGGCTGCGGCGTCCACGGCGCGCGGCGCAGCGCCCACAGGGGCACGCCCGCGTCGCGCGCGGCGGCCGCCGCGTTCGCGCTGATCTGCGCGGCGTAGGGATGTGTTGCATCGATCACGAGCCCGATGCCGGCGCTGCGCAGATACGCGGCAAGCCCGGCTGCCCCGCCGAACCCGCCGACGCGGACTTCGCAGCGCAAATCGTCGGGCACCTTGCCGAGCCCGGCGAGACTGTAGACGTGCCGTGGGCCGAGCGCGCGTGCGATCCTCAACGCGTCGCCGGTGCCCCCGAGCAGCAGGATGCGCGTGCTCATCGCGCGCGCCCGACGAAGCGGCCCTGGCGGTCGATCGCGAACATTTCGACCGCGACGGACGCCGGCACGATTTCGCGCGCGACGCGCAGCGCATGGGCACAGACGAGGTCGCCGAGCGGCACGCCGCCCGCGTGCGCGAACTTCAGCGCTTCCTGGCTGGTGTTCGCCGCGCGCATCGCGGCCTGCAGCGCGTCGTTCGCGCCGGCTTCGGCCGCCCACTGCGCGAGCAGCGGCAGGTCGATGCTCGAATGGCGGCTGTGCAGGTCGAGATGACCGGCCGCGAGCTTGCTGAGCTTGCCGAAGCCGCCGCACATCGACAGGCGCGCGACCGGCGCGCGGCGCAGGTGCTTCAGCACCGCGCCGGCGAAATCGCCCATCTCGATCAGCGCCATGTCGGGCAGCCCGTAGTGCGCGCGCATGGCATCCTCGCTCGCGTTGCCGGTGCACGCGGCAATGTGCGCGATGCCGTTCGCGCGCGCGACGTCGATGCCCTGATGGATCGACGCGATGTACGCCGAGCACGAGAAGGGCCGCACGATGCCGGTCGTACCGAGAATCGACAGTCCGCCGACGATGCCGAGGCGCGGGTTCATCGTCTTCAACGCGAGCGCCTCGCCGCCCTCGACGCCGATCGTCACGTCGAAGCCGCCTGCATAGCCGTATTCGGCCGCGAGCGCGCCGAGGTGCGTGGTCATCATCTGGCGCGGCACCGGATTGATCGCCGGCTCGCCGACGGGCAGCGTGAGCCCCGCGCGCGTGACGGTGCCGACGCCCGGCCCCGCATGAAAACGCACACCGGGCGCGGCGGCCAGCGCGACGCGCGCGAAGATCAGCGCGCCGTGCGTGACGTCCGGATCGTCGCCGGCGTCCTTGAGCGTGCCGGCCTCGGCGCCGTCGGCCATGGCGCGGCAGAACTCGAGCCGCATCATCACGCGCTGCCCCTTCGGCAACACGATCTCGACCGCATCGTCCGCGCGGCCCGCGAGCAGCAGGCGCGCGGCGGCGAGCGACGTCGCGGTCGCGCAGCTGCCGGTCGTGTAGCCGAACCGCAGCGGTGCCGGTTGTTCGGGGGTTTCGTCGCGCATCAGGGGAGGTCCGTGACGTGCGCGGCGTCCGCGACCGCGGAATCGGGCTTGCGCACGTCATACAGCGTGACGGGCAACGGCTGCCGCCACGTGTCGAAGCGGCCGAGCGGCTCGGCGTGCGCGAGCGACACACGCGTGAGCGTGCCGCCGTGCGCGTCGCGCCACGCGGCGAGCGCCAGTTCGCCTTGCAGCGTGACCGCGTTCGCGACGAGCCGGCCGCCGGGTTTCAGCGCCCGCCAGCACGCGTCGAGCACGCCGGCTGCGGTCGCGCCACCGCCGATGAAGACCGCGTCGGGCACGGCGAGCCCCGCGAGCGCATCGGGTGCGCGGCCCGCGACGAGTTGCAGGCCCGGCACGCCGAGCGCGTCGCGGTTGTGCTCGATGAAGCGTTGGCGCTCCGCATGCGACTCGATCGCGATCGCCTGGCACGACGGATGCGCGCGCATCCATTCGATGCCGATCGAGCCGCTGCCCGCGCCGACGTCCCACAGCAGCTCGCCGGGTGCGGGTGCGAGGCGCCCGAGCGTCAACGCGCGCATGTCGCGCTTGGTCAACTGGCCGTCGTGGCGGTAGGCGTCGTCGGGCAGGCCGGGCGTGAGCGCACGGCGCGGCGCATCGGGGCCGGCCTGGCAGTCGAGGGCGACAAGGTTGAGCGCGGCGGTTTCGCCGACGTGCCAGTCCTGCGCGAGGCTGTCGAGACGCCGCTCGAGCGGGCCGCCGAGATGTTCGAACACGCTGATGCGCGTCGGGCCGAAGCCGCGCGCGGTCAGTTCGGCGGCGACCGTGGCCGGCGTGCGGCCGTCGGCGCTCAGCACGAACAGCCGCCGGCCCGGCAGCAGGTGACGCGCGAGCGTCGCGAGCGGCCGGCCGACGAGCGACACCGCGCCGGTGTCCTGCAACGCCCAGCCGAGCCGCGCGGCCGCCAGCGACAGCGACGATGGGGCGGGCAGCACGCGCCATTCGTCGGGGGCGAGTTCGCGCGCGAGCGTGGCACCGACGCCGAACAGCATCGGGTCGCCGCTCGCGAGCACGCAGACCGGCGTGCCGCGCTGCGCGAGCAGGCCCGACACATCGAACGGCGACGGCCACGCTTCGCGGGCGGCCGGCAGCCGCGCAGGCAGCATGTCGAGGTGCCGCTTCGCACCGACGACCCGCGCCGCCTCGAACAGCGCGCGCCGCGCGCCGCGCCCGAGCCCCGCGTAGCCGTCGTCGCCGATGCCCACTATCGTCAGCCACGCCGTCATGCACCCTTCCCCTTCATCCGATTCCATCGAGTCGCCGCACGGCGGCCGTGAAGGCGCCGGTGCGGCCGTCCGCGTTGCGAAAGTCGGCATGGTACCGTGTTCCATCGCGCGTTTCATCTGCCGGGGCGCCGATGCCGGACGCCGTTTCGCCTAGGTCACGGCACCCGTTCGGCGGTCGCGAAGCACCGCGGAAATCGGGTATCCTACGGCCGTTCGTTCGCCGGTGCCCTTCGGGGCCGAAGAGGGAACACAGGGCGCGCTTCGCGCCGCTGTGGCTGCCCCCGCAACTGTAGACAGCGAGCCGCGCTCCCCCTCATGCCACTGGATTCACCGGGAAGGCCGGGAGCCGGCGCCGACCTGTCAGCCAGGAGACCTGCCGGCCTGAAAGTGCGTGCGTGCCAGTCGGCGTCGGGCGGGGTGTACCGATGCGTTGGCCGCGGCGCGACACTGTCCCGGTATCCCGTGAGTTCCGCCCCCGTTTCGATTCCTGCGTCGTCCGTCGTGCGCCCGTCGGCTTGCCCGGGGCTCATGCGCGTCGTCGCGGCCGCCGATGGCGGATTGTGCAGGATCAAGCTGCCGGGCGGCCGGCTCGATGCGCGCCAGGCGCGCGCGATCGCCGCCGCGGCCCGCGCCTACGGCTCCGGGGCGATCGACGCGACCAATCGCGCGAATCTCCAGCTGCGCGGCATACGCGACGGCGCGGCCGATTCGCTGGCCAGCGCGTTGCTCGATGCCGGGCTCGGCCCGCGCGCGAGCCGCGGCGATCCGGCTCCGGACCGCGCCGCGCTCGCCGCGGCCGACGACGTCCGCAACCTGATGCTCAGCCCGCTCGCGGGGCGCGATCCCGACGCGTTGCTCGACAGCCACGCACTCGCGCTGCCGTTGCTCGACATGCTCGCGCGCGAGCCGCGCCGTGGCGAGCTGTCGCCGAAATTCTCGATCCAGCTCGACGGCGGCGAAGCGGTCGCGGCACTCGATCATCCGCACGACATCTGGCTCGCCGCGTGGCGTCGCGGCGACGGCGCGGTGCGCATCGCCGCGGGCCTGGCCGGCTGTCCGCCGGTTTCGTCGGACGATTCGCCCGCGTCGTTCGACGTGGCGCCGGACCAGGCCGTCGCGCTGGTCCATGCGTTACTGCTCGCGTTTCTCGATCTCGCGCCGGCCGACGTCACGCGGATGCGCGGATTACTCGCGACCGGCCGCGAATGCGCGTTGCGCGAGCGCACGCAGCACTACGCGCCCTTTCCGCTCGACACCGATCCGGCACTGGCCGGCTGGCGGCGTACGCCGGCCGATCCGGCGCTGCGCTTCGGCGCCCGGCCGTCGCTCGACACGCAGCACAGCAGCATCGGCGCGCAATGCGTGCTCGGCCGGCTCGACGCGACGCAACTGGAACGGCTGGCGGCGCTTGCCGACTCCGATGGCGACGGCACGCTGTCGATGACGCCGTGGCAAGGCGTGTTCGTGCACGGCGTGCGGCACGAACGTGCGCCGGCCGTGCTCGACGGTCTCGCGTCGCTCGGTCTCGTCTGCACGCCGTCCGCCCCGCTGGCGTCGCTCGTCGCCTGCACCGGCAGCGCGGGTTGCGCGAAATCGCGCGCCGATACGAAACGCGATGCGCTCGCGCTCGCCGCGCGCGTCGCATACCCGGCCGACGTGCACCTGACCGGCTGCGAGCGCCACTGTGCGCTGCCGCACCCCGCTACACACACGCTCGTCGCGGTGGCGCCCGCCCGCTACGACCTTTACCGGCGCGATGCCGGCGCGGGCCTCGGCGCCCCGCTCGCGCGCCATCTGACGATTGACCAGGCCGCGGCCCGACTCACGGGCGCGCGGCACAGCCAGGACACCACCGATGCTTGACTACATTCGCGACGGGCAGGAAATCTACCGCCAGTCGTTCGCGACGATCCGCGCCGAGGCCGACCTGTCGCGGGTTCCGCCCGATCTCGAGAAGCTCGCGGTGCGCGTGATCCACGCGTGCGGGATGGTCGATGTCGTCTACGACCTGCGCTTCTCGGCCGGCGCCGGCACGGCGGGCCGCACCGCCCTTGCGGCGGGCGCGCCGATCCTGTGCGACGCGAAGATGGTCGCCGAAGGCATCACGCGCGCGCGGCTGCCGGCCGGCAATCGCGTGCTCTGCACGCTTGGCGAGCCGGAAGTGCCCGACCTCGCGCGGCATCTCGGCAACACGCGCTCGGCCGCGGCGCTCGAACTGTGGCGAGCGCATCTGGCCGGCAGCGTCGTCGTGATCGGCAACGCGCCGACCGCGCTGTTCCACCTGCTCGACATGATCGACGCCGGCGCGCCGCGCCCCGCGCTGATTCTCGGCTTTCCGGTCGGCTTCATCGGCGCGGCCGAGTCGAAGGCGATGCTCGACGCGAACAGCCGCGGCGTGCCGTACGTCGCGCTGCTCGGCCGGCGCGGCGGCAGCGCGATGGCCGCCGCCGCGGTCAACGCACTCGCGACGGAGGCCGAATGACCGCCCCGCGCGGACGCCTGTTCGGGGTCGGCGTCGGCCCCGGCGACCCTGAACTGATGACGATCAAGGCGCTGCGCGTTCTGCAGGCCGCGCCGGTGGTTGCGTATTTCGTCGCGAAGGGCAAGAAAGGCAATGCGTACGGCATCGTCGAGGCGCACCTGCTCGACGCGCAGACGCAACTGCCGCTCGTCTATCCGGTGACGACCGAGGCGCTGCCGCCGCCGCTCTGCTACGAGACGGTGATCGCCGATTTCTACGACACGGCGGCCGAGATCGTCGCGTCGCATCTCGAGGCCGGGCGCGACGTCGCGGTGATCTGCGAAGGCGATCCGTTCTTCTACGGGTCGTACATGTACCTGCACGATCGCCTCGCGCCGCGCTACGACACCGAAGTGATCCCGGGCGTGTGCGCGATGCTCGGCGGCACGGCCGTGCTCGGGCAGCCGCTCGTCTATCGCAACCAGAGCCTGTCGGTGCTGTCGGGCGTGCTGCCGGCGGACGAACTGCGCGCGCGGCTCGCGCAGGCCGACGCGGCCGTCGTGATGAAGCTCGGCCGCAACTTCGACAAGGTGCGGCGCGTGCTCGACGAACTGGGGCTCGCGAAGCGCGCGCGGTACGTCGAGCGCGCGACGATGGCGACTCAGCGCATCGTGCCGCTCGACGAAGTCGATCCGATGGCGTCGCCGTATTTCTCGCTGCTGGTCGTGCCGGGGGAAAAATGGCAAGGATGACGACTCCGCCCGCGATCGTGATTCTCGGCGCGGGCGCGCTCGATACCGCGCGGCGCATCCAGGCGCGCTATCCGGGCGCGCTGGTGCACGGGCTTGCGTCGCGCGTCGCGGCCGACGTGCCGTTCGACGAACTCGGCGCCCATCTGCGCGAGCTTTACGCGCGCGGGCTGCCGATCGTCGCGCTGTGCGCGGCCGGCATCGTGATCCGTTGCGTCGCGCCCGCGCTGTCCGACAAGGGCGTCGAGCCGCCGGTGCTCGCGGTCGCGGAAGACGGTTCGGCCGTCGTGCCGCTGCTCGGCGGGCTGACGGGCGTCAACGCGATCGCGCGCGAAATCGCCGCATGCGTCGGCGTCGCGCCGGCGATCACGACGAGCGGCGAGCTGCGCTTCGGCGCGTGCGTGCTCAATCCGCCCGACGGCTATGCGCTCGCGGATCTCCAGCAAGGCAAGCGCTTCGTGTCCGACCTGCTCGCGGGCGCGGCCACGCGCATCGACGGCGCAGCGCCGTGGCTCGACGACGTCGCGCTGCCGCGCGACGACGCGGCCGCGCATGCGATTCGCGTGACGCCCGATGCGTGGCGCGGCGCGCGCGACGAACTGGTGATTCATCCGCGCAGCGTGGTGGTCGGCATCGAGGCAAGCGGCGTGCGGGCCGCTGCTTCGCCGTCGCTCGCCGAACGCATCGACGCGCTGCTGGATACGCAGGGGCTCGCGCGGCTGGCGCTTGCGGCGCTGGTCGCGCCGGCGACGTTGCTCGGCGACGCGCAGGTCGAAGCGGCGGCGCGGACGCTGGGTGTGCCGCTGCGCTTCGCCGATGTCGATTTCGCCCACGCTCATGCTGACGCCGACGACCTCGCGCGCGCCGGCAACCTCGATGCCGCGGCCCTGCTCGGCAGCACGTTGCGCGTCGCGCACACGCTGCGCGCCAGGTCCGACGGCCTCGCGTGCGCGGTGGCGTCGCAGCCCGTCGACCCCGCCACGCTCGGCCGTGCGCGCGGCCGCCTGACGGTGCTCGGCCTCGGCCCCGGCGATGCCGCGTGGCTCACGCCCGCCGCGCGCGCCGCGCTCGCGCAAGCCACCGACATCCTCGGCTATACGACCTACGTGACGATGGCCGGCCCGTTCCGCGCGGACCAGCGCGTGCACGGCACCGACAATCGCGAGGAAATGCAGCGCGCGCGCCATGCGTTCGAACTGGCGGCCGAGGGCCGGCAGGTGGCGGTCGTGTCGTCGGGCGATCCGGGCGTGTTCGCGATGGCCGCGGCCGTGCTCGAAGCGCTCGACGAAGCGCGCGACCCGCGCTGGGCGGCGGTCGAGCTGCGCGTGGAGCCCGGCGTATCGGCGTCGCTCGCGACCGCCGCGCAGGCCGGCGCGCCGCTCGGCCACGATTTCTGCGCGATCTCGCTGTCGGACAACCTGAAGCCGTGGGACGTGATCGAGATGCGCCTGCGGCATGCGGCGCAAGCCGATCTGGTGATGGCGTTCTACAACCCGATCTCGCGTGCGCGGCCGTGGCAGCTCGATCGTGCGCTCGACGCGGTGCGTGCGCATCGCGCGGCCGACACGATCGTCGTGCTCGGCCGTGACATCGGCCGGCCCGGCGCGACGCTCACGACGACGACGCTCGGCGCGCTGCGCAGCGATCAGGTGGACATGCGCACGATGGTGATCGTCGGCTCGTCGACGACGCGGTGTTTCGCGATCGGCGACGGGCGTGAGTGGGTTTATACGCCGCGGTGGTATCGGTGAACTTTGATGCGGATGGAGTGACAGTTCAACCCTGCTGGATCAGGTCGCGAAGTAGTTCGGTGGCAGCCGCTTGCGCACAAGAGCGTCTGCCATTCGATACCTCTGCTCGCCACTCGTCCGCGCTTCAATGGTGTACAGATACCATGAAGTTGAACAGATGTTCACATCCGCAAGCGCGTTGATCCACGGCTTCTCCAGAGGAAATCAATCAAAAGGCCCCACGTTCTCAACGACAAAGCCTCTGCACGTCATTTTTGCTACATAGCGACGATGACCGACTCGGTAAGGAATCTTCCATTGCTGCAGATCCACCAGATATTCAGCACTTTCATCGAACGTCACATTCGAAAAATTGTTGTGCTGGGCGTACTTGCGCATGTAATCCCTCATCTGGAATGTGGACAGATGAGGGCAAGCCGCATCACCCCCATCATCCCGAATATAGGCCATGACGCCTATCAGCAGCGCAGCTAGAAGTGCAATTAAAAAGACAACTGCGATCGCAAATTTAAACAGCCCGGAAAAATATGTCCTCGACATTGCGCCTCCATCAATAGCGAGATCCGACCATTAATTGATTGGCGGCCTTTCTCGCCCATGCCCTATGGAAGGGATATGCACTGCGCCACCACCAGGGTTCGTCGCTTTTATGCTGGCCCGGGTGCCCTGGATATTCAGCGGCTGAGAGCCAGTGAAGTAAATCATATAATCGTGGTGGCCGGTAAAAAAGCCCATTACGCGAATCAGCGTGGTGAGCGCCTCCTGAACGGCTGGCCGCGAATTCGATGCATCGAAATCGAATTTGTCAGGGTTTAGCGTATACTCCCCGTTAAAATTGAATCTTCCGTCGCTACTTAGCGTCAGCTGCCCGGTAACGTGTCCGCTGACGCGACCAAGTGCCGACCCGACTATGTACTCGTGGTCGCTAAGAAGATTTGTGCTGAATGTAGCGTCTATCGGGTATGTTCCGGGCCCCATTCCATCGTTGATGATGATGCTGCGAATCGGACCGATTTCGGCGGCACCGATATTAAGATGGTGGGATTTCAAATCAACGGATCTTGGGCTGCCGTCGCCTCGAATCCAGTAATCGTATGCTGCCAAAGGGAAGAATGGCGTCGCGTAAAACTTGAAATCGGAAATTGGCGGCGCAGGCAGATGGCTGAAATAGTAATTGCTAAAAAGGCCGAATGCCGTCGTCAGACCATCCAATTGTATATTGGAGAGCTCGTACTGATTGGCTCCGGTAATACTCTGCCAGCCATTATCGGCCAGCCATTGCGTAAAAAGCCCGTAGGTTGCAATCTGAGCTCGAATCACGCTGTTGCCAGCCAATTCAATACCATATACGAATTGGCGAAGCATTTCGAGAGGATTTTTCGCGGCTGCGGCTTCAAAAACCTTCTTTCCGTTCACCAGCCTAAACCGCCCGATTTGCCAAATTCCACCGCGAATATTTTCCATGCCTGGCGCCCAGGCGTATCCTCCAGCGGGGCCATTCGGAGTTGCTACTGGAAGGCTGTAATCATGAGGTGCCGTTATATTGATTGCAGGCAGCATGTCATCAGCGGGACCATGGCCTTGGGCCCAGCCTCGCAACGGACTCAACATCATGGCCGCGGGAGCGGCAATCGATATGCCCAACAATTCGCGCCGCTTCCTCGCGGCCCCTTCATTGGGCGGGCGATCAATTTCAAGCAAGGCACTTCTATTTTTTGCCATTCCGTTCCCCACAATCGTTTCGTTTTTAGAAGAAAACGTGGGGACTTTTTATATGGTTATTGTTGTTAATTAATTCGAATGTAATGTACACGTATCACTTCGACGTGTCATCATTTTTTGTGATTTATCGAGCTTCGTGATTGTCACGTTCGACGCGGTGACTTGATGGCAGCCCCCTACGGCCTCGTGGCCCCGACACGGGCGTGACCGCGATCAGCGTCGAGTCTCGCAAGCGCTCTGCACGCAACTCGACACGATGTCGGGTCTGCTACCCCCGCCCCTGCTCCGCCAGCAGCCGAGCCTTCGCGTCGACCAGCAGCGCCGCGTGCGCATCGCGATGCTGGCGGATCCGCTCGGTCGGCCCGACGACCGACAGCCCGTACCAGTCGCCATCGAGCGTCAGCGCGACCGCAATCGCCGATAGCTCGGGCGCGCTCTCGCCGAAATTCTCGGCCCAGCCGAGTGCGCGAAACCGCGCGGTTTGCACGACGAGCGCCGGCAGGTCCGCGAGGCTCGCGTCGGTGAAGCGTTCGAACGACAGCTGCGCGCCGAGCGCCTGCTGCGCATCGCTCGCGAGCTCCGCGAAGATCGCCTTGCCGATCGAGTTCGCGTGCAGCGGGCGCAGTTCGCCCGGCTGGCGCGTATAGCGGATCGCCTGCTCGGACTCGACGACGTCGAGATACGTGACCGACGCGCCCTGGATCTTGCCGAGGACGGCCGTCTCGCGGCTCGCGTCGCGCAGCGCGACGAGATGCGGATGCACGAGGTCGACGACGGGATCGGTCGCGTCGATCGCGGCGGCGATTGTCTGCAGGCGCCGCGTCGGGTAGTAGCCGCCGCGCTTGCGCACCTCGTACAGATAGCCGCGGCTCACGAGCGTGCGTGCCATCGCGAGGCAGCTCGACGCCGGCACGTTGAGCAGGCGCGCGAGTTCGGTGAGCGGCAGCGGCCGCCGTTCGGCGGCGAACAGCTCGAACAGGTCGAGCGTGCGGGCAACGAGTTTGACGTCCATGACGAGCGCTTGATTCGGAACGGGAAGCCGCGCGCCGGGGGAGCCGCCGGGCCGGTACGGTCAGTACGACTTCGGCAGCCCAAGCACCTTCTCCGCGATGTAGCACAGGATCAGTTGCGGACTCACGGGCGCGAGCCTCGGAATCATACACTCGCGCAGGTAGCGCTCGACATGGTATTCCTTCGCATAGCCCATCCCGCCGTGCGTCGCGATCGCCGTCTGGCACGCCTGGAACGCGGCTTCCGCGCCGAGGTATTTCGCGGCGTTCGCCTCCGCGCCGCACGACTGCCCCGCGTCGTAGCGCGTCGCGGCCTTCATCACCATCAGCCATGCCGCCTCCAGTTGCATCCACGCCTGCGCGAGCGGATGCTGGATCGACTGGTTCTGCCCGATCGGCCGGCCGAACACGACGCGCTCGCACGCATACTGCGTCGCGCGCCGCAGCGCGGCCTGCCCGAGGCCGATCGCCTCGGCGGCGATCAGGATCCGTTCGGGGTTCAGCCCGTGCAGCAGGTAGCGGAAGCCGTCGCCTTCGTTGCCGATCAGGTCGCCTTCCGGCACGCGCAGGTTGTCGATGAACAGCATGTTCGAATCGACGGCCTTGCGGCCCATCTTCTCGATCTCGCGCACCTCGACGCGCGAACGGTCGAGGTCGGTGTAGAACAGGCTCAGCCCGTCGGTCGGCTTCGCGACCTGGTCGAGCGGCGTCGTGCGCGCGATGATCAGCATCTTGTTCGCGACCTGCGCGGTCGAGATCCAGATCTTGCGGCCGCTCAGCACGTAGTGGTCGCCGTCGCGGCGCGCCTGGGTGGCCAGGTGCGTCGTGTCGAGGCCCGCATCGGGCTCGGTCACCGCGAAGCACGCCTTGTCGCGCCCGGCGATCAGCGGCGGCAGGAAGCGCGCCTTCTGCGCGTCGTTGCCGAACACCTGCACCGGGTTCAGCCCGAAGATGTTCATGTGGACGGCCGACGCGCCCGACAGGCCGGCGCCCGACGCGCTGATCGTGCGCATCATCAGCGCGGCCTCGGTCATCCCGAGCCCGGCGCCGCCGTGGGCCGGATCCATCGCGATGCCGAGCCAGCCGGCCTCGGCGAGCACCGCGTGAAAGTCGGACGGAAACCCGCCCGCGCGATCGCGTTCGAGCCAGTAGTCGTCGCCGAAGCGTTCGCAGATTTTCTCGATCGCGCTTTCGATCGCGCGCTGGTCGTCGGTCAGGTCGAACTGCATGGATGGCTCTCCAGGAAAACGTGAACGGCCGCGCCGCTCTCAAGACAACGCCGGGTGGCGCCGGGGCTTGCGCGTCGAAGCACGCACCGTTGACGGACGGCTCCGTCGGCCGCAAGACACGCGGCGACCGATCCGGGTGCCGTCATAACGGAAACACGCCCGTCGCGACCGCGGCGAACACCATCAGCACGGTCGCGGCGAACAGGAACGGAATCGTGAATTTCTGATGCTCGGCGAGCTCGACGCCGGTCAGGCCGACGATCAGGAACGTCGCGGGCGTGAGCGGGCTGACCGGAAACCCGGTCGTCATCTGGCCGAGCAGCGCGGCCTGCGCCATCTGGATCGGCGGCACGCCGAGCAGCTTCGCGCTTTCCGCGAGCACCGGCAGCACGCCGAAGTAGAACGAATCGGGATCGAACAGCAGGCTGAGCGGCATCGACAGCAGGCCGAGCACGAACGGCATGTGGCGCGCATGCTCGACCGGCACGTGCGCGACGACGACCTCGGCCATCGCCTTCAGCATCCCGGTGCCGGACATGATCCCGGTGAATGCGCCGGCCGCGAGCAGCACGCTTGCCATCATCAGCGCGGCCTTCGCATGGGCGTCGATCCGCTCGCGCTGCGCCTGCACGTCCGGATAGTTGATGACGAGCGCGGCGACCGTCCCCAGCATGAACATCACCATCGGGTCGACGATGCCCGACACCAGCGTGCCGAGCACGACGAGCGTCAGCGCCAGGTTGATGCGGAAGCGCCCGGGCCGGCGCAGCGCGCGTTCGGCGTCGGTCAGCTCGCGCGGTGCGATCGCGAGCGCCGCCGCGCCCGCACGATCGAGCCCGAGCCGCCTTGCCTCGCGCGCGCCGAGCACGTACGCGGTGCCGAACACGAACACGAGCCCGACGATCTGCACGGGAATCATCGGCATGAAGATCGCCGAGCCCGGAATGTGCAAGGCCGCCGACGCGCGCAGCATCGGCCCGACCCACGGCAGGAAATTGACGCCGGCCGCCATCGACGCGACGCACGCGAGGATCCGCCGGTCCATCCCGAGCCGCGTATAGAGCGGCATCATCGCGGGCAGCGTGACGAGAAACGTGACGGCGCCCGAGCCGTCCAGATGGATCAGCAGCGCGAGCAGCGCCGAGCCCATCACGATGCGCGGCGGATGGCAGCCGATCACGCGCAGCACGCCCGCGATGATCGGGTCGAGCATCCCCGCGTCGGTGAGGATTCCGAAAAAAAGAATCGCAAAAACGAACATTCCGGCGATCGGGCCGATGTTCTGCACGCCGTGCACGGTGAACGTGCCGGTCGAGAGTCCGAAGCCGGCCGCGAGCGACGCGATGACCGGCACGACGATCAGCGCGACGAGCGGCGCCAGCCGCTTCGTGATGATCAGGCCGAACAGCGCGACGATCGCGATCGCGCCGATCCATGCGAGCATGATGTGTCTCCTGTGGCGCCGGCGCGCGTCGGGCGCGACGCGGCGCGATGTCCGACGCGGCGTGCGGTCGTGCGGCGGCGTCGGACGCCCTCGCACGGCCGCCGGCCGCGATGCGTGTCAGTGGCGGCGCGTGCCGTTGTCGTCGTCGTTGCTGTCGCGTGCGGTGTCGGCGAATACCTGCGCCGCATGTTCGTTCAGCGCGGGCGGCGGCCGCCGGTACGTGGCCGGCGTGCGGCCGAGCTTGATCGGCGATGCGATGCCGCGATGCCGGCCCAGTTCGACCTTCATCCGCCGATGCGCGACGTGCGGATGGTCGAGCGCCGCGTCGAGCCCGAGCACGGGCGCGCACGGCACGCCGCGGCGCATCAGCTGCTCGGCGAGCGCCGCGCCGTCGTGCTCGGCCAGCGCCGTTTCGAGCAGTTCGCGCAACGCGGCGCGGTTCGCGCTGCGCGCACGGTTGTCGGCGAAGCGCGGATCGGCAGGCCAGTCGCGCGTGCCGAGCACGTCGCACAGCGCGGCGAACTGCCCGTTGTTGCCGACCGCGAGAAAGATGTCGACGCTCGCGGTCGGAAAGCTGTCGTACGGCGTGATGTTCGGATGCGCGTTGCCGGTGCGCACCGGCGCCTTCCCGGAATGGAAGAAATTCGGCGTATGCGGATGCAGGATCGACAGCGCGCAGTCGAACAGCGTCGACTCGACGAACTGGCCGCGCCCGCTCGCATCGCGTTCGCGCAGCGCCATCAGCACGCCGAGCGCCGCGTTCAGCCCGGTGACGAGATCGACGATCGGCACGCCGACGCGCAGCGGCGCGCCGCCCGCCTCGCCGTTCACGCTCATCAGCCCGGCCAGCGCCTGCACGGCCGCGTCGTAGCCGGGCAGCCCGCCGAGCGGGCCGTCCGCGCCGAAGCCCGACACGCGGCAATGAACGAGGCGCGGAAAGCGCGCGTGCAGCGTGTCGAAGCCGAGCCCCCAGCGCTCCATCGTGCCGATCTTGAAGTTCTCGACCAGCGCGTCGGCGTGCTCGAGCAGGCCGAGCAGCCGCTCGCGATCGTCCGGCTTCGTCAGGTCGAGCGCGATGCCGAGCTTGTTGCGGTTCACGCCGAGGAAATACGACGCGGTGTCGCCGTCGAACGGCGGCCCCCAGGTGCGCGTCTCGTCGCCCGACGGCGGTTCGACCTTGATCACCTCCGCGCCGTGGTCGGCGAGGATCTGCGTGGCGTACGGGCCGCCCAGCACCCGCGACAGATCGATGATGCGCAACCCCGCCAACGCGCCCTGCTGCTCATGCTCCGCCATGCGTCTCGCTCCTGACTCCGGTTGTTCGGACCGCCGGTTTCGCCGGGCCGGCATCTGCGCGGCACGCCTTCCCGGACCGGAAGAGTAATTCTTGTGTGTGAATTTATATTCACACTGGAGAATTTTATTGTCAAGCCGGAGATGCCCCGCCGCCGTGGCGAGAACGCGGCCGGCCGTAAGCGGGGACGACACCGGACACCGGCCGGTTGCGGCGTCGGGTCTCGGTTCGCTAAGCTGGCGGACAGCTCATCTGAAGAAAGGCGGAAAACTCATGAAACGCATGCTGCTTGCGGCCCTCGTGCTGGCGTCGACGCTGGGCGTCGCCCGCGCGCAAACCCAGACCTTCCATTTTGGCGAGGGGCAATCACAGGCGCGTGCCGCCGCGCCGGCGGCACGGCCCGCGCCTGCGCGCCCGCATGTGACGCCGCGGCCGCATCACCGGCGGGCCGTCCACAAGCGGCGCCACGGACGCGCCGGGAAACCGGGGATCTACACGCGCGTGTGACGCGCACTGCGTGGCGCGCAGCCATGCACGGAACTGTCACGAACGCCCGGTAAGATCGGCGCGGCGGCTTGCATGCCGTCGCGCCCGACGATCGGGCGACAGGCCGGCCACGCCGGTCGACGCGCGCTTCCCTCCACGATTCAGGATTCAGCACCTGTTTTGCCGAACATGCGCACCGGGCCGGACACCGTCGCCATCACCAAGGAACGCGCCACGATCGTGTGCCGGCAGCGCAGCAGCGTGCTGCTGGTCGCCCGTACCGCGGCGCGCTGGTCGCTGCCGGGCGGCACGATCCGGCGCGGCGAGACGCCGCTGGAGGCCGCGCAGCGCGAGCTGGCGGAGGAAACGCGGCTGGAGGGGCTGGCCCTGGACTACGCGGTGCAGTTCGGCGGCCTCACGAAGCTCCATCACGTGTTCGTGGCCGACGTGCCGACACACCTGACCCCGCGCGCGAGCAACGAGATCGCGCGCTGCAAGTGGTTCGACGTCGAGCGCCTCGAGACGCTGCGCGCGAGCGTGCCGACCCGCAAGATCATCGAACTGCTGCATCTCGACCGCCTTTCCGCGCTCGCGGACGGGCCGTTTCGTTCGCGCTGAACCTTCCCGCTGCGGCTCACGCGCGCAGGAACGGGCCGGCCTTGCGTTCGAGCAGCGCGACCAGTTCGGGCTGCATGTAGGCGTAGCGGTCGGGAATGTCGAGGCAGACGATCCGCTTGTGCTTCAACCGGGCGCCGAATCGGGCAGACAGCCGCGCCTTGTGCGCGCGCTCCATCACGAACACGATCTCGGCCCATTCGAGCTGCTGCGCGCATACCGGCGTGTCCGCGTCGGGCGCGAGGCCGGCGGAGTCGGTTTCGACGCCCGGCCACGCGGCGAATACCGCCTCGGCGGTCGGGCTGCGCAGCCGGTTGCGGCTGCAGAGGAACAGCGCGCGCGTCATGCCCTGGGCGCCGCGGCCGGTTCGTTCGCGCATGCGTTCAGCCCTGCGGAATCGTGCCGGGCCGCACGTACGCCAGCATGTGCGGCACATAGTCGGCCTTGCCGAGCTCGACGCCGTCATGGCGCAGGATCGCGTAGGCGGCGATCGAGTGAAAGTAGAACTGCGGCAGTGCCCAGTCGCGCACGTACTGCTCGCCCGTCATGTCGAACGCGATGCCGTTCGGCAGTTCGAGGGCGATCGGCCGCGCGGCGCCGTCGTCGAGCGCGTCGGGCGCGAGTTCGCCAAGGAAGGCGATCGTGCCGGCGAGGATGCCCTGCGCATCGCGCAGCGTGCCGGGCTGCGCATCGGCATGCCGGCCGGCTTCCCGCAGTGCCAGCAGTGCGTCCGGCAGCGGCTCGCCGCGCAGCCGGTGGACGGGCTCCATCGCCTGGAAGCATGAGAAGCGCACCTGGGCGGCGAGCGGATACATGTCGGGCGCGAGTTTCAGCGTCAGCACCGTATCGGGCGTGTCGCCCGCGGCCTGCCGGTGCGCCGCGGCCTTGTCGAGCCACGCGGATTGCGCGCGCAGCGTCTGGGTCAGCGTCGGAACGAGAAGTTGGGTCGGTGACATTCGTGTCCTCCGGTGGATCGTCCGCGCCTCGCGATCAATGACGGCGCGAATCCGTATTCTGCCGCAGCGAACGATTCGACGCGAAACCCGTGACGCATCGCACGGCCGGCACGCGGGTGCGGGGTGCGGGGTGGGTCAAGGCTTGCCGTGACGTGCCAGGAACCGGTCGAGCTGCGATGCGAACGCCTTGCCGTCGCGTGCGCTGAACGGCGCGGGGCCGCCCGTATCGATGCCCGCGCTGCGCAGCTGGTCCATCATCGCGCGCGTCGACAGGCGTTCCTCGATGTTCTCGCGGCTGAACCAGTTGCCGCGCGGGTCGAGCGCATGCGCGCCCTTGTCGAGGACGGCGGCGGCGAGCGGAATGTCGGCGGTGATCACGAGATCGCCGGCTTCCACGAGCTCGACGATCCGCGCATCGGCCACGTCGAAGCCGGCCGGTACCTGCAGCGCCTTGATGAACGGCGACGGCGGCGTGCGCAGGAACTGGTTCGCGACCAGCGTCACGCAGATCTCGGCACGACGCGCGGCGCGAAACAGCATGTCCTTGATGACGGCGGGGCACGCGTCGGCATCGACGAGTACTTGCATGGCAGGGATTCCGGTGATCAGAAACGGCGATCATAGCGCAGCGCCGGCGCGCGTTCCGCGGCGCCCGATCAGTCGGCCAGCCCGGCGCACACCGACGCGGCCGTCATCCATTGCGCGCCCCAGGCATCGGCGAGCCGCCTGCCCTGCCCGATCCGCACGGCCGCATCGTCGAAATCGACGAACACGACGTGGTCGGCAGCGGCCGGCTTCGACGGCGTTTCGCGCGTGTGCCCGTCGGACAGCACCCACAACCAGCGCTGCTTGTCTCGCGCCGGCCCGCGTCGTGCGTCGCGCGCGAGCAACTGCGCGGCGGCCGCGATGCCGTCCGCGAGCGGCGTGCCGCCGCCGCCGTCCACCGGTTCGAGCCAGCGCGCATTCCACCAGCGCGGCACGGCCGGGCCGAAGCGGCGCGCGACGCCGTGACCGCCGAAGCAGATCAGCGCGGTTTCCATGCGCGCGCGCGCGGCCTGGTCGAAGTACGCGACGATCAAGCCTTTCGCGAGCGCGAGCCGTTCGTGCGACAGCATCGACGCCGAACAGTCGAGCACGAAGCAATGCAACGCATCCGGTGTGCCGGCCCGTTGGCGAAAACGCAGATGATCGGCGTGCAGCGGGCCGCCGCGCTTCGCGGCGAGCGTCGCCGGCCACGCAATGGCCGTGCCGGCCCCCGCCGTGCCCGGCACGCGCGCGGCAGCGCCTGGCTGCCATCGAGGACCGCGAATGGCGTTCGCGGCGGCGGCGCCTCGATGGCTCAGCTTTTTTTTAGCGGCAGCGGCACCACGCCTTTCACGTCACGCAGTCCGGCCGGCTCGGGCGGCAGGTAGCCCCAGTCCCCTTGCGATGCGGTGGCATCGCTGCGTGCCGTGCCCGGTCGATCGTCCTGCTGCCGACGCGGGTTCGGCGGCGAATGATCGTGACGGTCGCTGCTTTCGCCCGATCGCGGCGAGTTCGATGCGCCCGACGACGGCGGCGACCCTGCATGCCGCCGATGCCGCAGCACCGCGTCGGCCACGCGTTCGACCTGCGCCACCGTCACGGCGTCGGTCTGCTCCAGCGCCGCGAGCGCGCGCGCGGCGCGCAGCATCACGAGGTCGGCACGCAGCCCGTCGACGGCCGCTTCGATGCACAGCGCGCTGACGCGTGCGTGCACCGCATCGTCGAAATCGAGTGCCGCGAGCCGCGCCCGCGCCGCGTGAATGCGCTCGCCGAGTTCGCGCTGCGCGGCCGCGTGACGGGCACGGAACGCGTGCGGATCGAGATCGAACGCGAGCCGCGCCTTCACGATCTGCTCGCGCTGCGCGGCGTCGAAGCAATTTTCGAGCTCGACCATCAGTCCGAAGCGGTCGAGCAGTTGCGGGCGCAGTTCGCCTTCCTCGGGATTCATCGTGCCGACCAGCACGAAGCGCGCATCGTGCGCGTGCGACACGCCATCGCGCTCGACCACGTTCACGCCGCTCGCGGCGACGTCGAGCAGTGTGTCGACGAGGCCGTCGGCGAGCAGGTTCACTTCGTCGACGTACAGCACGCCGCGATGCGCGCGCGCGAGCAGGCCCGGCCGGAAGCGCACGCCGTGTTCGGCGAGCGCATGGGCGAGATCGAGCGTGCCCGTGACCTGCTCGTCGCTCGCCGACAGCGGCAGCGTGACGAATTCGCCTTCGGGCAGCAATTCGGCGAGCGCGCGTGCGGCGGTCGATTTCGCGGTGCCGCGCGGCCCGCTGACGAGCACGCCGCCGAGCGACGGGTCGATCGCCGCGAGCAGCAGCGCCTGCTGCAGCGGCTGTTGCGCGACCAGCGCCGCGAACGGGAACACCGCGCGGGCGCGGTGCGTCGTCGGATCGGTCATCGCCGTCCCCCTTCCTGAAGTTGTTCGCTGTCGAGCCAGACCGCTTCGATCCGCTCGCGATAGTCGCCCGGCTGCTGCCACAGCCCGCGCTGCATCGCTTCGACGAAACGTTCGCAGATGCCGTGCAGCGCCTTCGGGTTGTGGCGTTCGAGGAACGCGCGGGTGGCGTCGTCGAACAGGTACGCATCGGCGACAAGCGCGTACTGATGGTCCGACAGCACGCGCGCGGTCGCGTCATAGCCGTACAGGTAGTCGACGGTCGCGGCCATTTCGGCCGCGCCCTTGTAACCGTGACGCTTCACGCCGTCGAGCCATTTCGGGTTGACGACGCGCGAGCGGATCACGCGCGCGATTTCCTCGCGCAGCGTGCGCATCTTCGGCGCGGCCGGATTCGCATGGTCGCCGTGGTAGACGCTCGGCTGCTGCCCGGACAGGTGCCGCACGGCCGCCGTCATCCCGCCCTGGAACTGGTAGTAGTCGTTCGAGTCGAGGAGGTCGTGCTCGCGGCTGTCCTGGTTCTGCACGACGACGTCGATCGTCGCGAGCCGCTCGCCGAACACGCCGGGGGCCGCCTCGCCCGCGCTGTTCTGCGCGTACGCATGGCCGCCCCACCGGCGGTAAGCCTCGGCGAGATCGGCGTCGGTCTGCCAGCGGCGCTGGTCGATCAGATCCTGCAGGCCCGCGCCGTAGCTGCCCGGCCGCGCGCCGAACACGCGCCAGCCGGCACGCCGGCGCGCTTCGTCCGGCGCCACGCCCTGCTCGATCCACTTCGCGCGTTCACGCTCGATGCGGGCGCGGATCGGGTTCAGGGCCTCGGGCTCGTCGAGCGCGGCCACGGCCTGCACGGCCGCGTCGAACAGGTGCATCAGGTTCGGGAACGCGTCGCGGAAGAAGCCCGACACGCGCAGCGTCACGTCGATGCGCGGCCGGTCGAAGATCTCGATCGGCAAGATCTCGAAGTCGGTCACGCGGTGGCTGCCGTGCGCCCACTTCGGCCGCACGCCGAGGAGCGCGAACGCCTGCGCGATATCGTCGCCGCCGGTGCGCATCGTCGCCGTCCCCCACACCGACAGCCCGATCGCGCGCGGATAGTCGCCGTGATCCTGCAGATGGCGTTCGATCAGCTGCTGCGCGGATTTCAGCCCGAGCGTCCACGCGGCCTGGGTCGGCACCGCGCGCGTATCGACCGAATAGAAGTTGCGGCCGGTGGGCAGCACGTCGGGCCGGCCGCGCGACGGCGAGCCGCTCGGCCCCGGCGGCACGAAGCGGCCGTCGAGCCCGCGCAGCAGCTGGCGCAGCTCCTCGCCGCCGCACGCGTCGAGCGCGGGTATCAGCGTCGCGCGCACGCGTTCGATGACGGCGTGCGTGTGCGGCCAGTCGCCGGGTGGCGCGGCGTCGATGCCGGTGGCGCCCGGCGTGCCGGATGCGTCCACGCAGCCCCCGTCCAGCCACTGCTGCGCGAGCCGTTCGAGCCGCTCGCGCGTATCGCCCGCGTGGCGCCACGGCGATGCGTCGAGCGCTTGCAGCACGGCCGGGCGCGGGCCCGTCCACGGCGCGGCCCAGTCGGCCGCGAGCGGATCGAACGCGTCGCCGAGCGCGAGATCGCGCGCGAGCGCGCCGATCAGCCCGGCGCGCGCGCCCTTGCCGTCGCCGACCGGAAAGCGGGCGAGCGCGAGCAACGTATCGCGCCGCTGCCGATCGGCTGGCGACACGCCGAACACATGCAGCCCGTCGCGAATCTGCGCTTCCTTCAGCTCGCACAGCCACGCGTCGACGCGCGTCAGCAGCGCGTCCTCGTCGCCCGCATCGCGCGGCGGCGATACGCTCAGTTCGTCGTGCAGCCGGTGTTCCGCGATCGTCGCGAGGATCGTCTTGCGCAGCAGCTTCGCGCGCCGCGCATCGACCATCAGTGCTTCGTAGTATTCGTCGACCTGCCGCTCGAGATCCTGCAGCGGGCCGTAGTTTTCCGCACGCGTGAGCGGCGGCATCAGGTGATCGATGATCACCGCCTGCGCACGGCGCTTCGCCTGGCTGCCCTCGCCCGGATCGTTGACGATGAACGGATACAGGTGCGGTAGCGGCCCGAGCGTCAGGTCGGGCCAGCACGCGTCGGACAGCGCGACGCTCTTGCCCGGCAGCCATTCGAGGTTGCCGTGCTTGCCGAGGTGGATGACCGCGTCGATGCCGAACGCATCGCGCAACCAGAAATAGAACGCGAGATACGCGTGCGGCGGGACGAGGTCCGCGTCGTGGTAGCTCGCGTAGTCGTTCTCGTCGCGCGAGCGCGACGGCTGGATTCCGACGAACACGTTGCCCGCGCGCCAGCCGGCGATCGGAAAGCGCGCCTGCCGCAGCGTAGGATCGGCTTCGGGCGGGCCCCAGCGTGCGTTCAACGCGTCGCGCACGGCGGCCGGCAGCCGTGCGAAACGGGCGACGTAGTCGGCCAGCGCGTAACTCTGGAATGCCGGACGCAACGCGCGCACCGCCGGATCGTTGGTCACGCCTTCGGTGAGCCGCGCGATCAGCGCGTCGCCGTCGGCCGGCAGGTCGGCCAGCGCATAGCCCGCGTCGCGCAGCGCCGCCAGCACGCGCAGCGCGGATGCCGGCGTATCGAGCCCGACGCCGTTGCCGATCCGCCCTTCGCTGTGCGGATAGTTCGCGAGAATCAGCGCGATGCGCTTGTCGGCAGGGTCGAGCGTGCGCAGCCGGCACCAGCCGCGCGCGAGCGCCGCGACGAACGCGATCCGCTCGGCATCCGGCTGATAGCGCACGACGTCGACTTCGGTGTGCGGACAACGATACGCGAGCCCCTTGAAGCTCACCGCGCGCGTGACGATGCGTCCGTCGACTTCGGGCAACGCGATGTGCATCGCGATGTCGCGCGCGTGCAGCCCCTGGTTGTCGGCCACCCACGCGTCGCGATTGCCGCCGGACAGGATCACCTGCAGCACCGGCGCGTCGCCGGCGAGCACGTCGGGCTCGGGGCTGTCGATCGCGCCGGCCGCGAACGCCGTGGTGTTCAGCACGAGCGCGACGCGATGCGTGTCGCACAGCTGCGTGATGACCTCGCGGCTCACCGCGTCCTTCAGCGACGTGACCGCGATCGGCAGCGGATTGAGCCCTTCGTGCACGAGCGCATCGGCCAGCGCGTCGAACACGGCCGTGTTCGCCGCCTGCCAGTGCGCGCGATAAAACAGGATCGCGACGACGGGCGCGCCGGGCGTCCAGCGCGCGCGCCAGTCGTCGACGCTCGCCGGGTCGCGCGCCGGGTGATACAGCGCGGCGGCCGGCAGCGGGCGCGGCAACGCGGGTTCGGCGCCGAACCCGAGCGTATGGAACGCGATGCTGCGCAGCAATGCTTCGGCGTTGTGCATCCCGCCTTCGCGCAGGTAGCGCCACCACAGCCGGCACAGATCGGGCGCGACGGTGCTCTTCGCGACGAGGTTCGGGTCTTCCTGCAGGTCGCCCGAGAACATCGCGAGCTGCTGCCGCCGTTTCGACGCGAGCGACACCGCCTGTTCGATCCCGTACGGCCAGTACGCCTCGCCGCCGAGATGATCGATCACGACCGTCTTCGCGTGACGCAGCACGTCGTCGACGTAGAAATCGACGGACGCCGGCTGCCGCAGGAACGTGACGTTCGCGAGCCGCACGCCCGGAAAACCGGCCGGCAGCGTCGGCACGACGCTGGCCAGCAGCGACAGCGTCGTGTCGGCCGAGCTCAGGATCACGATGTCGGCCGGCTGCTGGTCGATCCGGATGACGCCCTGCGTGTCGTCGACGAAGCCGCCCGGCGTGGTGCGCAGCAGATGCATCGTGCGTTACGCCTGTTGCATTTCGGCGGCGCAGGCCGCGTCGAACGCGCGCTGCAAGGCGGCCGCGTCGAGCGCCTCGCCGATCAGCACGAAGCGGCTCGCGCGCGCTTCGCCGTCCTGCCAGCGACGGTCGAAATAGCTGTCGAAACGGCGGCCGACGCCCTGGATCACGAGCCGCATCGGCGCATCGGGCAGCGCCGCGAAGCCTTTTGCGCGATAGATCGTGTGGGTCTCGACCACGCGCTGCAGCGCGGCGATCGTCGCTTCGCGCGAGCCGGCGTCGCCCGCCACCACCACCGAATCGAAATCGTCGTGATGATGGTCGTGATCGCCGTCGTCGGCCGAGCCGTGATGGTCGTGGCGCAGGTGGATCGTGTCCTCCGACGCCGACTCGAGCCCGAGCAGCATCGCGAGATCGAGTTCGCCGCGCGTCGCGCGCACGATCTTCACCTGCGGCGGGATTTCCTCGCGGATCGCGGCTTCGACTTCGGCGAACGGCGCATCGCCGACCAGGTCGGCCTTGTTCACGATCACGAGATCGGCCGACGACAGCTGATCGGCGAACAGTTCGTGCAGCGGCGATTCGTGGTCGAGGTTCGGATCGGCGCGGCGCTGCGCGTCGACGGCCTGCGGGTTCTCCGCGAACTGGCCGCTCGCGGCGGCCGGCCCGTCGACGACGGTCACGACCGCGTCGACCGTGAAGCTGTTGCGGATGGTCGGCCAGTTGAAGGCCTGGACGAGCGGCTTCGGCAACGCGAGGCCCGACGTCTCGATCAGCACGTGGTCGAGGTCGGCGCGGCGCTCGACGAGCGCTTCCATCACCGGGTAGAACTCTTCCTGCACGGTGCAGCACAGGCAGCCGTTCGCGAGTTCGTACAGCTGGCCGGCCGCTTCGTCCTGCGCGCCGTCCGCGTCGTCGCAGCCGATGCCGCAGCCCTTGAGGATTTCGCCGTCGATGCCGAGCTCGCCGAATTCGTTGACGATCACCGCGATGCGGCGGCCTTCGGCGTGCTGCAGGATGTGCCGCATCAGCGTGGTCTTGCCGCTGCCGAGAAAGCCCGTGACGATCGTGACGGGAAGCTTGCGTAGGGTCATGGTGGGTCCTGTGGAGAAAAGGGAGTCAGGCCGAGAGCGTCACGTCGATCTCGTCGTAGCGTTTGAGGCGGTAGATTGCGGCCGATACGATCCAGCACGCGAGGAACAGGCCGATCACGACGTAGCCGAGCATCCCGAAATGCGAGGCGACCATCGTCGAGAAACGCCACACCGGGCCCTGCAGCGAGAGTTTATCCGCGAGCAGCGCAAGCACCTCGATGCCGCCGATCAGCGCGGCAACCAGCACCGACACGAACGTGATCGTCATGTTGTAGTAAATCTTGCGGATCGGCCGCACGTATGCCCAGCGGTATGCGCCCATCATCAGGATGCCGTCGGTCGTGTCGACGAGCGTCATGCCTGCGGTAAACAGCGCCGGCAGCGCCATCACCGACCAGAACGACATGCCGCCCTGCACCTGCGTCGCCGAAATGCCGAACAGCGCGATCTCGGTCGCGGTATCGAAGCCGAAGCCGAACAGGAAGCCGACCGGATACAGGTGCCAGCTGCGCGACACGAGGCGGAACAGCGGCCGGAACAGGCGCGCGAGCACGCCGCGCTGGTTCATCAGCATGTCGAGATCGGCATCGACGATCGCCTCGCCGCGGCGGGCCGCGCGAAACGTCCGGTACACGGAGATCAGGATCAGCAGGTTCGCGGCCGCGAGCACCAGCAGGAAGAACGCGGACACGCTCGTGCTGATCACGCCGCCCCAGGTCTTCATGCTCTCGAAGCGCGCGAGCGACGCCGCGGTCAGCGCGACGGCCACCGACATCACGATCACCACGGTCGAATGCCCGAGCGAGAAGAACAGGCCCGCGCCGAGCGGGCTGCGGCCTTCCTGCATCAGCTTGCGCGTGACGTTGTCGATCGCGGCGATATGGTCGGCATCGACCGCGTGGCGCAGCCCGAACACGTACGCGAGCAGCGCGGTGCCCAGCAGCACGGGCTGGTCGCGAAACGCGACGAAGGCCCAGATCCACGCGGCGACGTTGAATGCGACGAGCAATGAGTAGATCGCGACGATTTTGCCGCGCAGCCCGGACGGACTGTCGTTGAACAGGCGGAAGAACGAGTCGAGCATGATGCTCCCTTGCGAACGGTCGACATGATGAATGCCAACACGGCTGCCGCGTGCCCTGCCCGCGCCGCCTGCCGCTCGCCGCGCCGGCCCGCGCGCATGCTGCGGACGGATCGGCGGAGGAAGCGGGAAACGCTCGGACGTCCGGGCGTACTGCGGCCGTGGACGATGCGCCGCCTCCCCGCGGCGCTGAACCCAACGTTTCGGCCGGTATCCGGGCTGACGAACACGCCGCTTCGCCTTCCCGGATGCGCGGCATCCAGTGGCGGTCGTCCGCATGCGACAGGCATGCGGCGAAGCGGCGCTGCGTCGCGCTTGCGCGCGACGCGTTCGCTTACCGTTGCGGGGGCAGCACAGGTTGGCTCGACTGCGGCGCAGGCAGGCTCCCTGTTTCCCGTTTAACTGCGCGCGCCGGAGCGGCACGCGCGAGCACCAAAACGCGTGCGAGTGTAGGCGGCGGTGCGGGGAGCGTCAAGGCGGGACGGGCCGTCCGGGGGCATTCGGCCGGCGCCCGGCATGATGCCGGAAGCCGTATCCGGCCCTTGCGCGGCAGGTTCGCGCGGGCCGGCCGCTGTGCTATCGTATGCGCCGCGTTCGGTGCTCGCATGCGCATTCCGTGCATGCAGTTAAACGGGAAACAGGAGGCGGACATCCGCCCGGCCTGTGCTGTCCCCGCAACGGTACGCCGCCCGCGCGCCGCGATTCCCCCGCACGCGCCCAGGCCGCCCGCGATGCCACTGCCCTTCAGCGGGCGGGAAGGCTGCGGCCTGGCAAGCGGCCAGCCCGGATACCGGCCGACGCAAGGGGCGAGCCTGCGGCTCGCCGAACGCCCGATCCGCGGGGGACGGATGGGGTGCGCATTTCGCCCGCGCTCGCGCGGGCTTCGCCCGATCCGTCATGCACTGCCTGTCCGCCGGCCGCCGATGTGCCGCTCGCTGTCCCCTTTCCACTGCCACGACACGGTGCGCGCCGTGCCGCGTCCGATGAGCCGCGCCTGGCTCGTCGGCGCCGGCCCCGGCGACGCCGATCTGCTCACGCTGAAGGCCGTGCGCGCGATCGCCGCGGCCGACGTGCTGCTCGTCGACGATCTCGTGAACCCCGACGTGCTGCGCCATGCGCGCGCCGACGCGCGCATCGAGCACGTCGGCAAGCGCGGCGGCCATGCGTCGACCCCGCAGGAAACGATCGTCGCCGCGATGCTCGCGCACCTGCGCGCGGGCCGCAGCGTCGCGCGGCTCAAGGGCGGCGATCCGTTCGTGTTCGGCCGCGGCGGCGAGGAGTTGCTCGCGGTCGGCGCGGCGGGTTTCCCGGTCGAGGTCGTGAACGGCATCACGGCCGGGATCGCCGCGCCGGCCGCGCTCGGCATTCCGGTCACGCATCGCGGCGACGCGCAGGGCGTGATCTTCGTCACGGGCCACGGCGCGGGCGCCGACGAACCCGACTGGCGCGCGCTGGCCGCGACGCGCATGACGATCGTCGTCTACATGGGCATTCGTCGGCTCGCCGCGATCGCGGCCGCGCTGCTTGACGGCGGCCTGCCCGGCGACACGCCGTGCGCGGCGATCGAAAACGCGACGCGCGACGCACAGCGGCACGTGCTGGCCACGCTCGACACGGTCGTCGAGCGCGTGGCCGCGACCGCGATCGGTTCGCCCGCGATCGTCGTGATCGGCCGCGTCGCGGCGCTCGCCGACGATCCCGCGGTGCGCGCGGCGCTCGGCGGCCGCGGCTGATGCGCGTCGCGCTCGGCGTCGGGTTCCGCGCGGGCGTGAGCGCCGCGCAACTCGACGCCGCGATCCGCGCGGCGCTCGCGCACTACCCGGGCGCCGCGCCGGCCGTTATCGCGACGCTCGCCGACAAGGCACGGGCCCGACCGCTGCGCACGCTGTGCGCGCGACGCGGCTGGCCGCTCGTCGCATTCGACGCGGCGCAGCTCGCGCAATGCGCCGAACCGGCATTGAGCGGCCCGTCGACTGTCGCGCTGGCGCGTTTCGGCGTCGCGGGCGTGGCCGAGCCGTGCGCGCGGCTGGCGGCACCCAACGGCCGGCTGCTCGGCCCCAAATCCATCCTGGGCGGCGTGACGGTCGCGCTCGCCGGCCCGCTCTGAATCCTTTGTTCCGCTTTCGACAGGACGACTCCCGATGAAAACCGATGCCGAATCCCATCAACGGATGACCGAACGCCGTCGCGCCGGCCATGAAAAGAAGCAGGCTGCCGCCACGCAGGAAAAGGGCCTGCTGATCGTCAACACCGGCAACGGCAAGGGCAAGAGCACGGCCGCGTTCGGCATGGCCGTGCGCGTGCTCGGCCACGGCATGCGGCTCGGCGTCGTGCAGTTCATCAAGGGCGCGCTGCATACGTCCGAGCGCGATTTCCTCGGCGCGGTCGCGCAATGCGACTTCGTGACGATGGGCGACGGCTACACGTGGAACACGCAGGACCGCGACGCCGACATCGCGACCGCGCGCAAGGGCTGGGACGAGGCACGCCGAATGATCGAAAGCGGCGAGTACCGGATGGTGATCCTCGACGAGCTGAACACCGTGCTGAAGTACGAATACCTGCCGCTCGACGAAGTGCTCGCGACGCTCGCCGCGCGGCCGGATGCGGTGCACGTCGTCGTCACGGGGCGGCATGCGCCCGATGCGCTGGTCGAGGCGGCCGACCTCGTCACCGAAATGCGGCTCGTCAAGCACCCGTACAAGGAGCAAGGCGTGAAGGCGCAGCGCGGCGTGGAGTTCTGACCGATGCCGGCCTGCCCCGCGCTGTTCGTCAGCGCGCCCGCGTCCGGCCAGGGCAAGACCTCGGTGACGGCCGGCCTTGCGCGGCTGCACCGGCGGCTCGGCCGGCGCGTGCGCGTGTTCAAGACCGGGCCGGACTTTCTCGATCCGATGCTGCTCGAACGCGCGAGCGGCGCACCCGTGCATGCGCTCGATCTCGGGATGGTCGGTGAAGCCGGCTGCCGCGCGCTGCTCGCCGAGGCCGCGCGCGACGCGGACCTGATCCTGATCGAAGGCGTGATGGGCCTGTTCGACGGCACGCCGAGCAGCGCCGATCTCGCGATCGCGTTCGACGTGCCGGTCGTCGCGGTGATTGCGGCGAAGGCGATGGCGCAGACCTTCGCGGCGATCGCGTTCGGGCTCGCGCGGTTCCGGCCGGCGGTGCCGTTTCACGGCGTGCTGGCGAACCGCGTCGGCTCGCCGCGACACGCGCAACTGCTGCGGCAGGCGCTACCGGACGACTTGCGCTGGCTCGGCCACGTGCCGGCCGATGCGGGCATCGCGCTGCCGGAACGGCATCTCGGCCTGCACCAGCCGGCCGATATCGACGATCTCGATGCGCGGCTCGATCGCGCGGCCGACGTGCTCGCACAAACCGCGCTGGCCGAATTGCCGGCCGCCATTGCGTTCGCCGAGCCCGACGTTGCCGCGCCGCTGCCGCGCGCGCTTGCCGGCCAGCGGATCGCGATCGCGCGCGACCCGGCGTTCTCGTTCATCTATCCGGCGAACCTCGCGCTGCTCGAGGCGCTCGGCGCGGAACTGCGGTTCTTTTCACCGCTGGCGGACGAACCCGTGCCCGACGCGTGCGATGCGCTGTTCCTGCCGGGCGGGTATCCGGAGCTGCATGCGGCGACGCTCGCGGTGAATGCCGTGGCGGCGCTGACGATTCGCGCGCACGCGGCGGCTGGCCGGCCGATCGTCGCGGAATGCGGGGGGATGGTGTATCTGAGCGAGTCGCTGACCGACGTGGATGGCGTGACGACGCCGATGCTCGGGTTGCTGTCGGGCCGTGCGACGATGCAGCGCCGGTTCGCGGCGCTCGGGATGCAGCAGCTGGACACGCGCACCGGGCCGATGCGCGGTCATACGTTTCACTATTCGCGGCTCGACACCCCGCTGGCGCCGGTGGCGACTGCCGTCCGGCCCGATGGCGAGCCCGGCAGCGGCGAAGCCGTGTATCGCGCGGGTTCGGTCGTCGCGACGTACATGCACATGTACTGGCCGTCGAATCCGGATGCGGCGGCGGCGTTGTTCGGTGGGGAAGCGTTCTAGTCGGCCGCCGGGTCGACTCGCCGATGCGCGGCCGCCGACCTCACGCCGCGTGCTCCATCACACCAGGAATGTCTCGGCCAGCTTGACCCAGTACGACGCGCCCGTCGGCAGTACCGCGTCGTTGAAGTCGTAGCCGGGGTTGTGCACCATGCAGCCGCCCTCCCCGTCGCCATTGCCGATGATCAGGTAGCAGCCCGGCCGCTTCTCGAGCAGGAACGCGAAATCCTCGCTGCCGGTGAGCGGCACCATCCCGTCGATCAGGTTCGCTTCGCCGACCCACTCGCGCGCGACGCCGCGTGCGAATGCCGTCATCTCCGCATCGTTGACGAGCACCGGGTAGCGGCGCTGGTAGTCGATCGTCGCGCTCGCGCCGAACACGGCCGCCTGCGCATGAACGACTTCCTTGATGCGCGTCTCGAGCAGGTCGCGCACCTCGGGCTTCAGCGCGCGCACCGACAGGCGCATCTGCGCGCGATCGGGAATCACGTTCGGCGCGTCGCCCGCGTGGATCGCGCCGACCGTGACGATCGCCATGTCGAGCGGCGACACGTTGCGCGACACGATCGTCTGCAGCGCGATGACGATCTGTGCGCACACGACCACCGAGTCGATCGCCTTGTGCGGCACCGCGCCGTGGCCGCCGCGCCCCTGCACGTCGACGATCACGGTATCCGACGATGCCATGAACGGCCCCGGCAGGAAGCCGAACTTGGCCGTAGGGAAGCCCGGCATGTTGTGCATCGCGAAGATCGCGTCGCACGGGAACTGTTCGAACAGCCCGTCGTCGAGCATTTTCTTCGCGCCGCCGAGCCCTTCCTCGGCCGGCTGGAAAATCAGGTTCAGCGTGCCGGAAAAGCGGCGCTCGCGCGCGAGGTGCTTCGCGGCCGCGAGCAGCATCGCCGTGTGGCCGTCGTGGCCGCACGCGTGCATCTTGCCGGGGATCGTGCTCTGGTACGGCAGGCCGGTCGACTCGTGGATCGGCAGCGCGTCCATGTCGGCGCGCAGGCCGAGGCGCTGCGTGCCGTCGCCGACCTTCAGCTGCGCGACGACGCCCGTGCCGCCGAGCCCGCGATGCACCGTGTAACCCCACGCCTGCAACTGCCCGGCGACGAGGTCGCTCGTCGCGAATTCCTCGAAGCCCAGCTCGGGGTGGGCATGAATACGGTGCCGGATCTCGATCATTTCGTCGGCGAGGCCTGCTGGGATCACGCTGTGCGTCACGGTGTCGTCTCCTGTGTCCGGTGGGGAATGTGCAGGCAAGGATAGTCCGTCGAGCAGCAACCGGATAGACGAAAAGTCGTCATGGCGGCAACCTGCAGTTGCCGGATGATCGCAGCGGTGCCAAGCGACGGGCATGGTTCGCGGCAACTGGCCATCCGGCTGACTGGCGGCGGCGATTGGAACCCATGACACTCCGTGTTCGGTCTCGATTTTTCACGTGGAGGTGGTCATTGATTGCGGCTCCGCGTTCCGGAACAATGCCTTTTCATCAACGGGTTAGGGGCTTTTGTTCACTTTTTGACGAATGTACATTTTTTGTGTACGCTGATGAAAAAGTGAACAACCGAGCCTTCCTGATGCCCGAGAACGCCCCTCTCCCGATATCGGAGCAGCACGTGCTCGACGAGGCCTGCGCCGCGTTCGCACGCGTGACCCGGCACTTCGATGCGCGGCCCGTTCGCGTGCCGGCTGCGTACACCGCGTGCGCCGACGCGATGATCCGTTTCGTCATCGCCGGGCAGACCCTCGAGATGCCCGCGGCCGTGAGCGTCGGCATCGAATCGCTGCAGGACGCGCTCGCGGCGCTGCGGCGTCGCGGTGCCGCGCCGGCATCCGGCGAGCGGCCGCTGATGCTGGTTGCGCCGTACGTATCGGCCGAACTGGCCGCCCGCCTGACCGATCAAGGCATTCCGTTCCTCGATACCGCCGGCAACGCGAGCGTGATCCAGCCGGAGGCGACCGTGCTGATCTCCGGCCGGCCGAAGCCCGCGCGCACGCCGCGCCGGCAAGCGTCGCGCGCGACGACACCCAAGGGGCTCGCCGTGATGTTCGCGCTCGCGACGCAGCCAAGCCTCGTCGCGCAGCCGTATCGGGCGATCGCCGCCGCGTCGGGCGTCGCGCTCGGCACGGTCAATCTCGCGATGGACGACCTGCTCGCGCGCGGCCTCGTCGCGCAGCGCCGCAACGGCGAGCGCCTGATGCCCGACTGGCCGCGCTTCGTGCAGGAATGG
Organism: Burkholderia sp. 22313; assembly: GCF_052045245.1. NCBI lineage: Bacteria > Pseudomonadati > Pseudomonadota > Betaproteobacteria > Burkholderiales > Burkholderiaceae > Burkholderia > Burkholderia sp. 22313. The sequence goes on from NZ_JBQEON010000008.1 coordinate 66,500, forward strand.
GTTGCACTGTACCCGAGCCGCCTGCGCGCGAAACTGCCGGCCCGGCGGTTTGCCGCCGTCGCGCCCGACTGGTGGCGCGGTTTCGATTTCGCCGCACACGATGCGCGGCTCAGCGGCGAGCCAGCGGCCGATCTGCTCACGCACGACCTGAAGCCGGCCACGATCACCGTCTATACGCACGGCGCCGTGTCGAACCGCCTGCTGCTCCAGGCGCGCTTGCGCCCGGACGAGCGCGGCGACGTCGAATTGCTCGAAGCATTCTGGCCGCGCTCGCCCGCACTCGACTGGCGCGAGCAGGACGTGCCGCTCGTGCCGCCGCTCCTGATCTACGCGGATCTCGTCTCGTCCGGAGACAGCCGCAACCTTGCCGCCGCCGAACACATCCATGACCGATACCTCGCCCATCCGCCCGCTTGAGGTCGACGCGCGCCGGCCGCTCGAACCGGCGGCGCTCGCGCTGCTGCAGGCCGTCGGTTCGGCCTGCGCGCAGCTCGACGCGGCATTCGTCGTCGCCGGTGCAACCGCGCGCGACATCCTGATGTGGCACGTCCACGGCATCCGGCCGGTGCGTGCGACGCGCGACGTCGACGTCGCGGTGTGCGCGGTGAGCTGGCCGTTTCACGAGCAACTCGTCGATGCACTCGTCGCGACCGGCCAATTCACGCGCGCGCCGAAGCATCGGCAGAAACTGCTGTTCGACAGCGGGACGCACGGCTTTCGCACGGAACTCGATCTCGTGCCGTTCGGGCCGCTCGAAACGCCGCCGGGCGAAATTGCGTGGCCGCCGGGTGGCGATTTCGTGCTGAACGTGCTGGGCTTTCAGGAGGCGGTCGACACGGCGCTGGCCGTGTCGATCGGGGCCGGCATCGCGGTGCCGGTGGCGAGCCTGCCCGCGCTTGCGCTGTTGAAGCTGCTCGCGTGGCACGACCGCCGCGCGCGCCAGAACAGCGATGCGTACGACCTGCTGTTCCTGCTCACGCATTTTCACGACGCGGGCAATCGCGAGCGCATCTGGGACGTTGCGCCCGATCTGCTCGAACGGCACGATTTCCAGCCGGAACTGGCGGCGGCCGGATTGCTCGCGCGCGATGCGAAGCGAATTGCCGCGCCGCAGACCCACAACGCGATCCGCACGCTGTTAGCCGACGAAGCGATTTACGCGACGCTTGCGCAGGACCTGCAGGCCCGCGCGTTCGCGTTGTTGCCGGGGGAATTCAATGACGACGCCGACCGGTATCTCGATGCGTTCCGTGGTGCCTTTCTCGCGGATCCACCCGTTCCTCCCAGGTGATGTGCTGCCGCGCGAGAGCAACGCCATCGTGCATTCCCCGCCCTAGGCCGAGGCTGCCCAGTCCTCGAGCGACAACCCCGCGACACGGCTGAATTCGCGACTGTTGTTCGTGACAAGCACGGCACCGGCCGCGATCGCGTGACCGGCGATCGACGCGTCGTTCGCGCCGATCGGCGTGCCACGTGCGGCGAGATCGACGCGAATCGCGGCCGTCGCATCGACCGCCGCGGCATCCCACGACAGCACGCCGTCCAGCCGCGCGACAAAGGCCGTCACGAGTTCAGCATGCTTCGGCGAAGCCTTTCTGCCGACTGCACCGAACCGCATTTCGGCATAAGTGACCGCCGACACGACGATCCGGTGCTGCGCATTGACGCACGACTGCAGTCGGGACAACACCACGGGCGGCCGCTCGCGCATGATGAACGAACAGATGTTCGTATCGAGCATGTAGAGCGTGGTCACCGGCCCGGCTCCGTCGGTGCATCGTCATCGGCGCCGGACAGGTCGAAACGACCGGATTCGACGACCGCCGGGCGCTCGACGAGGAAGTCGGCATCGGCCAGCGGTTCACTCGAGAACGACAACCACGTCGGCCGCACCGGACGCAGCAGCAGCGTGTCGCCCTCGCGCCGGATCTCGAGTTCCGTCACACCCTCGAATTCCATGTCCTTCGGGATGCGGATTGCCTGGTTACGGGCGTTCTTGAAAATGGAAACGGTGCGCATGAACCACTCCACGGAAGTACGATGCGCCCATTCTATGCATATGCCGGCATATGTCAATGTCGGTGAACGCGGATCGGGGATCGCGCCCGATGCTGTGCGGGTGTGCTTGCCATGTCGTCACGACCTGTCTGCGATGAGAGAGTGGTCCATTCTTCCTCATGCCGCTCGCCTGAGCCATATCCCGAACGACCGATGCCCGCCGCCTTCAAGCCGCGTGCGAAACGTCGACGCGTTCAAAGCGACCCGGCGACGCTTCGCGCACCCTTCCCGTCACGGCAACCGGAAAGTGTCGAAGAATGTCTCGCGCTCCATCACGGTCAGCGCCGCGCGCTTGTGCGGGAAGTCGAACTCCTTCAGCGTGTAGAACCCGAGCCGGTGCATGTACGCGATATGCCGCACGTGATCGACGCGCGGCTCGCCGACGAGCCGCTGCGTGCGCGGTTCGTCGACGAACATGTAGTGCAGCACCCCGCTCCACCACGCATGCAGCTTGCCCGCGCTCTGGAAGCGCGAGTCGCCGATCAGCAGGTGCAGCCCGCGATCGTAGTCGTGCGCGTCGTAGAACGGCGCGAGGCGGTCCTCCTTCGCCCAGTAGAACTCGAAATAGCCGAACGGCGTATCGTCGAAATAGCCGATCATCGGATGCATGTGCGGATCGGCCAGCCGCTCCGCGAGATACGCGGCGTGCTCGTCGCGCGTGCCGCGCTGATCCCAGAAATGCGCGACGCGATCGAGGTTCATCCAGTCGCTGAATCGCTGCGCATGCGTGTCGATGTCGACGGTGCGCAGGCTGAACGTCATCCCGACTTGCGGCATGTGGCGCGCATAGATCTCGCCAGCCGGCGACGGCGGCCGCACCGGATGGCGGTGGCCGTTCGTGATCGCATAGCGCAGCGGCATCCCGGCCGATGCGCTCGCCTTCAGCCACGGCCGCGGGTTCTGCCAGAACGTCGCGCGCGACACGCTCAGGCACAGCCGGTCGCCCGCGACCCGCGCGCCGTCGATCACGCCGTCGCGCACCGCGCGGGCGACGTACGATGCGACGGCCGCCGGATCGGCACCGCCGAGCGGCACCGCCACCGTCGCTGCGTCGTGCCGCGTGTCCGTGTTGAACAGCGCGACGAATTCCGCGAGCAGCGCGGCCGGCGGATCGTCGGGCCGCCACGCGTCGAGCGTGCGCTCGACGCAAGGCGTCGGCCGAGCCGGCGTCTGCGCGTGCGCGGCGCCGTCGAGTGCCGCGGCCACCTCGCCTTCGACCGCGTCTGCCGCACCGGCCGGTTTCGTCAGCGTGTCGTTCATCACAGTGCTCCCGCATCGTGGCGGTCGGCGAGGACGTGCAGCCCCCGCTCGAGCGCCGGAAACAGGCTGCGCTGGAAGTTGTTCCAGCGCAGTTCGAGAATCGTGTCGTCCGGCGAGATCGGCGTGTCGAGCACGTCGCAGATCACCTCGCCGGAATCGATGCCGGTGTCGACATAGTGGAACGACGCGCCCGTCATCGTCACGGGTTCGACGCGCGAGGTCGTGCCGCTCGCCCAGTCGACCCGTTCGCCGCGCGCGCCGTGCAGCGCGTCGAGCGTCGCCCACGCGCCGCGCCGCTGGTACGGCGAAGTATCGGCCGTGATGCCGGGATGAATGTTGGCGATGCGGCGGTGAAAGCGCGCGCCGGGGCGCACCAGCTCGTCGAGGATCACGAGCAGCCCGTCGAGCACGACCACGTCGGCGTCGAGTTCGAGCAGGCGTTCGAGCAGGCGGCGCTCGAACGCCTGCTTGCCCGTCACGCGCTCGCGGGCATCGCGCGGCAGCCGGCGGTACGTCGACGCAATCGTGCAGAACAGTTCGTCGACCGGCCGCCCCTGCACGGCCAGCCCGTCGGGGAGGATCCACGGGCGGCCCGGCGTGCGCGCGAACCCGTAGTCGGCGACTTTCGCGCGGTCGGCCGGCGAGCCTTCGTCGTCGTCGACGATCACGCCCTGCAGCGTATAGCGCTCGCCGAGCGGCGAATCGTTCAGGCGCTCGATGACGAATTCGAGCGGCGCCTTCATGTAGCGCGTGCCGCCCTGGTAAGCGACCGGCTGGCCGGCGCGATCGGCCGCGCCGTTGCGCAGCGACTGGATGTAGACGAGATTTTTCTTCGGCATGGAGGCGTCGTGGAAAAAAGCGGACGACGGCACCGCGGCCCGCCCGCACCGGCCCGCAGGCCGGCCGGCGCGCCGCGGCGCGCGGCGTCACCAGTTGTATTTCGCGGAGGCGATGACCGTGCGGTCGGTCCCGAAGATGCAGACGTTCATCGACTGGCAACCGCTGATGTAGTGCCGGTTGAACAGGTTCGTGCCGTTCACGGCAAAGCGCCAGTGACGCGTGTCGTAGTGCACGCCCGCGTCGAACAGCGTGTAGCTCGATACGCTCAGCGAGTTGTCCGCCGCCCCGGCCGACGCGCTCTGGTAGCGCACGCCGCCGCCCAGGCCGAAGCCCGTGAGCGGCCCCGTGTGCCAGGTCCAGTCCGCCCACAGCGACGCCATCTGGCGCGGCCGCGGAATGTCGACCGGCCAGTTGTTCAACGACGCGTCGTTGGCCTTCACGTTCTTCACGTCCTGGTAGACGTAGGACGCGATCAGCGACAGGTTGCGCGTGAGCTTGCCGGTCGCGCTCAGCTCGATCCCGCGCGAACGCACCTCGCCGGTCTGCACCGACGTCGTGCCGGACGGATCGAGATTCGTCGGCGTCGCCGTGAGCACGTTGGTCTGGTTGATCTGGTAGATCGCCGCGTTCAGCATCAGGTTCCGGCCGGGCGGCTGCCAGCGCAGGCCGGCCTCGATCTGCTTGCCGCGCGTCGGCTGCGGCAGCCCGCCGCCGTACAGGTTCACGCCGATCAGCGGGTTGAACGACGTCGCGTAGCTGATGTACGGCGACAGCCCGTAGTCGCCCTGGTACGTGAGGCCCACGCGGCCGGTGAACGCCGTGACGTCGGCCTTCGACCGCGTGCCGCCCTCGCGGTCGTCCATCCGCTGGTTGACCCAGTCCTCGCGGCCGCCGAGCGTCAGCGTCCAGCGGTTCCACCTGACCTGGTCCTGCACGTACAGCCCGAACGTGTTCATCGTCGTGTACGTGTTGGTGCGGTACGTGGTGTTCGGCGGCGAGAACACGGACAGCGTGACCGGCGTGTAGACCGGGTTGTAGAGGTTCAGCGTCGGCGCGGCGGCCAGCCATTCGCTGTCGGTCGCGGTCTGCCGGTTGTACTGGAAGCCGAGCAGCAGCGTGTGCTCGAGCGGCCCGGTGCCGAAGCGGCCCTGCAGGTTGTTGTCGATGTCGAAGCGGCTGTAGTTCGTCTGGAACACGCCGGCCCAGCGGTTGATGTCGGTCAGGCTGCCGTCGGCGAAACCCGCGCCGAACACCGAGCCGTTGTCGAGCGACAGGTGCATCCAGCGCACGTTCTGGCGGAACGTCCACATTGAATTCAGGTTCCGCTCGAACTGATAGCCGAGCGACCACTGCTTCTTGCGGTAGTCGTTGAAGCCCGGATCGCCGCCATACACATCCTTGCCGAGCTGCCCGTTCGGGTTCGGCAGCACCGTGCCTTGCGCCGGCAGGAAGTTCGACGAGATGTCGCCCCAGTCCTGCAGATACGTGGCGGACAGCGTCAGCGACGTATCCGCGTCCGGGCGCCAGCGGAACGTCGGCGCGAGCGCGACGCGCTGGTCGTTGTTCGGGCCCGTCAGCGCGTTGCCGTCGCGCGCGACGCCGACGAACCGGTACGCAACCTTGCCGTCCGCATCGAGCCTGTCGCCGACGTCGATCATGAACTGCTTGCGCGCATAGTTGCCGAACTGCACGCCGGCTTCGCGCACGCGCTCGCCGTCGGCCGTCTTGGTCTGCACGTCGATGATCGCGCCCGGGTCGCCGGCGCCGTACAGCACCGAGGTCGGCCCGCGCAGCACGGTGATGCTGTCGATCATGTAGGGATCGACGCGCCAGCTCGACAGGTTCAGCGTGTTCGGCACCTGCAGGCCGTTCACGTACGCCGTCGGCGTGAAGCCGCGCAGCGCCGCGTACCAGTCGGAGCGATTGTCCGAGCCGTACGACGAGAAGCCCGGCACGTAGCGCAGCGCCGCGTTCACGTCGGTCGCGCCCGTCATCTCGATCTGCTGCGCGGTGACCACGTTGATCGTCTGCGGGATTTCATCGATCGACGTCTCGGTCTTAGTGCCGGTCCGGCTGCGCTTCGCGACGAGCCCGACCGTCCCGTCGCCTTCCGCGCCCGCGTTGACGTTGATCGCCGGCAGCGTGCCGGACGTCGAGCCGTTCCGCGCGCCAGCCGCCGCATTCACCGCCGCACCGTTCTTCGCACTGCCGGCCGGTGCCGCGACGCCCGCGTTCGCGGCCGGCGCCGTCTGCGCACCGGCGTGCCCTGCCGCCATCCCGAACGCCACGCTGGCCGCGGCTGCGATCGCACGCACACGCGTGCCTGTTGCCCACTCCATCTTCTTCTGCTCCACTTTCTTGATGCGGTCTCCGACCGCGCCTTTGTCAAAGAGCGAAAGCCATGCGGCCCGCGCTCGCCCCGTGTTGATGTCGTTGTTCGTGCACTGCCCGGGCCGCGCCATCGTCATGGGCGGGCGGGATCCCTTCCTCGAGCGACGCGCAGATCTCGTCCGCGCGGCGCGCCAGCACCGACAGCAGCGTGTCGGACAGGCCGTGGCTGTCTTCGCAGCAGCCTTGCAGGTAGATGCGCGGCGCGAAATGCCCGGGCGTCGCGAGCAGGTAGTCGCGCGTGACGTCGCCGCGCGTGAGCGCGTCGCCGAGATGCGGCGCGAGCCCTTCGAGCAGCGCCGAATGCGTGTCGCGCCGATAGCCGGTCGCGAGCACCAGCGCGTCGAAGCGCTCGACGCGCGTCGCGCCGTTCATCCGGTCGCGCAGCGTCAGCTCGATGCGGCCGTCGGCAGTGCGCACCGCGGCCTCGACCGCGCGGTTCGCGAGCAACGCATGGCGCGGCGTGCCGTCGATGCGTTGCAGGTACAGCATTTCGTAGATCTGCTCGATCAGCGGCCGGTCGACCACCGCGTAGTTGGTGTCGCGATAGCACGCGAGCAGCGCGCGGCGCGCGGCGTGCGGCTGCGCGTAGACGACGTCGGTGAACTCGGGGCTGAAGATCTCGTTGACGAACGGGCTGTCGTCGGCCGGTTTCAGCGCGCCCGCGCGCATCACGAGGCTCGCATCGACGTGCGGGAAGCGGCGCGCGAGATCGATGAACACCTCGGCCGCGCTCTGCCCCGCGCCGATCACCGCGACGCGGCGGCGCTCGCCGTCCGGCGATGCGACCAGCCGGTCGATGTCGGTCAGGTAGGATGACGAATGGATCACGCGATCGCGGCCGAGCGCGGCGAATGCGTCCGGCACCGCCGGCGTGCCGCCGACGCCGACCGACAGCGCGCGCGTCACGCGCTGGCGCTCGTGGCCGGCCGCGTCGCGCGACAGCACGCGCAGCGCGTCGATGCGTTCGCCGTCGCCGCGCACGGGCTCGATCGCCGTGACGGTCTCGCCGTAGTGGACGTGCTCGTCGAACGCTTGCGCGACCCAGCTCAGGTAGTCGTGGAATTCGACGCGGGTCGGATAGAAGTTCTTCAGGTTCACGAATTCGTTCAGCCGGCCGCGTTCGAACAGGTAGTTGATGAACGTGTAACGGCTCGTCGGATCGCGCATCGTGACGAGATCCTTCAGAAACGAGATCTGCATCCGGCAGTCGTCGAGCAGCATCCCGCGATGCCAGCCGAACACCGGTTGGCGTTCGACGAAGCAATGCGCGAACGGCCGCGCGCCGTTGCGTTCCGCGACGCGCACGGCCAGCGCCAGGTTCGACGGCCCGAAGCCGACGCCGATCAGGTCGAATACGGTTTCTCTCTGCATGTCTCTCAGCTCCCTTGTCGGTGAAACCGGCCCGTCATACGTGACGGCCGGAGAAGAACGTCTCGCGCCGCGTGCAGCCAGCCCGCCACGCAATGCGGGCCGCGCCAGCGCGACGCGGATCCCGGCGGCGTCGCGCAAGGCGACCAGGCCGTCCGCGAACGCGAGACGGCAGGTATCGGGCATCGTGAATCCGTACGGGCGCACTTCAGCCGGCATCGCGCATCGCCTGCCCGATTTCGGCCGACGCATCGATGCGCGCGCCGAGCGCCGCGAGCGTCGGCGCTGCGAATACGTCGGCCACCGTCAGCGCATGACCGGCGCGATTGGCCGCGTCGACGAAGCGCACGACGTCGAACGACGTCGCGCCGGCCTCGAACAGGTCGGCACCGGGCGCTGGCGCGGCCGTCGCGAACGTGTCGGACCACAGCGCGGCAAGCGCGGCCGCGACGTTCGGCGCGTGCGGCGACCCGGTGGCGTGCGTGCCGGTGCGGGCCGGTGCGCATGCCCTCGCCTGCTCCGCGAACAACGCATCGGGCGCGCCGAGCGCGGCTTCCGGCGTAGCGGCGAAACGCGCGACTTCGTCGTGATAGCGCTTGACGAGTGCGTCGACGAAGCCGCCGTCGAGCAATTCGTCCGCATACGAGAATGCGGCGCTCACGCGCCCGTCCGGATGCTCGACGACGTCCAGTTCCAGCGTGAACACCACGCGATGCCGCACGTCGCCGAAGTCGGCGAGTGACAGGCCGGCCCAGTCGCGCGCGGCGGCGCCGGCCGGGCGCAAGTAGTTGAACATCACCTGGAACAGCGGATTGGCCTGTGCGGCACGGGGCGCGCGCAGCGCCGCGACGACGTCGGCGAACGGCACGTCGGCATGCGCATACGCGGCGAGTGCCGTGTCGCGCACCTGCGCGAGCACGTCCGCGCGGCAGGCCGTCGCATCGAGCCGCGTGCGCACGACCACCGAATTGATGAAGAGACCCAGCGCGGCGCGTGCCGCTTCGCCCGTGAGCTCGCGCGTCGACGCGAGCACGCCGACCGGCTGGTCGGCCGCGCCCGTCATGCGGAACAGCGCGACGTTGAGCGCCGCGTGCAGCAGCATCGGCAACGTGGCATGCGCGGCCGACGCGGCGTCGCGCGCCGCGCGGATCAGCGACGCGTCGAACGCGAACGCGATGCGCGCCGCGTGCCATTGCGGGACGGCCGGCGCATCCGCGCGCTGCGGCAGCACGGACGACGGCAGACTGGACAGCGCGTCGCGCCAGTATTCGACGCGGGCCGGATCGCACGGCGCGGGCAGCACGAGAGACGGGCTTGCCGCCGCGGGTGTCGCTGCCGATGCAGATGCAGATGCAGACGGAGACGGCGCTTCGCCGCGCACCCGCGCGACATAGTGTGCGCGCACCGCGTCGAGCCACAGCTCGATCGATTCGCCGTCCGACACGATGTGATGGACCGTCACCGACAGCACGTGATCGTCCGCGCCGAGCCGCAGGACGCGCGCGCGCCACAGCGGCGCATCGGCCGCGAGATCGAACGGCGCGAGCGCATCGGCATCGGTCAGCGTCGCCGCGCGGACGAGCGCGTCAGGCCGCGCGGACAGGTCGACGAGCGGCAGCGCGACGGGCACCGCGGCATCGATCCGCTGGCCCGGCAGCCTGTCTTCACGCGCGACGAGCCGTGCGCGCAGCGCCGGGTGCGCGGCCGCGGCAGCCGAAAACGCCGCGCGCAGCGCGTCGACGTCGAGCGGGCCGCGCACGCGCAGCGCGACCGGGATGTTGTAGGCGGCGCTGTCCGGCTGCGCGCGCCACAGGAACCACAGCCCGAGCTGTGCGGGCGACAGCGGCCATACGCCTTGCGCATCGGGTTTGACCGCCGCGACACTTGGCGCTGCCACACCGGCAAGCGCGGCACGCGGCGCATCGGCCACCTGGCGCGCGTATTGCGCAAGCGCCGGCGCCTCGAACAGCGCGCGCACCGGCACGTCGCGGCCGAACCGCTCGGCGACGCGCGTCGCAACGCGCACCGCAGCCAGCGAATGGCCGCCGAGTTCGAAGAAGTGATCGCCGCGGCCGATGCGTTCGACGTTCAGCACCTCGCGCCAGATCGCCGCGAGCGCGGTTTCAGCGCCGTCGTGCGGCGCTTCGTACCCACGCTCGACGCGCACCGGCGCCGGCAGCCGCGCGCGATCGACCTTGCTGTTTGCGTTACGCGGCAGCGCGTCGAGCACGATCAGCTGCGCGGGCACCATGTAGTCGGGCAGCGTACGGCGCAGATGCGCGTCGAGTGTCGCGGCTTCGACCGGTTGCGCGGCCGCGTGCGCGTCGGCGGTCAGTTCGACATACGCGACGAGCCGCACCTGTGCGCCCTGCCCATGCACGACCGCGCACGCTTCGCGCACCGCATCGTGCGCGGCAAGCTGGGCCTCGATCTCGCCGAGTTCGATGCGCAGCCCGCGCAGCTTCACCTGGTGATCCACGCGGCCGATGAAGTCGAATACACCGTCCGCGCGACGCCGCACGAGGTCGCCGGTGCGATACAGGCGTGCGCCCGGCGCGCCGTACGGATCGGGCACGAAGCGCTCGGCCGTCAGCGCGGGACGATCGAGGTAGCCGCGCGCGACGCCGATCCCCTCGCCGCCGAGGTACAGCTCGCCGATCACGCCCACCGGCAGCGGATGCAGGCGCGCGTCGAGCACGTGCGCGGTACGCGCGCCGACCAGCGTGCCGATCGGCAGATAGGCGGCATCGCCGAGTGTCGCGAGATCGTCGCCGGGACGGAACATCCACAGCGTCGGCGTGATCACGGTTTCGGTCGGGCCGTAGCCGTTGACCACCCGCACGTTCGGCATCGCGCGGCGCAGCATCGCGAACGCCTCGCGCGACGTCGCTTCGCCGCCGACGGTCAGCGAACGCAGCGTCGGCGGCGCGCCGTGCGCGAGCGTCCATTCGGCGAGCTGCGCGGCGCAGCCGGGCGGCACGTAGGTCATCGTCACGCCGTCGCGAACCATCATCGCGCAGGTCTGCGCGGGCGACCACAGCACGTCGGCCGTCACCGACACGGCGGCGCCCGACAGGTATTGCGAAAACCAGCCTTCGTGCGCGCCGTCGAAGTTGACCGACTGGAACAGCAGGAACACGTCGTTCTCGGTCACGCCGTAGCGCTCGGCGATCGCCACGCAATGCCGCGCGAACGCGGCGTGATCGACGATCACGCCCTTCGGCTTGCCGGTCGAGCCCGACGTGTAGATCGCGTACGCCGCATGGCCCGGCAATACGCTGGGCAGTTCGATGTCTGCCGCTTCGTCGAGCACGTCGACCGCGTCCGCACGCCAGATGCGCAGCGCCGGCAGCTCGGGCAGCGATGCGGCGCTCGCGCCGTCGGTCAGCACATGCGCGATGCCCGCGTCGCCGACGATCTGCGCGAGCCGTTCGCGCGGATGGGCCGGATCGAGCGGCACGAACGCGGCGCCCGACTTCAGCACCGCGATCAGCGCGACCAGCAGGTCGACCGAGCGCTGCAGCGCGACGCCGACGCGCATCTCGGGCCGCACGCCGGCCGCGACGAGATGGCGCGCGAGGCGTGCCGCGCGTGCGTCGACCTCGCCGCGCGTCAGCGCACGATCGAGGTCGGCGATACCGCGTGCGTCGGGCCGTGCCTGCGCATGCGCGGCGATGCGTGCATGCACCGGGACGAACGGTTCGCCCTCGGCCACGCCCGCCGGTGCGTTCCATGCAAGGAGTTGCGCGAGTTCGTCGGCCGGCAGCCAGTCGAGATCGCCGATCGGCCTGTCGGGGCGCGCGAGCGCATCGCCGAGCAGCGTGACGAAGCGTGCGGCGAGCGATGCGATCGCGTCGGCGTCGAACAGGTCCAGCGCGTAAATGAACGCGGCATCGAACGTGCCGTCGGAGGTCGCTTCGACGGCGAGCGTCAGGTCGAATTTCGCGGACGGCGTGCCGGACGGCAACAGTGCCGCCGACGCCGCGCCGAGCGCCGGCAGCGCGCGTCGCTCGCCGTATGCGGCCATCACCTGGAACAGCGGATGGTGGCTGGCGCTGCGCGGCACGCCGAGCGCCTCGACGACCTGCTCGAACGGCACGTCCTGATGCATCTGCGCATCGACGAGCGCGCGCTGCGTGCGGGCGACCAGCGACGCGAAATCGCCGTGCGCCGGCACGTCGACGTCGATCGCGAGCGTGTTGACGAAGAAGCCGATCAGGCCCGCCGTTTCCGCGCGTTCGCGGTTCGCGGCCGGCACGCCGACGCAGATCCGCGCATCGCCGGTGGCGCGCGCGAGCAGCGCGTCGAGCGCCGCGAGCAGCACCGCGAACGGCGTCGCGCCCGACGCGGCCGCGAAGGCGCGCAGTTGCGCACCGGTGCGTGCGTCGAGCGCAAACCCGTGACGTGCACCGCGTGCGCCGCGGCGTGCGGGCCGTGCGCTCGCGCCCGGCAGCGTCAGCACGCCGCGCTGCGGATCGAGCCGCTCGCGCCAGAACGCCAGTTGCCGATCGCGCTCGCCGGCATCGAGCCAGCGGCGCTGCCACAGCGCATAGTCCGCGTACTGGATCGGCAGCGGCGCGAGCGGCACCGGCACGCCCGACGCATACGCGCGATAGAACGCCGCGAGCTCATCCAGCATCACGCCCGACGACCAGCCGTCCGACACGATGTGGTGAACGGTCAGCGCGAGCCAGTGATGCGTCGCGTCGAAGCGGATCAGGTGCGCACGCACCAGCGGCGCCGCGCCGAGATCGAACGCATCGGCTTCGTCGGCCGTCGCGATGCCTTCGGCGCGCGCGACGCGCGCGTCGTCGGGCAGCGTTTCAACATCGGTCTCGCGCCACGGGCAACGCAGCGGCGGATGGATCGTCTGCGCGACGCCGTCCTCCGCTTCATCGAACGTCGTGCGCAGCGCTTCATGACGCGCGATCAGCGCATCGCACGCGAGCCGCAGCGCATGCGGGTCGAGCGGGCCCGTCAGCGCGAGCCGCTCGGTGATGTGATATGCGTCCGGCGCGTCGATCAGTCGTGCATGCAACCACAGCCGCGTCTGCGCGAACGAGGCCGGCACACGGTCGCCGCGCGGCGTGCGCGGCGGGATCGGCAGCACGCGGAAGTCGATGCCGGCCGCGCCGAGCTTGTCGATGAACACCGCGCGCTGCGCATCGGGCAGCTGCGCGAAACGCGTCGCGAGCGCGAGCCAGTCGGGTTGAGCCTTCGTCATCCGTCGTCCTTATCGGGTTTCCAGTTCGCCGAGCAGCGCGTCGATCGCGCTCGCCGCGTCGGTCTCGCCGCGGGCCGCGCACGCCGCGTCGATCGCTTGCGCGCAGCGCGCCAGCGTGCGGGTGTCGAACAGCGTGCGCAGCGGCAGCGCGAGGCCCCAGTGCAGGTTTGCCTGCGCATGGGCCTGCGTCGCGAGCAGCGAGTGGCCGCCGAGCACGAAGAAATCGTCGTCGCGGCCGATCGCATCGATACGCAGCACGCGCTGCCAGATCGCCGCGAGCGCGCGCTCCGTGTCGGTCGCGAGTTCGACGGCCGTCGCTGCCTCGCGCACCGGCGCGGGCAACGCATGGCGGTCGCACTTGCCGTTCGGCGTGACCGGCAACGCGTCGAGCTCGATCAGTTGCGACGGCACCATGTACGCCGGCAACTGTGCGCGCAGTGCATCGAGCAGTGCCGCACGGTCGAGCGGACCTGCGTCGCCGCGCGCGACATAGCCGATCAGCTGCTCGTCGCGCACGATCACGACCGCGTCGTGCACGCCCGGCGCCGTGCGCAGCAGCGCCTCGATTTCGCCCGGCTCGATTCGCTGGCCGCGCAGCTTCACCTGCGTGTCGACGCGGCCGAGATAGTCGAGCGCGCCGTCGGCGCGGCGCCGTGCGAGGTCGCCGGTGCGATACATGCGCGCGCCCGGCACGAACGGATCGGGGACGAAACGCTCGGCGGTGAGCCCCGGGCGGCCGAGATAGCCGCGTGCGAGGCCCGCGCCCGCCAGATACAGTTCGCCGGTCGCGCCGGCTGGCACCGGCTGCCAGGCCACGTCGAGCACGTGCAGCTGCAGGTTCGCGATCGGATGACCGATCGGCACCGCGACGGCGCGCGCGTCGTCGGGGCCGCAGGTCCAGTGCGAGACGTCGATCGCGGCTTCGGTCGGCCCGTACAGGTTCACGAGCGTCGCGTTCGGCACCAGCCGCGCGACCTTCGCGACGAGTTCGGGTGCGAGCGCCTCGCCGCTCGCGACGATCAGGCGCACGCTGTCGCATTGCGCGGCTGCCGCGAAATCGTCGAGATACGCGGCGAACGCGGCCAGCATCGACGGCACGAAATGCAGCACCGTCACGCCATGCGCATGGATCGCGGCCGCGAGGCGGGCAGGATCGCGGTGGTCGCCGGGCGCGGCGATCGCGAGCTTCGCGCCGATCGCGAGCGGCCACGCGAATTCCCACACCGACACGTCGAAGCCGAACGGCGTCTTGTGCAGCACCACGTCGTCGCGTGTCAGCCGGTACGCGTGCTGCATCCATGCGATCCGGTTCGCGAGCGCGCCGTGCGCGTTGCCGGCGCCTTTCGGCTTGCCGGTCGAGCCGGACGTGTAGATCAGGTACGCGAGCTGGGCGGCGTCGACGTCGGCGGCTTCGTTCGCTTCATCCGCATCGCCTGCTGCGTCGGCGAGCAACTCGGCCACCGTCAGCAGTTGCGTCGCCGTGTCGTCGCCGAGCGCGGCCTCGACCTGCTCGCGCAGATGGGCTTGCGTGATCGCGACCGCGGGCCGCGCGTCGCGCAGCAGGTACGCGATGCGCTCGGCCGGATAGTCGGGATCGACCGGCAGATACGCGGCGCCGGCCTTCAGCACGCCGACGAGCGCCGTCACCATGTCGAACGAGCGCTCGACGCACAACGCGACCGGCGTGTCGGGGCGCACGCCGCGCCGGCGCAATGCGGCGGCGACGCGCGTCGTGTTCAGGTCGAGTTCGCGATAGGTCGCGCGCTGCACGTTGCCGTGTGCGTCCGCGTACTCCAGCGCGATCGCATCGGGCGTCGTTCGTGCGGCTTGCGCGAACTGCCGATGCAGCGGCTGCCGCTGCATGTCGGGCCACGTCCGCGCGGTGCCCTGCGCGCGGGCCAGTGCGTCGCGCGTCGCTGCGTCGGCGATCGACAGCGAGCCGAGCAGCGCGTCCGGCGTGCGGGCCAGCGCATCGAGCGCGCATGCGAACGCGCGATGCCAGGTCTCGACCTGGCGCGCATCGACGCGCGCGGTGTCGTAGCCGTAGTCGATCGTCAGCTCGACGCCGCTTTCGATCACGAGCGTCAGCGCGAAATCGGTCGCTTCGATGCTGCGCACGCCGGTCAGCACGAGCGCACGCGGATCGGCGTCACGCGCCGTAGCGTCGACCGGATAGTTCTCGAACACCACCAGCGTGTCGAACAACGCCCCGCCGGCGCCGCGCGCCCAGCGCTGGATGTCGGCGAGCGACGCATGCGCATGCTCGGCGGCGGCCGCGTTCTCGCGCTGCAGCGCGTGCAGCCAGTCGGCCGCGCGTTGTTGCGGCGCCGGCGCGGTGATGACCGGCAGCGTATTGATGAAGAGACCGAGCACGGTATCGACGTCCGCGAACGCATCGGGGCGACCCGCGACGGTCGCGCCGAACGCGACGGCCGGCTGGTGCGTCATGCGCTGCAGCGCGAGCGCCCACGCGCCCTGCACCAGCGTGTTGACGGTCAGCTTCAACGCCCGCGCCGTTTGCGCGACACGCGTCATCGCCTCCGCATCGATCGTCGCGCGCCACGTGACCATCTCGGCGTCCGCACGGTCGGCGACGCGCCCGGCGATCAGCGTCGGCGCGTCGAGGCGCGCCAGCCGTTGGGTCCAGAAGCGCTCATCCGCGTCGCGATCGCGCGTGCCGAGCCATGCGATGAAGTCGCGATAGCGCAGCGCCGGGCGGCTCGCGAACGGCGACACCGCATCGGGGTCGCGATAGTCGCGCAGCACGTCCGCAAGCAGGCGCGCGGTGCTCCAGCCGTCCAGCAGCACGTGGTGGCGCGTCCACACGACGCGCCATGCGTCGTCCGTCACGCGGATCAGCGTGAGCCGCATCAGCGGCGGCGCGCGCCAATCGAAGCCGCGTGCGCGGTCGGCCGCGAGCCATGCGTCGAAATCGGTGTCGAGCGCGTCGCCGCGCGTGCGCCAGTCGAGTTGTTCGACGGGCATCCGCGCATGGCGGTGCACGCATTGCAGCGGCGCGGCTTCGTCCGGCAGCACGCTGGTGCGCAGGATGTCGTGGCGTTCGACCGACGCGGCGAACGCGGCCGCGAGCCGGTCGGCGTCGAGCGCCGTCACGGTCGCGACGAGCTGGTTCACGTAGCTGGCATGGCCCGGCGCGAACAACGCATGGAACAGGATCCCCTGCTGCATCGGCGACAGCGGATACACATCGTCGATCGCGCGCCAGTCGAGCGGCGCGCGATCGATCGCGGCCTGCGTGAGCCCGGCGGCCCGTGCGAGCGGGAAATCGCCCGGCGTCGCGCCACCGCCGCGATGCGCGACCCGGGACGCGCAGGCATCGGCGAGTTCGCGCAGCGCCGCGGCGAAGCGTCGTGCGAAGGCATCGATCGTCGCGCGCTCGAACTGCGGCGTGCCGTATACCCAGTGGACCTTCAGCGTGCGCGCGCCGTCGCGGCCGGCCTCCAGGTACGCATGGATCGCGAGCGTGTTGCCGAGCGGCCCGTGCGGGTCACGCTCGATGCCGGTGCCGCCGACGCGCGGCACGAGCATCGCGTCGCGCGGTGCGTCGAACTGGCCGAGATAGTTGAACGTGACGCGCGGACGCGGCACGGCGGCCAGCGCCGCACGCGTCGCCGCATCGCCGTAGTGCGCGAGCACGCCGAAGCCGAGCCCCTTGTGCGGCACCGCGCGCAGCGTGTCCTTGACGGCGCAGAGCGTGTCGCGCGCGGTGGCTTCGACCGGCAGCGTGACCGGATAGTGGCTCGTCAGCCAGCCGATCGTGCGGCTGGCGTCCGCATCGTCGAACAGCGCCTCGCGGCCATGCCCTTCGAGCTCGACGCGGCATGCAGCGCTGCCGCCGGTGCCGGCCAGCGCGAGCGCGAGTGCCGCGCCCAGCAGCTCGATCGGCTGCGTGCGATACGCGCCGTGCGCGTCGGTCAGCGCGGCGCGCGTCAGGGCCGCATCGATCGTCTGCACGACGGTGGCCGCGTCGGCGTTGGTCGCGGCTGCGCCGGGACGATCCGGCGCGAGGTCGTCGCCCCGTGCCATGCCGGCCCAGTACGCGACTTCCGCGGCAAACGGCGAGGCCGGCCCGGTCGCGGCGCGCGCGAGGCGGGCGGCCCAGGCGCCCGCGCGCAGGCCCGGCGGCGACAGGCGAACCGACATGCGCTCGCATGCGGCGCGATACGCGGCGTCCAGGTCGTCGAGCAGGATGCGCCACGACACGCCGTCGACGACAGCGTGGTGAATCGCCAGATACAGCTGCGTCGAGCCGTCCGGCAGCCGCGCCGCGCACGCGCAGGCGAGCGGCCCGCGGCCAAGATCGAGGCGGCGCTGCAACGCGTCGAAGCGCGCGAGCGCGTCGGCTTCGTCGCGGGCGGCGACGTCGACGAACGGCAGCGCGTCATACGGCTTCGCCGCGTCGCTCGCGTGCCACTGGCCGTCCGCGCCGCGCGCGAAACGCTGGCGGAATGCGTCGTGATGCGTCAGCACCGTATCGAAGGCATGCGCGAATGCGCCGGCGTCGAACGGGCCGCGCACGTCGAATGCGACCGACTGGTTCCAGTGGCCCCGATGCGGCACGTCGAGCGCGAAGAAGCGGTGTTGCGCGGGTGTCAGGATCGCTTCGGCAACCGGCGCGGCCGATGTCGTTGCCTGCGTGGCAGCGGCGACGTCCTCGGTCTTCGCGATGCGCGCGAGTTCGGCGACCGTCGGGCCGTCGAACAGCTGCTTCGGCGTGAAGCGCACGCCGCGCTTGCGGGCGCGTGCGATGACCTGCAGCACCAGAATCGAATCGCCGCCGAGTTCGAAGAAATTGTCGTCGCGGCCGACGTGCGGCGCCTTCAGCACCGCTTGCCACACGTCGGCGAGCGCCGCTTCGACCGGGCCTTGCGGCGCGTCGCCGGACGCAACGGCCACCGGCGCGGCGGCCCGTTCACGCAGCGCGGCGCGATCGATCTTGCCGTTCGCCGTCACCGGCAGGCGCGCGAGCGCGACGAACTGCGCGGGCACCAGGTAGTCGGGCAGCGTCGCGCCGAGCGCCGTGCGCACGGCGGCTTCGTCGAAGGCCGCGCCGTCGCGCATCACGACGAACGTCGCGAGCCGCATGCGGCCGTCGTGCTCGATCGCAAGCGTCTCGGCCTGCGCAATCGGGCCGGCCGCACGGACCGCCGCGCTCACCTCGCCCGGTTCGACGCGATAGCCGCGCATCTTCACCTGGTCGTCGATGCGGCCGACGAACGCGAGCCGACCGTCGGCGCGCAGGCGCACGCGGTCGCCGGTGCGATACAGCCGCGCACCAGGCGTGAACGGATCGGGCACGAAGCGCTCGGCGGTCTGCGCCGGCCGGTTCAGGTAGCCGCGCGCGACGCCCGGCCCGCCCAGATACAGCTCGCCCGTCGCACCGGCCGGCACACATGCGCCGAACGCGTCGAGCACCAGCGCACGCGCATTCGGCAGCGGCACGCCAAGCGGCACGCCGCTCGCGGGATCGCGCGCATCGGCGGCGATCGACGCGGTGTCGCACGCGATCGCGCCGACGGTCGCTTCGGTCGGCCCGTAATGGTTGATCACGCGGCAGGCCGGCGCGAGTGCGGCCACGCGCGCGACGAGCGCCCACGTCAGCGTTTCACCGCCGGTCACGAGCGCGTGACGCGGCAGCACGTCGGCCGGCACGCGTGCGTCGAGCAGCGCCTGCAGGTGGCTCGGCACGATCTTCAGCACGCCGACGTCGCGGCGGCGCATCTCGTCCGCGAACAGGTCCGGATCGAACGCGCATGCAGCCGGCAGCAGATGCAGCGTGCGGCCCGCGCACAGTGCGCCGAACAGCGTCGTGTGGCCGAGGTCGGCGGCGACGGTCGACACCATCGCGAACGACGCGTCCGGCGCGAACGCGAGTTCGTCGAGCATCCCCTGCACGTAGTCGGCCAGTGCGCCGTGCGACACGACGACGCCCTTCGGCGTGCCGGTCGAGCCCGACGTATAGATCAGATACGCGCCTTGTTCGGAATACGGCGCGGCGCGGATGCCCGCTGCGTGCGCGAGCGTCGCGTCCTGCGCAAGCGTGTCGACGTCGAGCGGCTGCGCGGCGCTATCGGCCGGCCAGGCGGCCGCCTTCGCGACGAGCGCCCAGCGTGCGCCGCAATCGATGGCGGCGGCCGTGAGACGTGCGGCCGGCTGCGCCGGATCGAGCAGCACGGCCAGCGCGCCGGCCTTCAGCGCGCCGAGCAGGCCGACGACGAAGTGAGCCGAACGCTCGAGACAGACGATGACGGGCGCTTCGGCCGTCGCGCCGCGCAGTGTCAGCGCGTGCGCGACGCGGTTCGATGCGTCGTCGAGTTCGGCGAACGTCAGCGACGTCGACGCATCGGCAAGCGCGACGCGATGCGGATAGGTGGCCGCCTGCCGCGCGAACGCGGCGACGATGTCGGCGTGTTCGATCCTCAATGCACGGCCGTCGCGCGGCTGGCGCGACGCCGGCGACGCATCGCACGGCAGCGCGGCCGTCGTCGCGTGCGGTTCATGTGCGGCGGACGCGACCAGCGCCGCATAGCTGTCGAGCCAGGCGCACGCCGTGTCGGCATCGACGCAGTCGGTCGCATAAGCCGCAACCAGTTCGATACCGCTCGCGTCGTCGGTGAAGTCCAGCGCGAAGTCGAAACGCGCGGCGAGATCGGGGCCCGGCGTCGCCACCGCGGTCGCGCCCGGCAGCACGCTGTCGTGCCGCGCATCGAACTGCTGCGCGAATTTCACGCGCAGCCATTCGTCGCCGCGCTTGACGGGCGGTTTCACCGCATCGACGACACGCTCGAACGGCACGTCCTGATGCGCGACCGCGTCGAGGGCCGCAGTGCGTGTCGCGTCGACCAGCGCGCGGAACGGCAGCGTCGGCGCCACGCGCACGCGCAGCGCGACCGTATTCAGGAACAGGCCGAGTAGCGCGCGGGTTTCCGGACGCTGGCGATGGGCGACCGGCACCGCGACGACGACGTCCGTCTCGCCGGTCAGGCGCGACAGCCACGCGTCGAAGGCGGCCAGCAGCACCGTGAACACCGTGGCCTGCGCGTCGCGTGCGAGACGCCGCACGTCGGCCGCGACCGCGTCGGGCAGGCGCACCGCCACGCGCGCGCCACGCAGCGTGCGGGTCGCGCCCGGCTGACGGTCGACCGGCAACGCGAGCGGGCCCGGCACGTCGCGCAGCGCGCCGCGCCAGTAGTCGAGCTGGCGCTCGCCTTCGCCGCCGGCAAGCATGTCGCGCTGCCAGTCCGCGTAGTCGGCGTACTGGATCGGCAGTGCCGGCAACGACGGCTCGCGGCCTTTCGCATGGGCGCGGTACGCGGCCGACAGTTCGTCGAACGCGCAGCGCGAGCTCCAGCCGTCGGTGATCGCGTGATGCGCGGTCAGCAGCAGCCGGTGGCGATGGTCGGCGAGCACGACGAGCGTCGCGCGCAACAGCGGCCCGGCCGAAAGATCGAACGGCGCGCGCGCATCGCGTTCGGCCAGGCGCGCGGCTTCCGCGTCGCGTGCGGCCGGCGGTTGCTCGCGAAGGTCGAACGTCGTGATCGAAACCGGCAGGTGTGCGTGGATACGCTGCATCACGATGCCGTCGTCGTTGTCGACGAGCGTCGTGCGCCATGCGTCGTGCCGAGCGATCACGTGATCGAGCGCGCGTTGCAGCGCGGCGCGGTCGAGCGCGCCGTCGATCGTCCAGTGTGCGGCGATGTGATACGCGGCGCTGGCGTCGCGCGTTTGCGCGAGCACCCAGAAACGCTGCTGCGCGAGCGACGCCGCGCGCTCGACATACGGTGCGTCGGCTGCGGCGGCATCGACGGTATCGACGGATACGGATACGGAGGCGCGGCGCGCGGCAATCGCGGCCAGCGGCTCGCCCGTCTCGCGTTCCGCGCGATCGACCTGCGCGGCCAGTTCGGCCAGCGCCGGATCGGCGAACAGCGTGTCGAGGCGAAGGTTCACGTGCAGTGCGGCACGGAGCGCGGCCTGCAGTTGCATCGCGGCGAGCGAATCGGCGCCGAGCGCGAAGAAACGGGCGTCGCGCGAAGGCAGCGCATCGAGGCCGAGCAGCGTCTGCCAGAAGCCGGCGATCTGCTGTTCGGTCGGCGTGCACGGTGCATCGCCCGCCGGTTGTTCGGTGTCGCGCGCGGCGGCGAGTCGCTCGCGCAGCGCGGTGCGGTCGAGCTTGCCGTTCGGCGTGTACGGCAACGCATCGCAGCGCACGAACCGGTGCGGCTGCCACGCGGCGGGCAACTGCGCGCCCACGTGCGCCTTCAGCACCGCGTCGTCGGCAGCCGCGCGCAGCGCGACGCATGCGACCAGCCGTGTCGGCCCGCTGCCGGTTTCGGCGATCACGGCCGCATCGGCCACCG
The DNA here is from genome assembly GCF_052045245.1 of Burkholderia sp. 22313. Lineage (NCBI taxonomy): Bacteria > Pseudomonadati > Pseudomonadota > Betaproteobacteria > Burkholderiales > Burkholderiaceae > Burkholderia > Burkholderia sp. 22313. Next base: position 88,022 of record NZ_JBQEON010000008.1, read on the forward strand.
CCGGATGCGAGCGCAGGCACGCGGCGATTTCCGCGGGTTCCACCCGCACGCCACGCACCTGCACCTGATCGTCGAGCCGGCCGAGATAATCGAATGCGCGATCGGCGCGCAGTCGCGCGAGGTCGCCGGTGCGATACACGCGCGCACCGGGCTCGCCGTGCGCATCGGGAATGAAGCGTTCGGCGGTCAGCGCCGGGCGGCCGTGATAGCCGCGCGCCAGGCACGCGCCACCGAGCAGCAGCTCGCCGCCCTCACCCGATTCGTTCGATGCGTTCGATGCGTTCGATGCGCCGGCCGCGTCGCCATCGATACGCGCGACGCGCGGGCCGATCACGCGACCGATCGGCAGCGATGCATACGCATCATCCGCGGCCAGCACGGGCGTGTCGCCCGGCTCGACCGGCCACAGCATCGGCGAGATCACGGCCTCGGTCGGCCCGTAACCGTTGATCAGGCGTACCGACGGAAACGTGCGGCGCACGAATTCGAATGCCTGCTGCGGCAGCGCTTCGCCACCGAACGCGAGGACGCGCAACGCCGGCGGCACGCCTTCCCGGGCGGCCACGGTCGCGAATTCGCGCAGATACGCCGGCGGAAACGCGGCGACGCTGACCGATTCGCGCACCATCAGCGCATGGGCGGCATCCGGCGCGAACGGCTGCGGCGGCGCAATCGTCACGCTCGCGCCGACCGCGAGCGGCGCGAGCCAGCATTCGTGCGCGGCATCGAAATTGACCGACGCGAAATGCAGCAGGCGATCGCCACCCGCGATCGGCAGCGCGGCCGCGAGCGCATCGCAATGCGCGGCGAGCGGCCCGTGCTCGACGACCACCGCCTTCGGCGTGCCGGTCGAGCCGGACGTATAGATCATGTAGGCGGCCGAGCGCGGATGCACCAGCACGTCTTCATCGTCGACGAAAGCGCTGGCGTGCGTGCCGTCACCTTCTGCCGGCGTCGCATCGAACGCGTGCTCGAACGGCGCGCCGAGCGCCGCGCGGCCCGCCGCGTCGACGATCCCATGGCGCAGTTGCGCATCCCGGACGATCCAGTCGAGGCGCGCGGCCGGATGGCGCGGATCGAGCGGCACGAACACGCCGCCCGCCTTCAGCACGGCCAGCAGCGCGACGAACAGCTCGCACGAGCGTTCGACGCAGACGCCAACGCGCACTTCCGCACCGACACCGGCCGCACGCAGTTGCCGTGCAAGATGTGATGCACGCGTGTCGAGCGCGCCGCGCGACACGCGCACGTCGTTCTGGAAAGGCGCGGCGAGCGCGGGTGCGTCGGGCGCCAGGCGCGCCAGTGCGCGGATTCGGTGATGCAGCGCAGTCGGGAAACTCGTCATGTGCGTGAAGTCCTTCGGTCCGGCCGCTTCGGCCAAGTCTCGGGGCCGCTTCGGGCGGCTTCACTGGTGTGACGAACGGCGCGGCCGATTTTTTACCGTTTTGCGTGCAAGGCCGGAACGGATGCGGTTTTTGACGGCACCGCTAAATATTTGCGCGGCCCGTTCGTCTATCAGGCAGGAAAGCCGCGACCGGGCCCGGCCCACACGCTGCTTTCGCGTCAGCCTTGCCGCTTTTCGCATGGTTTGCCTGCCCTTCATTTACCGACGTTGCCGATGACCGCCGCCCACGAGCCTGCTTCCCCGCCGCCCCTCGACGCCTCCCCCGGCCGCCCCGCGGCCCGCCTGATCCTCGCGCTGCTGCGCGAAAGCCGCGCGTCGCTCGCGCTGGCGCTCGTCGCCTGCGTGCTCAACGGCGTCGCGAGCGTGCTGCTCGTCGCGACGCTGAACCGCGCGCTCGCGCAGCCCGGCGCGGCCGATGCGTCGCTCGCGTGGCGCTTCGCGCTGTGCGCGGTGATCGCGCTCGTCACGCGAATCGTGTCGGGCACGCTGTTCGCGCGGCTGTCGCAGGACACGATGGCGCGCTTGCGCGTGCATCTCGCACGGCGCGTCGGCGCGGCCGAGCTGCGCGACATCGAGCGGATCGGCGCGGCACCCGTGCAGTCGGTGCTGACGGATGACGCGACCAACGTGTCGATGCTGTTCTTCGCGTTGCCGAACCTGGTGATGCACGGCTCGATCGTGTTCGGCTGCCTCGGCTATCTCGCGTGGCTGTCGTGGCCCGTGTGCGTGCTCGCGCTGGGCGCGATCGTCGCGGGCTCGCTCGGGTATCACACCGGCGACCGCCGCGCGATCGCGTCGCTCGAGGCGGCCGGCCACGCGCAGGACCGCCTGTTCGGCTATCTCGGCTCGCTGTTCTCCGGCGCCAAGGAACTGAAGCTGCACGATGCGCGCGCACGGCAATTCGTCGACGGCCAGCTGGGCGCCGCGATCGGCGAGGTGCGCGATCACCGCCGCCGCGCGTTCAGCGCGTATGCGGTCGGCGTCGGCTGGATCATCTTCCTGTTCTACGTGTTCCTCGGCGCCGCCGCGTTCTGGCCGCGGCTCGGCGTGCATGCCGATGCGGGCACGGCGGCCGGCTACGTCGTCGTGTTCCTGTTCATGCTGGTGCCGCTCGACGGACTGCTGAACAACCTGCCGACCGTCAACGCGGCGCGCGTGTCGCTCGGGCGCATCGAAGGCGTGATGGCCGAATTCGGCGCGCTGCGCACGGTGCCGCCCGCGAGCGACGCGCCCGACGTGCCGCCGGCCGGCGCCGTCACGCTGCGCGGCGTCACGCACGCGTATTTCCACGAGCGCGACGAACGGATGTTCCGGATCGGGCCGGTCGACCTGACGATCCGTCCAGGCGAGCTCGTGTTCATCGTCGGCGGCAACGGCAGCGGCAAGACGACGCTCGCGAAGGTGTTGACGGGGCTCTACGAGCCGGAGGAAGGCACGATCGAGGTCGACGGCCGCACGATCGGCTGGCGCGAGCGCGCCGCCTACCGGCAGCGTTTCAGCGCGGTGTTCAACGACTTCCACCTGTTCGATGCGCTGCTCGGCATCGTCGATCCGGACGATCCGGCGCGCGCGCAGGCCGATGCGCGCGCGAACGCGCTGGTCGCGAAGCTCGCGCTGGATCACAAGGTGAAGGTCGTCGATGGCGCGTTCTCGAATCGCGCGCTGTCGACCGGCCAGCGCAAGCGGCTCGCGCTCGTCGTCGCGTACCTGGAGGACCGGCCGTTCTATCTGTTCGACGAATGGGCGGCCGACCAGGATCCGTCGTTCAAGGCCGTGTTCTACGAGCAGTTGCTGCCGGAGCTGCGCGCACGCGGCAAGGCCGTGATCGTGATCACGCACGACGACCGCTACTTCGGTCTCGCCGATCGCCTGCTGAAGCTCGACAACGGGCAGATCGTCAGCGATACGACGCCCGCGCGGGACGGGATCGACGCGCTGAGCGCGTAAGCACGGTGGAACACCGTCGCCGCCCCTTCGCGCGTTCAGCGCGCGGCCGGCAGCGTCAGTAGCGTCTCGGTCATTACGTCGGCCAGTTTCAACGCCGACATCGGCCCGCCGAACCCCCAGATATTCCGCTCGACGAGCGCGATCCGGTGCTCGCGCCGCGCGGGCACGAAGCGCCACACCGGCGAATCGAGTTTCGACGACAGCGGCGTGTCCATCCCCGTCGCGGTGACGAACAGCACGGCAAGATCGCGTTGCCGGAGCAAGTCGGCGGACGTCACGTAAACCGTGCCTTCCCGCGTCGGCTTCTTCGGCCACGGATCGAGCCCGAGCGCACGCGCGAGGCCTGCCGACGTGCTGTTGCCCGTATAGGCCCAGTAACGATCGGGGAGCCCGAGATCCTGCAGCAGCGCGATGCGCTCGCCGCTGCGCCCGGCCGCCCTGAGTCGCTGCGCATTGCGTGCGACGCCCGCATCGAGCCGGGCTTCGACCGCTTGCGCGCGAGCCTCGCGTCCGGTCACGCTACCGATTGTCCGGAAGATCTGCCGCATCCAGTCGAACTGCGTGACCGGCACGCCATCCTCCGACACGTTCGGGCTGAACTGGAACAGGATCGTCGGCGCGATCCGGTCGAGCGCGGCGAAGATCGGCGCATGGCGGAAGCCGACGCCGATGATCAGATCGGGCTTCACCGCGGCGATCGCCTCGAGCCCGGGCTCCTGCCGCGAGCCGATGTCGGTCACGTGCGCGAGCCGGTCGCTCGCATAGCCGAGCCAGCCCGGATAGAACGCGGTATCGGCCATGCCGACCGGCACGATGTCGAGCGCGATCACGCTTTCCGCGAACATGAAGTCGAGCGCGACCACGCGCCGCGGCCACGCGGGCATCGTCGCGCTCGCCTGCGATACGACGGGGTTGCCGGCGAGTGAGCGGCCCGGCCGCGGTGCCGGGTTGCCCTGCCCGCCGCGCGCATCGTCGGCAGCAGCGGCAGCGATGGCGGCCGCCGGCGCGACGAACGCGCCGCAGCACGCCGCGCCGAGCGCGGCCAGGGCACCGAGCGCCTGACGGCGGCCGGCATGCGTCACCGCGGTCATCGACGTCACCGGATCGCGTCCTGCCCGGCCAGCGCCGCGTCGTCCATCGTCAATAGCAGGGGGCAGCTTCCACACAGTTGCGTTTCTCCAGGAATTTCATAGCGCAGGCAGCACACGCGACGCGCGCGAAACGGCGTCGGCAGCAGCGGCGAGCGCGGCACGGCATCGCGCACCGGCACGCGCAGCGGGTTCGGTTCGCCCTGCACGCAGGACGCGCCGAACAGCCAGTCCGCATCGCGCACGGGATCGGCCGCGCACGGTAGCGTGCGGTACGTGTCGAGCAGATAGTCGAGCAGGTTGCCGGCGTTGCTCCACAGCACGCGCGGCGTGACGCGGCCCGTCGCCGCGAGCAGATCGATCACCGCGCCGAGATGCGCGACGAGCCCCGCATAGCGGCGCGCGGGTGCATCGCACGGCGCGTCGAGCGCGTCCGGCGCGAAATACAGCGCGGCCGGCATCCCGTCGTCGAGTGCGACGAACGTGCGCTCGGGCGCCATGTCGAGCGGCCGGCCGAGCGTCAGTGCGGCAACCACGCCGGCGGGCGCCGCGCGGCCGAAGTAGTACTTGCTCCATTGCGACATCAGCGCGCGCGCATGCTGATCCGGATCGCCGCCATAGTGGCGGACCATCGCATCGAGCATGGCCGCGCGATGATCGCGCAGCGCGCTGACCGGCACGACGATCCGCTCCGGCGCGGGCGCATCGTCCGGCATCCCGAGCCACACGACGTCGAGATGCCCGGCCAACGGCTCGGGCGCGAACGTCGAGAAACGCGTGGCGCATGCGCCGTCGAGCATCGGCGTCATCGCCCGGCGCGCCGGGCGCGGCGCCCCTCGAGGATCAGCAACCCGAGCAGGTATGGCGCGCCGATCAACGCGGTCAACACGCCGGCCGGCACTTCGCGCGGCGCGACGACGGTGCGGGCCGCCAGGTCGGCAACACCGAGAATCAGCGCGCCGCATGCGGCCGCGAGCCACAGCCGCGTGCGATGCCGGCGCGCGCCGAGCATCGTCGCGACGTGCGGCGCCATCAGCCCGATGAAGCCGACCGGGCCGACCGCCGCGACGGCCGCGCACGCGGCGAGCGTCGCGATCGTCAGCGCGAGCGGCCGTAGCGCGGCGACCGGCAGGCCCAGCGCGGCCGCCTGGTCGTCGCCGAGCGCGAGCATGTCGAGCGGCCGCGCGAGCCATCCGAATACGGGCACCGCGAGCACGCACCAGGGCAACAGCATCGACACCTCGCCCCAGCTGCGACCGTAAGTGCCGCCGACGAGCCACACGACGAAGCGCGCGGGCTGCACGCTTTCCTGCGTGATCAGCCACTGCGCGAGCGTGGTCCACAGCGCGCCGATCACGATGCCCGTCAGCGCGACCGCGAGCGGTGCGTAGCGATGCCGGTGATTCAGCGCGAGCGTGATCGCGAGCGACACCGCACCGCCGATCAAGGCGGCCGCCGCGAGCGTCACGTGGCCCATCAGCGGCCACGTCGACAACGCGAACAACGTGACGAGCCCCGCGCCCTGCGTGACACCGAGCACTTCGGGGCCCGCGAGCGGATTGCGCACCACACTCTGCATCGCGACGCCGCTCACGGCCAGCAGCGCGCCCGCGAGGAGCGCGCACACGAGCCGCGGCATGCGCAGGTCGATCAGCATCCGGCCGAGCGCATCGTGGCCCGACAGCGCCGCGAGCCAGCGCGCGGGCGACAGCCATTCGGGGCCGGCCGATACGCCGACGAACACCGCGAGCACGCCGCCCGCGACGAACAGCGCGATGCGCCGCGGCCAGCCGAGCCGTTCGAGCCAGCCGACGATGCGTGTCGAGCCGCCGCCCGTCGCGCGTTCGGCTTGCGCATGCAGCACGCCCGACCACGCCGCGCCGCGCCGGATCATCGCGAGCATCAGCGGCGTGCCGACGAGCGCGATCGCCACGCCGGTCGACAGCGTCGCGTCGAGACCCGACGCGAGCACCGCGCTGTCGGTCACCAGCACGAGCGCCCCGCCCGCGAGCGCCGACAGCGGCACCAGCACGCCGAGCCGAGCCGCGCGCGCGCCGCGCACCTGGCGCAGCAGGTTCGGCGCGACGAGCCCGACATAGGACAGCGGGCCCGCGATGCTGACGGCCACGCTCGTGAACGCGACCGCGACGATCGTCGCGGCGAGCCGCGCCGCGTCGACGCGCACGCCGGCCGCGGCCGCCGCGTCGTCGCCGAGCGCGAGCGGATTCAGCGGCCGGATCACGAACGGCAACGCGACCAGCGGCGCGACGAGCCAGCGCGCGGCGAGCGTGAGCCCAGTCGCGCCCGGTTGATAGAGGCTGCCGTTGCTCCACAGCGCGGCGCCCGCGATGTTCTGCTCGAAGAACGCGAGCACGAGCGTCGACAGCGCCGCGAACAACAGCATGCAGACGCTGCCCGCGAGCACGAGCCGCAGCGGCGTCGCGCGCCAGCCGCCGGCCGCGACGAGCGCGAGCGCGGCGGCGATCAGCCCGCACACGAACAGCAGCGGCACCGGCGCGACACCGGCCAACGCCGGCACCAGCATCGCCGCGAGCAGGCCAAGCTGGGCGCCGCCCGTCACGCCAAGCAGGTCGGGCGACGCGAGCGGATTACGCGTGAGCGACTGGAACAGCGCGCCCGCGATGCCGAGACAGCCGCCCGCGACGAGCGCGGCCGCGACGCGCGGCAGGTTGAGGTCGAACAGGAACACGCCGGCGAGCGCGGCCGCGTCGCTGCCCGGCACGGCGTTCCACCACACGCGCAGGTCCGGTGCGACGCGCAGCACCGCCAGCGACGCGATCAGCACGACGAGGCCGAGCGCGATCGCACCGGCACGGCGGCCGGCGCCGGCACCCTGCCCGCTCGCCGCGAGCCGCTTGCGCATCGCGAACGTCGTCATACGGCGATATCCGGGTCAACGGCGCGGTCAACGACATGCTCGAACGCATCCACCGTGCCGGTGCCCGGCGGCCCGTAGGCCGGCACGCACATCGGCGCGCCCGTCTGCGGATGCGCGAGCTTCAGCATGTCGACGCCGAACGCCGCGCGCAGCCGCGCCGGCTCCAGCATCGCGTCGGGCGAGCCCTGCGCGACGAGGCGGCCCGCACGCATCAGCACGATGTCGTCGCTGTACGCGGCCGCCTGGTTCAGGTCATGCAGCACCCAGACGATCGTCAGCCCGCGCGAACGATTCAGCGCGCGCAGCGCATCGAGGATGTCGAGCTGGTGATGGATGTCGAGATAGGTCGTCGGCTCGTCGAGCAGCACGATCGGCGCCTGCTGCGCGAGCGCCATCGCGATCCACGCGCGCTGGCGCTCGCCGCCCGACAGCGCGCCGACGTCGCGCTCGGCGTCGCCGGCGAGGCCGCTCGTGTCGAGCGCTTCGTCGATCGCCGCATGATCGGCGCGCGACAGCCCGCGCAGGAAGCCGCCATACGCGTAGCGCCCGTACGCGACCAGCTCGCGCACCGTCAGCCCCGCCGGAATCTGGTTGAACTGCGCGAGCATCGTGAGCTCGCGCGCGAGCGCGCGACGGCGAAACGACGCGAGCGGCTGGCCGTTCACGTCGACGTGGCCCGCACGCGCGGGCTGCAGGCCCGCGAGCGTGCGCAGCAGCGTGCTCTTGCCGCAGCCGTTCGGGCCGCACAGCGCGGTGACGCGGCCGGCCGCGATCGACAGGTCCAGCCCGTCGATCACGACATGGTCGCGATAACCCACCGTCAACCCGCGCGCGGCCAGCGCGGCGGGACTACGCGTCATCGGTCCTCCGTCCGGTCGCGCGCGGGACCGTGTAACTCTGCGCCATCGCGACCACCACCTTGCGCGGCCCGGCGAACGGGTCGCGTGCATGCGCGGTCAGCATGTTGTCGAGCATCAGCACGTCGCCCGTCCGCCACGGGAACACGATGCGCTGGCGATCGAGCACGCCGCGGATTTCCGCGAGCGCGTCGGCTTCGAGCGGCGCGCCGTCGCCGTAGTACACGTTGCGCGGCACGTTCTCGAGCCCGACCGCGTCGACCAGCGCGTCCTGCATGTCGTCGTCGAGCGCGGACAGGTGAAACAGGTTCGCCTGGTTGAACCATACACACTCGCCCGTGCGCGGATGGCGCGCGACGGCCTGACACCGTTCGCGCGTGCGCAACAGCAGCTCGCCGTCGTCGTCGGTGCGCCATGCGCATTCGATGCCGCGCGCCGCGCACATCCGCTCGACCTCGGCCGGCTCGCCGGTGCCGAACGACTGTTGCCACGGCAGGTCGAGCCCCTGCCCGAAATTGCGCACGTACAGCAGCTCGCGCTGCTCGAAGCGCGCGATCAGCGCCGGATCGAGCGCGCGATAGACGGCGCGGCTGTCCGCGATCGGCGTCGCGCCGCCCTGCGGTGCCGCGAGCGCGCAATGGAACCAGATCCGCAGCGGCCACTCGCGCGTGTACGACTGCTCGTTGTGCAGCGGAATCGCGCGGTGCGGCGGGTATTCGGTCGACGTATAGACGGCGCCTTCGACCTGGCTGCGCGGCGTCGACGCGTATTCATAACCGATCAGCGGATCGCCGAACGAGGCCGCGAACTGCTGGAACGCATCGATCGACGGCACGTGAAAGCCCGTGAACAGCACACCGCCCGCTCGTTCGAGCGTGTCGGCCGCGATTGCATGTGCGAGCGGCGCGATCGCGTCGATCGACAGGCCGTCGGCGCTGCGCGGCGACACGACGGTGGGCAGCCCCGGCTCGATCCGCAGGTCGTCGAGCGTCGGCAACGAAAGCAGGGTCATGCAACGTCCTCTTCAGGTGGCGCGCCGAACACGCGGCGCAGCGGATCACGACGCGCGGGATGCGCGCTCGCCGTCCATCGCGCGGCGCAGGCTCGCCGGGCGCATGTCGGTCCAGACGGTCTCGATGTGCGCGAGGCAGCCGGCCTTCGGGCCGCGCACGCCGATCTCGCGCCAGCCGGCCGGCACGGGCCGGAACGTCGGCCAGATCGAATACTGTTCTTCGTCGTTGATGACGACCGTGTAGACCAGGTCGTCGGTGTCGGCGGAAGGCGTCGTGGCTTGCGTCATGATCGGAAAAAAGGCGGGAGACGGTTGAAGGAGGCGAAGCGGCGAATGACTCAACGGTTGAACCGGCGAACCGGTGAATGGGCCACTCCTGTCTTGAAGACGATTGGCCGGCGCGTTTTTTTACCGCCGTCGCGCGCGGCCGCCGAGAAACACCGGGCACGCGACGCCGCGCTGGCACGCGTCGAGACATTCCGCGCAGTGCCGCTCCGCGTCGCGCACCATGAAATGCACCAGCGTTTGCGACACGTTCAGCGCGCGCGCGGCGGTCTGCAGCGTCTCCTCGCGCAGCCGCACCATCTCGAACGCCGCGCGGCTGCGCGCCGGCAGATCGTCGAGCGCGGCCCACACGCGGCGCAACGTGTCGCGCGTCAGCAGCGCGGCCTCGGGCGTCGGCTCCGGCGACGGCACGTCGAAGCCGTCGTCCTCTTCCGTGTGATAGACGTTCTCGAGGCTTTGCCGGCGGCACGCGTCGATCGAGGCGTTGCGCACCATCCGCGTCACGTACGCGACCGGCTGGCGCACCGCATCCTGGTTCGGGAATTCGACGAGCTTCACGAACACGTCGTGCACGACGTCCTCGGCGCGGCTCGCGCAGCCGACGAAGCCGCGCGCGACGTTGACGAGCATCGCGCGATGGGCGATCAGCACGTCGAGCAGTGCGCCCTGCGCGCGGGCCTCCGCGGCGCGATGCGCACGCGGCGCGGGGCGCGACGGCAGGTCCGGATAGCGGCCGGGGAACGGGTTTGCCGTTGCTGCTGCCGGTCGTTCGAGCACTTCCGCCATTGCCATCGATCTGCTCCGTCCAATTCCGAGATAGCGCAATCTAACGTAAACGCAAATCATTCTCAATACGATTACGTGATACCCCTTCCGACCATCAGGATTTGTCTGATTAATCGCTGGAATCGATGTTTTGGCGGACGGGGCCGGATGCGGCGGCTCCGTGATGTGCGCAAAGCTTTCCACATGAAAGAAAACCATCGAGCGCGGAAAGCGGCCTCGGATTCAGCGTTGAAGCGCCACCGTGGCGGCCGCCCGGCGTGTTGGAGCGACGCACACGGCTTGCGTCGCGACGGCATGATCTTTCAGACACCTGACGAAATGCGTACGGCCGTCATGTGCCGTAGCAACTTCTTACCACGTGAAATTTTGGGGGCTCGTACGATCGGGTTGCTGTTTCCAAGGGAGAACAACCATGAAATCCATCGTGTTATCCGCTGTCATGATCGGCGCGCTGTCGAGCGTGATGCTGACCGGGTGTGTCGCGTATCCGGCGGGCCCGGCCCAGGTCACGATCGGCTGGCATGGCGATCGCTACTGGGACGGTAATCGCTACTGGGAACGTCGCGACTGGGAGGCTCGGCATTCCGGCGGGCATGACGATCGCCGGGATGACCATCGCGACGACCATCGCGACGATCGCCGCGACGACCAACGGCCGCAGTGGTAATGCCTTTCCCTTCCCGTGACCCGATACTGAACGACAGGACCTCGACATGAAGACGCTACTGAAAACCCTCACCGCGGCCGCCGTCGCCGCCGCCGTGCTCGTGCCGGCCATCGCCGAAGCGCATCCGCACCGCGTGTGCCACTTCGAGCACCATCATCACAAGGTCTGTCGCTGGGTGCGTTGAGCATCGCGGCGAGTCAGGAAGACAAGCGCCGGCATGTCGGCGCTTTTTTCATGTCCTGCGTGCGGTGCGCCCGGTTGCGCACGCGCGCGTCACGTCAATAGATGAACAACCGGATCGTTGCGGTCGCATCGAAACGCCCGATCCTGGGCGAGCCGAACGACTTCAGCACCGCATCCATCAACACGCTTTGATTCATCACGCTGGGCGCAAGCTGCGCGAGCGCGAACTGCTGGTTGAACGGAATCGCCTTGCCCTGGCTGTCCTCGATGCCGATCCCGAAATTGCTGTCCTTCGCCGGTACCAGCAAGCCGTTCCGGACCGGAAAACTCGTTTCGAAATAGCCGTCGACCCGCACCGCGACGCTGCATTTCTTGGTCAACGACAACGAGAAGCGCTTGCGCGGCACCGCCGGCATGAAGCCGTTAGCCACCGCCTGCACCTGGCCGAAGTTGACGACGCCGGGTTCGGGCGTCACCAGCACGTCGACGAAGCATGGCGTCGGCTTCAGGTTGCGCAGGCCGCTCAGCTTGTAGCGAAAGCTGGGGTTGATGTAGTTCAGCCCGCCCTTGCCGTCGAACTGGAACACGGCGTAAATGTCGGACGGGGGCTGCACCCAGTTGCCGCGCTTGCGAATCACGACCTGATAGGTGATGCTCAGCGGAAATTTCTCGCAACGTCCGGCCTTGACCGCGGCGTCGCTCAACGCACAAGGCTGCACATACGTATTCGTCTGCACGCCGTCGCCCGGCTGGCTGCTGCGGCCGAAATAATCCTGCCCCTGGTAACGGATGCCGATCTCGAGCCCCCATGCGGCGGGATTCTGCTTTTCGGGGTTCGCGTAGAAATAGATCCACTCGCCGAACGTCTTCATGTCGCCGCCGAGATCCTTGTAGCAGTACCCCGTCGTCGTGCGCGGCGGCGACACCCAGATCACGTAGCCGTCCGGTGCGTCGGTCGGATAGGACGCGACGTTGCCGATCGCTTCCGTCAGCATCGTGCCGCCGCCATTCGCGACGCAGCGCACGGCCCAGACCGGTTGCGCCAGCACGACGAACAGCCCGAGCACGCACCACTTGAGCCACGCGGGCATCCTTGCCGCGCTTTCATTTCGTCGCGCGCCGCTCATGGCTTCACGCTCTTGCACGCACCCGCGTCGCACGCATACTCGACCGCCACCTGGCCGCCGTAATCGTCGATATGCGTGACGAACAGCGTCGACGGCGCCGCGGCCTTGAACGGCACGTCGGCCGTGCCCATCGGGTTCACCATCACCGGCTCGATCGGCACCGGGGTCTTCCGCGCGCCCGCGCTCACGTCGACCACCGTCACGTGATACGGCGTCGGGTTGTCGAACACGAGCTTGTGCGCGGCCGCGTCGACGCGCAGCGTCATCGGCAGCGTCCAGTCCTCGTCGCGCGCCGGCTGCACGCCCTTCGGCCGGTAGAACAGCTTCATCTGCGTATGCAACGCGATCTGCAGCGTGTTCGGCGTGTCGGTCTTCGGCGGCACTTCGCGGATGTTCAGGTAGAACACCGATTCGCGATCGGCCGGCAGCGCGGCGCCGGGCAGCTTCGCGATCCGCAGCACGTTGCGCTCGTTCGCCTCGATGCGCTGCAGCGGCGGCACGACCATCAGCGGCGACGTGATCTTGTTGCCGTGCGTGTCCTCGAGCCACGACTGCACGAGATACGGGTACGTCGTGCTCTTGTTGGTGATCGTGACGATCGCGGCCTGTTCGCCTTCGTTGAAGATCACGCGCGTGCGGTCCGGCACGATCGCCGCGTGCGCGGCGCCGGCGCCGGCAAGCAACGCGCCTGCCGCGGTCAGCACGCACGACGTGCGACGCAAGAAGGAAAGGGAGAAAGCTGGGTTCATCGCTGGATCCGTGAGAGTCATCGTTCGACGCGAGCGGCCGCTGCATGCGACTCGCCCGGCGCCTGGCACGTCACCGGAATCGGCGTGCCTTCGAGTTGAAGCGGGTTCGGCAGTGCGTCCACCGTGCACAGCGTGCGTTCGCCCGCCCGCACCGCGAGCGCCGATTTCGGCTGCACCTGGGTCAGGAACGCCGCACCGCCCTCGCCGACGATGCCGAGCGCCTTGCCGTTCGCCGCGTCCTGCACCGAGGCGCCGAACGGCAGCGGCTTGCCGGCCGCGTCGGTCAGCGTCAGGTACAGGTTGCTGCCGCGCGCGGCGGAGAACGTCGCGAAGCCGATCGCACCGTCGGTCAGCACCATGCGCTGGATCGGGTTCGACACTTGCACTTCGAGCGGCAGCTTCTCGACGTTGACGGTGGCGTCGTACACGTTGTACGGCGAGAGGCCGTCGAGCACCGCATAGCCGCGCGAGTCGGTATGCGTGAGCGTGCCGGACAGCGGCACGTCGGGCACGCCGTCGGTCGACACCAGCAGGCGCGTATCGCCCGCGTTGCCGTTCGCGTGCGCGGATACGCCGTACTGCGTCGCGACGAACGAGCCGTCGACTTCGAGCGACGCGGCCGCATACGCGTTGGCGAGCGTCGAGGCCTGCGCGGTCAGCTGGTACGTCGACGTGCGCTGGCGGAAGCTCGCGTTCGCCGATGGGCGGCCGTCGGTCGCGCCCGCATTGACCTGATAGGTGCGGCCGGCCGGTTCGTCATAGATGTAGCCCGCGTTCACGCTCGTGCTGCCGCTGCCCGTCGTCAGGTTCGACGTGACGGTGTGGCGGCCGCCGATCGGCAGCGTCGCGGTCACCGAGAACTGGTTGCCGCTCGCGCCCGCGCTCTGCGTGCGGAAGGCCGACACGCTGACGTTCAGGTTGCGCAGCGCGCCGATCGAGAACGCGCGCGTCAGCGTGAGGCCGACACGCTGTTCCGACGCACGGGCCCAGTAGGTCGTCTGGTCGTACGAAAAATACGTCGACGTGTCGCCGAAGCGCTTGGACATCGTCGCCGAGTAGCGCTGCTTGCTGTTGGCGAGGCCATACGCGGTGGGATCGCCCGAGAACTGCGCGAAGTTGGTGTACTCGCGCTCGGAGAAGCGATAGCCGAAGAAGCGCACGTCCGCGTCGAGCCCGTCGAAGTGCTTCGAATAGTTGATGCGATACGAATTGCCGTTGCGCGTCGTGCCGTTCCACCACAGGCGTGCGCGCGCATGCGTGACGTCGGCCGATACCGCGCCGAATGTGCCGAAATCGCGGCCGACGCCCAGTGCGATCGACGTATAGCCCGACGCGGCGATGAAGCCGCCGTAAATCGTGATGTCGAACGGCAAGCCATACGCGGCTTCGCCGAAGCCGAAGAACGGCGTGATGCCGGCGCCGCCGAACTGCCGCGGCTTGCCGACGGCGGCCTTGTAGCGGAACTGTCCGGTGCGCGCGAGGAACGGCACGGCGGCCGTCGTCACCTGGAAGCGCTGCACGCTGCCGTCCTCTTCCTCGACCGCGACGTCGAGCGTGCCCTGCACGCTCGTGTTGATGTTCTGCAGCGCGAATGCGCCCGGCGACACGCGCGTCACGTACAGCACGCGGCCCGCCTGCGACACGGTCACGGTCGCGTTGCTGCGCGCGACGCCCGAGATCAGCGGCGCGTAGCCGCGCAGCGACGGTGGCAACATGCGGTCGTCGCTGCGGATCGACGCGCCCGTCAGCGCGAACGTGTCGAAAATGTCCGAGCTCAGGTAATCGTCGCCGAACGTCACCGTCGACTGGATCGACGGCAACGCGCGAAACGCGTAGAGCCGGCTGAAGCGGAACGTGCGGTCCGCGTACGCCGTGTTGCCCACGTTCGATTGCGCCTGGTAGTCGCCGCGCAGGCGCCATGCGTCCCAGTTCGCGCCGATCGTGCCGTAGGCCTGGATCGAATTCGTCTGCCCGCCGCCCGCACCGAAGTTGCGGTTCGTGTTGGCAATCACGCGATAGTCGAGCAGCGCGCCCGGAATCCCCTCGGACCAGCGCTCCGGCGGCAAGTAGGTCGCATCGGTGAATTCGAGCGCGGCCTGCGGAATCGTGATCTTGAGCCGCCCGTCGCTCTTCAGGTAACGCACGGTCGCGCCCTCGATCGCGCCGAGGTCGACGCAACGTCCGCCCTGGAAGCGCGGCAAATCCTTCGCGAGCGACGGCTTCAGCCCGAACTGCGCGACGAGTTCCGGTGGCAGGCACGGCATGCCCGCGCCGGATGCGTCGAGCGCGATGAACTGGATGGCCTGCAGCCCGTAGAACAGGTCGTTGACCTGCACGTCGAGCATGTACTCGCCCGGCAGCGTGAAGTCGGCCTGCGAGAACTGCGACAGGTCGACGTTGCGCGTGCCGTCGATATCGAGGAACGACGCATTGAATTCCGTCGCATGGCTCGGGCTGCCGACGACCAGCACGGAGGCACAAAGGAAGGAATGTCTGATTCGCACGCGGCGCTACCGGAAATCCAGGGAAGAAGGAGCGGGAAGGAAACGAGGCGGGAGAAAGGGTGCGCGCACCCCTTCTCCGGCAGGGACGCTTACTGGTAGCGGACCGTGAAGTTCGCGACGCCGTCGGCGGTACCCGGCGTCACGCCGGCTGCCGTCGCTTCGTACATGGCCGCGAAGCGGGCGACGTTCGTGCCGTTCTGCAGCACGGTCGGTGCCTTCTGCTCGGCGCCGTTGTCGAGGTACTCGCCCGACGCTGCCTGCAGGCGGATGCCGACGTTGGTCGCCGAGCCGATCGTCGCGAGCAGCTTCGGCTGGCCGGCGCTCGACGTGCCCGTGAACGTGAAGTACGCGTTCTGCGCGATGCTCGTGTCGCAGTCGGTCAGCTTGATGTCGAAGTTGGCCGGCGTGGACTTGTCGCCCGCCTGCTTGAACGTGTGCGTCGGCACCTTGCCGAGGTTCACGGTCTGGTTGACCGAGCCCGAATCGATGCCGCATGCGCCCGCGACGATCTCGCCCGTGAAGTTGATCGTGCCCGTGCCCTCTGCGAAGGCCGAGGTGGACAGGGCTGCGAGTGCGACAGCGGTCAGGAGGGATTTCTTCATGACGTTTTCCGTGAGAATTGCAATGGGAATGGCGGACGTGGCGGATACAAAAGCAGCGTGTGGTTGGCTTCCGTCCGTCACGAGGCCGCATTATCGAGATAGGAATGAAAGAATTCTGTAAAGCATTGTCAAATCGGCAATGACAATTCATTTTTTACGCACTTTCAAATCCACTCTTTCCAGAGAATTTCCAATCCGGATATTTTCATTGGCAATCCCTTTCCCTTCCATGGAACCAACTGAAAATTAAAGATATTTTCCTTTCCATGATTGCCATAATCCGGCCACCTCCTTGGTGGGATTGGCTTTGCCGGATCACCCATTGGAAAAGACAAAATTCTGCTCGATCCCGCCATCGTTGTCCGACCGCAACGAAAGCATTCAATGATTTTCAACTGGGAGGAAATTAACGAGCAATTTCAGACGCATCGAATTTCTCGCGCAAACGATTGCGCGATACACACAAACGTTTTACCGCGACACTTTGTCGCCTCTTATTATTTCCGATACGGGAATTAATCGAATCGTCAATCCAGGTTTAAAAGCCGCGTGCAAAAGCCGCACGCCCGTGCGACATCCGGCGCACGGGATCGAATCGAACAAGGAGGAAACCAGGCCGGCTCCGCGGCCATCGGCGACGCGATTGGTCGCCGGGATGCGTGTCGGGTCGAAGCGTAGAAGCTGGCCCTTCGGCTCGACAGCGGGAGGAAAAACAGGGGGGCGACGACGCGCACATGCACGCATCGTCCAGCACGGCCAGCGGCCCGGCAGAAGCCATGCCGACCGGGGTGGNCGCCACCACGTAGCGGGGCCCGGCTAAGCCATCACGCTGCAGCCTCCCCCGCCGCAGCCGGCGTCCAGCCTCCGCCGAGCGCGCGATACAGCGCAATCGCGTTCGCGAGCTTCAGCGCCTTGAGACGGATCAGTTCCTGCCCCGACTCGTACGTGCTGCGCTGCGCGTCGAGCAGTTCGAGATAGGTCGCGACGCCGCCCGCATAGCGACGCTCGGCGAGCTTCAGCCGCGCGCCGTCGGCCGCGTACACGTCCTGCTGTGCGGCGAGCTGGCGCTCGATCCAGTCGCGCGCCGCGAATGCGTCGGCCACTTCGCGGAACGCGGTCTGCACGGCCTTCTCATATTCGGCGACCGCGATGTGCTTGCGCGCGTTCGCGACGTCGAGGTTCGCGCGATTGCGGCCGCCCGCGAAGAGCGGCAGCGTGATGCGCGGCGCGAACGTCCACACGCTCGTGCCGCTTGCGAACAGGGTCGAAAACGCGTCGCTGACCGAACCGTAGTCGGTCGTCAGCGCGATGCGCGGGAAAAACGCCGCACGCGCGGCGCCGATCTGCGCGTTCGCGGCCTTGAGCCGCGACTCGGCCTGCCGGATGTCCGGCCGCCGTTCGAGCAACGCGCTCGGCGCGCCGGGCGCCACCGGCGCGATCGCGAGCATGTCGAGCGCGGTGCCGTCGGCCGGCACGGTGCGCGCGAAATCGCCGGCGAGCAATTGCAGCGCGCGCACCGCCTGCGCATGTTCGCGCTGCAGCGCGGCCTGCGATGCCCGCGCCGATGCAACGAGCATCTCGGCCGAGCGCAGCTCGATCGCATCGCTCGTGCCGGCCGCATGGCGGCGCTGCGTGAGCGACGCGATGCGCTCGCGCGCATCGAGCGTGCGCTGAGCGAGCGCCAGTTGCGCGTGCAACGAACGCTCCGACACGTACGCGCCGGCCACTTCGGCAATCACGCCGATGCGCACCGTGCGCTGCGCGTCTGACGTCGCGAAATATTCGGCGAGCGCCGCATCGGACAGGTTGCGCACGCGGCCGAACAGATCGAGCTCGTATGCGCTGATGCCGGCGCCCGCGCGATACAGCCCGCTCACCGCGCTTTCGCGCACGACCGGATCGTACTGGCGGGTGCGCTCGTAGCCGAGGTTCGCGTCGACCGCCGGCATCAGGTCCGCACGCTGCACGCCGTACAGCGCGCGCGCTTCGTCGAGCCGGCCGGCCGCGATCCGCAGGTCGCGGTTGTTCGCGAGCGCCGCGTCGATCCATGCCTGCAGCGCCGGATCGGTGAAATACGTGCGCCAGTCGTCGAGCCGCGCGGCATCGGCGGACGCAAACGCAGCCGGTTCGACACCCTGCTCCGTCCCGCCATCGACCGGCGCATAGCTGGCCGGCACCGGCGCCGCCGGCCGCTCGTAACGCGGCGCGAGCGAGCAGCCCGCAAGCGCGAACCCGAGTGCGGCGGCCAGCGCGATTCGACCCCTCGGCACGGCGCGTGCATTCAACGCAAACATCACTGCGAACCCTCCATCGTCGCCGGCCGCGTGCCGCCGCGCCGGCGCGGGCCGACGTCGAACAGGCGGTCGACGATCACGAAAAACAGCGGGACGAGGAACACCGCGAGCACCGTCGCCGTGATCACGCCGCCGAGCACGCCGGTGCCGATCGCCATCTGCGCGCCGGACGCGGCGCCCGACGCGAACGCGAGCGGCAGCACGCCGACGCCGAACGCGAGCGACGTCATCACGATCGGCCGCAGCCGCAGCCGCGCGGCCTCGAGCGCGGCGTCGACGAGCGGCATGCGCTGCGCGACCAGGTCCTTCGCGACTTCGACGATCAGGATCGCGTTTTTCGCGGACAACCCGATCGTCGCGATCAGCCCCACCTTGAAATAGATGTCGTTCGGCATCGCGCGCAGCGTGACGCCGAGCACCGCACCGATTACGCCGAGCGGCACCACCAGCATCACCGCGAACGGGATCGACCAGCTTTCGTACAGCGCCGCGAGCGCGAGGAACACGACGAGCACCGACAGCGCGAACAGCATCGGCGCCTGCGCGCCCGACAGCCGCTCCTCGAACGACTGCCCCGACCACGAATGGCCGATGCCGGCCGGCAGCTTCGCGGCGAGCCGCTCGATCGCGGTCATCGCTTCGCCGCTGCTGTGCCCCGGCGCGGCCGAGCCGTTGATCGTGAACGACGGATAGCCGTTGTAGCGCGTGAGCTGCGGCGGCCCGAGCGTCCAGTGCAGCGTCGCGAACGCCGCGAGCGGCACCATCTCGCCGCGCGCGTTGCGCACGCGCAGCTTCTTTACGTCGTCCGGATCGAGCCGGTGCGGCCCGTCGGCCTGCACGACCACGCGGCGCACCTGCGTGCCGTGCATGAAGTCGCCGAGATAGTCGGAGCCGAACATCACCGCGAGCGTCGTGTTGATCTCGTCCATCGACACGCCGAGCGCCGACGCCTTCGCGCGATCGATGTCGAGCTTCAGCTGCGGCGCGTCCTGCGTGCCGGCGAACATCACGTCGGTCAGTGCCGGATCCTTGCCGCCTGCGGCAAGCAGCTGCTCGCGCGCGGCGCTGAATGCCGCGTAGTCGAGCCCGCCGCGGTTCTGCAGCCGGAAGTCGAAGCCGCTCGTCGAGCCGAGATCGGGCAGCGCCGGCGAGTTCATCGCGAACACCGTGGTGTTCGCCGTGCCCGCAAAGTGTGCGTTGATGCGCGCGACGATCGACTGCACGTGGTCCCGCTCGGCCTTGCGTTCCTTCCAGTTCTTCAGCGTGACGAAGATCATCCCGCCATTCGGCCCTTCGCCGTACAGGTTGAAGCCGCCGAGCGCGAACGTGTACGCGGCCGGCTCGTCGTGCCGAATAGTCGATTCGACCTCCCGCACGCTCTGCATCGTTTCCGCGAGCGGCGTGCCCTGCGGCCGGATCACCATCACCATGAAGTTGCCCTGGTCCTCGTCGGGCAGGAACGCGGTCGGCAGTTGCGTGAGCATCAGCGCGGCGGCCGCGGTCAGCACGCCGTACACGACGAGCCAGCGCAGCGGTTTCTTCAGCATCGCGCCGACGCGCGTCGCATACCGCTGTGTCGAACGCGCGACGAAGCGGTTGAACCCGCCGAAAAAGCCACGCTTCTCGTGATGGTCGCCGGACACCGGCTTGAGCAGCGTCGCGCACAGCGCGGGCGTCAGCGACAATGCGAGGAACGCCGAGAAGCCGATCGACACCGCGAGCGCCAGCGCGAACTGCCGGTAGATGTTGCCCACCGCGCCGCCGAAGAACGCCATCGGCACGAACACCGACGTCAGCACGACCGTGATGCCGACGATCGCGCCGCTGATCTGCGTCATCGCCTTGACGGTCGCATCGTAGGGCCCGAGCCCCTCCTCGACCATCAGCCGCTCGACGTTCTCGACGACGACGATCGCATCGTCGACCAGGATGCCGATCGCGAGCACCATCCCGAACATCGTCAGCACGTTGATCGAGAAGCCGGCCGCGTACATCACGCCGAACGTGCCCGCGAGCGCGACCGGCACGACGAGCGTGGGAATCAGCGTCGCGCGCAGGTTCTGCATGAACAGGAACATCACGAGGAACACCAGCACGCCGGCCTCGATCAGCGTCGTGACGACCTTGTTCATCGATACGCGCACGAACGACGACGTCTCGTACGGAATCTGATACTTCACGCCGGGCGGGAAATACGCGGACAGCTCGTCCATCGCCGCGCGCACGCGCATCTCGGTGGCTACCGCGTTCGAGCCCGGCGCGAGCTTGATGCCCATGCCGGTCGCGATCTTGCCGTTCACGTACGACGGATAGTTGTAGTCGTTGCCGCCGAATTCGACGCGCGCGACATCGCGCAGATAGAGCGCGGCGCCGTCCGGCTGCGTGCGCAGCGCGATCGCGCCGAAATCGGCCGGCGTTTTCAGCGGCGCATCGGCGAACACCGTCGCCGCGATCGGCGCGCTGTCCGGCACCGCGCCGCGACCGATGTCGCCGACCGTCACGCGCGCGTTATGCGCGCGCACGGCCGTCGCGATGTCCGATGCGGTGAGGCCATGCCCGGCCATCTTCACCGGGTCGGGCCAGATCCGCATCGCATACTCGGCGCCCCAGAACTGCACCCGGCCGACCCCGTCGACGCGGCGCAGCGCCTGCACCACGTTCGCCGACGCATATTCGCCGAGCTGCACGGCGCTCATCCGGCCGTCGTCCGACGTCAGCGACACGACGAGCTGGATATTGTCCGCGGCCTTCTCGACCTGGATGCCGTCGCGCCGCACCGGTTCGGGCAGCCGCGCCTCGACCGTCTTCAGCCGGTTCTGCACTTCGACGGCCGCGAGATCGGCGTTGACGCCCTGCTTGAACGTCAGGTAGAGCGATGCCATCCCGGCGCTGCTCGTCGCGGACGTATACAGCAGCCCCGGCGCGCCGTTCATCTCGCGCTCGATCAGCGCGGTCACCGATTCCTCGACGACCTGCGCGGACGCGCCCGGATAGGTCGCATAGATGCTGACGACGGGCGGTGCGATGTCCGGGTACTGCGCAACCGGCAGCGCGCGAATCGCGAACGCGCCGCCGAGCATGATGAAGAGTGCGATCACCCACGCGAAGACGGGGCGATCGATGAAGAAGCGTGCCATGTTGGTCTAGGTGAACCGGTCAGGTTTGACGGGCGGCCGCCGGTGACGCGGCCTTCGTCGGCGTTGCCTGCTCGACGGGCTTGACGGCGGTATCGGGCGCGAACTGCGCGGCGTTGTCGACGATCACGCGCTCGCCGCCGGCGAGGCCGCGCGTGATGCGCCAGTCGCGGCCGCTCATCCGGTCGGCGACGACTTCGACGTCCTTCACCTTGCCGTTCGTGCCGACCACGCGCACCGACGTGCGATCGGCGGTGCGCAGCAGCGCATCGCGCGGCACGAGGATCGCGCGCTGGTCGACCGCCGCGTCGAGCGCGATCCGCACATACGCGCCGGGCAGCAGCTCGCGCTCGGGGTTCGGAAACAGCGCGCGCATCGCGACCGTGTCGGTGGTCGGGTCGACCGCGAGATCGCTGAACAGCAGCTTGCCCTTCAGCGGATACGCGGTGCCGTCGGCGCGCAGCAGCGTCACCGTGACGTCGTGCTGCGCGATGCCCGTCGCGCGCCCGCTCTTCACCGCGCGGCGCAACGCGTCGACGTCGGCCGCCGGCTGCGAGAAATTCACGTAGATCGGATCGAGCTGCTCGACGGTCGTGAGCGGCGTCGCCTGGTCCTGGCCGACGAGTGCGCCTTCGGTGACGAGCGCCCGCCGCGCGCGCCCCGCGATCGGTGCGGTGACGGTCGCATAGTCGAGCTGCAGTTGTGCGCGGGCGAGTTCGGCCTTCGCGGACGCGACGTCGGCCTTCGCCTGCGTGTCGCCGGCGACGGCCTCGGTGTGATCGCGCTCGCTGACCGCGCGATCGCGCACCAGGTCGTCGTAACGGCGGCGCTTGTCGCTCGCCGCGAGCGCGGCGGCCTGCGCCTTCGCGAGCGCGCCCTGCGCGGCGTCGCGCGCGGCCTTCAGCGGTGCGGGATCGATGCGGAACAGCACCGCGCCCTGCTTCACTTCCTGCCCTTCGTCGTAAGTCCGCGCGGTCACGATGCCCGCGACCCGCGCGCGCACTTCCGCCTGCCGGTACGCGTCGAGCCGGCCCGGCAATTCGACGGTCATCGGCACGGCCGTCGGCCGCACCGTCACGACCGTCGCGTTCTGAACGGCCTCCGGCGCCTTGTCTTGTTCGCCCTTTCCGCATCCGGTCACGGCCAGCACGGCCGCGAGCGCGAACGGCGCCAGCCGAAGGCGGCGCCCCAGGGAGCGTTTGTTATTCATGTGTGACCTCGGATCGTTCGCCGCCGATACAATGCGGCGGCTCAGGGTGGCCGATTATAATCAGTCACGACTGATTAATTAAATGCGTTTGCAAGCTGCCCGTCATACTGTCTCAATAAAGCGACAGCGAACTGTAAGGAAATTCACGTCATGGCCCGCAAGACCCGGGAAGAATCGCTCGCCATCAAGCACCGGATCCTCGACGCCGCCGAGCTCGTGCTGCTCGAAAAAGGCGTCGCGCAAACCGCGATGGCGGACCTCGCCGAGGCCGCCGGGATGTCGCGAGGCGCCGTGTACGGCCACTACCGCAACAAGATGGAAGTGTGTCTCGCGCTGTGTGACCGTGCGTTCGCGCGCACGTCGGAAGGGTTCGACGCGGTCGACCACCTGCCCGCGTTCGCGACGCTGCGCCGCGCGGCGTCACACTACCTGCAGCAATGCGGCGAGCCGGGCGCGATGCAGCGCGTGCTCGTGATCCTCTATACGAAGTGCGAGCAGAGCGAGGAGAACGGCGCGCTGCAACGGCGCCGGATGCTGCTGGAGCTGCAGATGCTGCGCATCACGAAGGCACTGCTGCGCCGCGCTATCGCGGCCGGCGAACTCGCCGCCGAGCTCGACGTGCACCTCGCCGCGGTGTATCTCGTGTCGCTGCTCGAAGGCGTGTTCGCGTCGATGATCTGGACCAACCGCTTGCGCGGCAATCGGTGGAACGACGCGGAAGCGATGCTCGACGCCGGGTTCGACGCGGTCAGAACTTCCCCTGCGTTGCGTGCGCGCGGACGTGCGCAAAAATTGCCTGTCTGACGAAATGTCGCGCAATAAATGCTGATTTAACCCGATTTACCGCAGTGCGAAACGAGTGCGCCGACCCTCTTTAAAATTTTTAACGTTTCGCGGAACATCGGTAGACTGACGCTGTCATCTTTCTTTAGCGTCTTCGTGATAATCCGGGTTCGACCCGGCAAGTTCACGCCGCCGTTCGAAGCGGGCCTGCCCGCGAGTTGGGTCGAACGGAAACGACACAGGCCCCTGGCGGGGCCTGTTTTGTTGCACGCCCGTCGCCCGCCCCGTCGCTCCTCGACGGATGTGCCGCCGATGGCTCCTGCCCACACCTCTTTGAACCGCTTTCCTGGATGTGGACACCTTTGGTCAAGTCTGCCGCAACCCCTGATGCTTTCGCGCCCGGCCGCGCGCAGCGCCTCGTGCGCGCGCTCGTGCCGGCCGCCGTGCTCGGCGCCCTCGCCGCCTTCGGTCTGGCCGCCGCGCTGCCGGCCGTGTCGCAACTGCCGGGCGCCGTCGATTCGGGCACGGCCGCGCTGCCGCAGCGCGTGCTGTCCGATACGCCGTTTCCCACCGCGCAGCATTTCGTGACGAGCGAACTCGCGCGCACGCTCGGCGAGCGCAACGAACTCAATGAGCGCGGCGATCGCAACCCGCAGCCGGGCCTGTTCGCGCCGCTCAGCGCGCACCGCAACGACATGCTGGGCTACGCGAGCCTGTTCCAGTTCGCTGCGCCCGAACACCAGCACGGGATGCGCGCGGGCGACATCGAGCTCACGCTGTCCGATACGCTGAACCGTCTCGACGTGCCGCCCGAAGTGCGCATCCAGCTCGGCGATCTCGTCACCGGCAAGGTCGCGATGAGCGCCGCGGCGCAGCGCGGCGACTACTACCGCCTCGCGTACGACACGAACAACGGCACGCCGCACCTCACCGCGCTCGAACTGCGCGTCGCGGGCCGCACCTTCGGCGCGCTCTGGTTCCGCGCGCCGGGCGCCGACCATGGCGCGTACTACACGCTCGACGGCGCGCCGCTCGAAGCGGCCGCGTTCACGATGCCCGTCAAGTGGACGCGCATCAGCTCGTTCTTCGGCGAACGCATCCACCCGCTGTCGCAGGCGATGGCGTTCCACACCGGCGTCGATCTCGCCGCGCCGACCGGCACGCCCGTCAATGCGGCGGCCGACGGCGTCGTGTCGTTCGTCGGCACCGATCCGGGCGGCTACGGCCACTACGTGATCGTCGATCATGCGGACGGTTATTCGACCTACTACGCACACCTGTCCGCTTACGCGCGCGGGCTGAAGACCGGCGAAACCGTGAAGCAGGGGCAACGTATCGGTTCGGTCGGGATGACCGGCGCGGCCACCGGCCCGCATCTGCACTTCGAAGTGCGCATCGCGAACGATCCGGTCGATCCGCTCGTCACGCTCGCGAACGCGCAGACCGGGCTGTCCGACATGCAGCTCACCGCGTTCCGCCAGGAAGCGGCGCAATGGCGCTTCCGCCTCGCGTCGATCAGCACGTCACCGTTCGCGTTCGCGCAGAACGACGGCCCGCTGTGGGGCGACTTCGCGACCGGCCCGTCGACGCTGCGCTCGGTCTTCGATACGCACTACAGCACGTCCTGATACTGACGCGACGAAGCACTGAAGCACCATCACGCCCGTCGCCGCTCGAGCAGCGGCGACGCGGCCCGCTGCGGTAGCAGCAGACCCTCGATCTTCGTCACCGGAAACGCGCCGCATGCAGCCGCATGCATCGCACGCGGCTCGCGGCCCCCCGGTTACCGCGCGGGTTCCGTGCGCTCGGCCGTCGCCTGCGCGCGGCGCTCGGCACGCGGGCGCCGCGACAACAACCCGCGCGCCGCGCTGTCGAGCGACGTACACAGCACCAGGTACAGCGCCGCAACGAACAGGAAGATCGGTGCCGGATACACCATCAGCCGGTTGTTCACCTGCGTCGCGACGAACGACAGTTCCGGTACGCCGACGATATACGCGAGCGACGTGTCCTTCACGAGCGCGACCCACTGGTTGACGAACGACGGCGTCATGATCCGGATCGCCTGCGGCAGCAGCACGTGGCGCACCGTCTGCCAGCGCGTGAGCCCGAGCGACAGCCCTGCCTGCCACTGTCCGTCGCCGGCCGCGACGATGCCCGCATGCACCGCATGCGCGAGATACGCACCGCCGATCAGCGCCAGCGCGCACACGACCGTCGCGCGCCCCGGCACGTCCATGTGCAGCAGCATCGGCATCAGGAAGTACGTCCAGAAGATCAGCATCAACACCGGAATCGCGCGGAAGAAGCCGATGAACGCGAGCAGCAGCACGCGCGCCGGGCCGCGCGCGAGCGCCATCGCGACGCCCAGCGCCACACCGAGCACCGCCGACGCGATGGCCGACGCGATCGCGAGCACGAGCGACAGCGCGGCGCCGCCGAGCGGGCCATCCGGGAACGCGCCGATCAGCAGGTACGGCAGGTTGTCGAGCAGCAGCGAGAAGTCCATCGTCAGCGCCCCGCCCCGAGCCGATCGCGCCATTGCGTGGCAGCGTATGCGGCGGCCTCGATCGCGGCCACCGCCGCGACGTACAGCACGGTCGCGACGCCGAACGCGGCAAAGGTCTTGAACGTCTCCGTCTCGACCTGCCGCGACGCATACGACAATTCGGCGACGCCGATCGCCATCGCGAGCGACGAGTTCTTCACGAGATTCATGTACTGGCCGAACAGCGGCGGCAACGCGATGCGCACGGCCTGCGGCAGCACCACGTAGCGCAGCGCCTGCCTCGCGGTGAGGCCGAGCGCCGCGGCTGCGTCGTGCTGGGCGCGGCGCACGCCGCGCAGGCCGGCTTCGCATTCGCCGCAGATGAACGCGGCCGTATACGCGCTCAACCCGACCCAGCCCGCGACAAACTCGAACGACGGCCACGCGAGCGTGAACGGCCCGATGCTCAATGCATGGCGCGCGTTCAGCCACGCGATCCACGTATCGGGCAGCAACGACGCGACGCCGAAATACCAGAACAGCAATTGCACGAGCAGCGGCGTGTTGCGAAACGCGACGACATAGCCGGCCGCCACCGTGCGCGGTGCCGTGGTGTGTGCCTGCCGCATCGCGGCGAGCAGCAGCCCGCCGACGGTCGCGGCGAGCGCCGACGCGGCCGCGAGGCCGAGTGTCAGCAGGAAGCCCTGCCAGAGCCAGGACAGATATTTGGGAGCCAACCCGAGCATGTGGTGCGGACGCGAAGCGCGCGATCAAAGGGATTGGAAGAAAACGAAAAGCGCCGCGATCGCGGCTCACCGGCCCAGCAGGCAGCCGATCGCGGCGCGCGTCGCGCACGACTCAGGTCTTGTCGCCGATCCGGTAGATGCGCGTGAGCGGCGTCTTCGTCGTCGGCCCGAACCACGTGTCGTAGATCTGCCCCGCGCGACCGTTCGCCTCGAGTCCCTTCAGCGTGTCGTTCACGAAACCGAGCAGGCGCGTCTCGCCCTTCGGCACGCCGACGCCCATGTAGTCGTTCGAGATCGTGAACGGCGGAATCTCGTAGTTCTGCTTGTCGGGCACGTTCGCGAGCAGGCCGATCAGCTTCGGCCCGTCCTGCGTGATCGCCTGCACGTTGCCCGCGCGCAGCGCGGCGAACGCGAACGGCGTGTCGTCGTACGCGACGATCGTCGCCTTCGGGAATTTCTCACGCAGCGTGATCTCGTTGGTCGTGCCCTTGTCCGCGCCGACGCGCAACGCGTTCAGCTGGCCGACCGATTTCAGCACGCCCTTCTTCGCGAGGAACTGCTGGCCCGACGAGAAGTACGGAATGCTGAAGTCGACCTGCTTCGCGCGCTCGTCGGTGATCGTGAAGTTCGCGAGCACGAGGTCGACCTTGCCGGACGTCAGGAACGGAATCCGGTTCGCGGGGTTGGTCGGCTGCAACTGCAGCTTCACGCCGAGCTTGTCGGCCAGTGCCTTCGCATAGTCAACGTCGAGGCCGACGATGTGATTGCGCTTGCCGTCGACATAGCCGAACGGCGGATTGCTGTCGAAGGTCGCGACGCGCAGCACGCCGGCCTTCCTGATGTCGTCGAGCCGGTCCGCGTGCGCGACGGTGCCGGCCGTGACGAGTGCGGCTCCGACGAGCCACGTAGCGAGAGTGTGGAATTTCATGAGCACGACCTGATTTGTCATGTAGGCCGCCGCGGATCGCGCGGCGGCCGGTTCGAGGAACATCGCGATGTTTGTGTGTGCCGTCGCGAAACCGCTAACGTATCAGCGCGTGCGGCGATTCCGAACCAACAAATGGTGCTTTGCTCTGCGGGTTTCGCGATGACGCGCGCAATGCGCAAAAAAACGCCCGCTGCACGCAGCGGGCGCGAATCCCAGTCAAGGAGGTGTCACACGAACTACGGGTTCAGAATAAGCGTATCGTCCGCGGCGGACAACGAAGCGATTGCGATATCGATATCGCGCGTGCCGCGATGCGCTTGCACGCGCCAATCGAACACCGCGCAGACGAAAAAACGGCGCGCCGCCTGCGTGGCGGAGCGCCGTCCTGATGGGTACTGCAGGTCGAAGCGGACAACCCGGCCTCACGGCCGTGCCGCCCGGCCGATCACGGCTCGTGACGCAGATACCCTTCCTTGCTCGGGTCGCGCATCCGCCACGACACGATCAGCGAGATCGCGCACAGCACCGTCACGTACCAGTAGAAGGTTTCCTCGCTGCCGATCGACTTGAACCACAGCGCGACGTACTCGGCCGAGCCGCCGAAGATCGCATTCGCGACCGCGTACGACAGGCCGACGCCCATCGCGCGCACTTCGGGCGGGAACATCTCGGCCTTGATCAGGCCGCTGATCGACGTGTAGAAGCTGACGATCGCCAGCGCGATCGTGATCAGCACGAACGCGGCAACCGGGCTCGTCACGGTCTTCAGCGTGTGCATCAGCGGCACCGTGCCGATCACCGCCAACGTGCCGAACAGGATCATCGACGTGCGGCGGCCGATCCTGTCGGACAGCGCGCCGAACACCGGCTGCATCAGCATGTAGACGAGCAACGCGACGGTCATCACGTTGCTGGCCGTCTTCGCATGCATGCCGGCCGTGTTGACCAGGTACTTCTGCATGTACGTCGTGAACGTGTAGAAGATCAGCGAGCCGCCGGCCGTGAAGCCGACCACCGTGAAGAACGCCCCCTTGTGCTGCCACACGCCGCGGATCGTGCCCGCGTCCTTCTTGTCGCGCGACGCGCGCGTCGACGTCTCGTCGAGCGATTTGCGCAGGTACAGCGAGATCAGCGCGGCCGCCGCCCCGCAGACGAACGGAATGCGCCAGCCCCACGCCTTCAGCTCGTCATGCGACAGCGTCTGCTGCAGGATCACCAGCACCAGCAGCGCGCACAGCTGGCCGCCGATCAGCGTCACGTACTGGAACGACGCGAAGAAGCCGCGACGCCCCTTCAGCGCGACCTCGCTCATGTAGGTCGCGCTGGTGCCGTATTCGCCGCCCACCGACAACCCCTGGAACAGCCGCGCGACCAGCAGCAGCGCCGGCGCGAGCGCGCCGATCTGCGCATAGGTCGGCAGCACCGCGATCACGAGCGAACCGCCGCACATCATCAGCACCGAGATCATCATCGCCGCGCGGCGGCCGTGACGGTCGGCGATGCGGCCGAACAACCAGCCGCCGATCGGACGCATCAGGAAGCCGGCCGCGAACACGCCGGCCGTGTTCAGCAGCTGCGTCGTCGTGTTGCCGTTCGGGAAGAACGCCGGCGCGAAGTACAGCGCGCAGAACGAGTAGATGTAGAAGTCGAACCACTCGACGAGGTTGCCCGATGAGGCGCCGACGATGGCGAACACGCGCCGCCGGGTGTCGTGCGCGGACAGCGCAGCTTGGTCGGTCTGGACGTCCATGGGTTGGTCTGTTCCTTTGAGTACTTTCTGGGCGAGACGGCTCGAGGCCGCCGCGTGCGGTCGCACGTGGCACCGGTTCCGGCGCACGGCGCTACGGGATTTTAGCGAAATGTAAAGTAAGAGGCTTTCCGGGTTCGTCCGGATGTAGAAAAATTTTCTCTTGCCGCGCGTTCATCATATGAAAACGCCAGCCGCGAGGCTGGCGTCGGATGCAAACTATTCCGGGGCGAGACTCAAACGCGCACCTCCGGCGGCACGTAGCGGCACTCGTAGCGCTTGCGCACGGTACCGGCCTCGTCGACGCTTTCCAGGTACACGTCGAACTGCCAGAGCCGCGCCATGTGCTTGAGCACTTCCTCGCTGTCGTTCGACAGATGGCGGTTGTCGGTCATGAAGTGCCGCAGCGTGAGGCTGCGGTCGCCGCGCGTGTTGACGGCCCAGACCTGGATGTTCGGCTCGCGGTGATGGATGTCGTACTGCCGCGACAGCGCCTGGCGCACGTACTGGTAGCCGGATTCGTCGTGGATCGCCGACACCTCGAGCGAATCGCGCATGTCGTCGTCGAGCACCGAAAAGAGCCGCATCTCGCGGATCAGGTTCGGCGACAGGTACTGCGCGATGAAGCTCTCGTCCTTGAAGTTGCGCATCGCGTAGTGCATCGCCGGCAGCCACGGAGTGCCCGCGATCTCCGGGAACCACTTGTAGTCTTCTTCCGTCGGCGCTTCGCAGATCCGGCGGATGTCGCTCATCATCGAGAAGCCGAGCGCATACGGGTTGATCCCGCTGTAGTAGGGCTTCGTGACGGGCGGCTGATAGACCACGTTGCTGTGCGAATGCAGGAACTCCATCATGAAGCCGTCTTCCAGCTTGCCCTGGTTGTACAGCGTGTTCAGCAGCGTGTAGTGCCAGAACGTCGCCCAGCCTTCGTTCATCACCTGCGTCTGCCGCTGCGGATAGAAGTACTGGCCGATCTTGCGCACGATGCGGATCACTTCCCGCTCCCACGGTTCGAGCAGCGGCGCGTTCTTCTCCGCGAAATACAGCAGGTTCTCCTGCGGCTCGGGCGGATAGCGCTCTTCCTGCTCCTCCATCTGTTCGGGCTTCTTGCCCGGCAGCGTGCGCCACAGCTCGTTGACCTGCGACTGCAGATACGCCTCGCGCTCGCGCCGCAGCGCGGCCTCCTTCGACAGCGACGGTTTCTGCGGCCGCTTGTAGCGGTCGACGCCGTAGTTCATCAGCGCATGGCACGAATCGAGCAGTTCCTCGACGCGATCGAGGCCGTAGCGTTCCTCGCATTCGGCCACGTAGTTCTTCGCGTACACCAGATAGTCGATGATCGCGTGCGCGTCGGTCCACAGCCGGAACAGGTAGTTGCCCTTGAAGAACGAGTTGTGCCCGTACGCCGCGTGCGCGATGACGAGCGCCTGCATCGTCATCGTGTTCTCTTCCATCAGATACGCGATGCACGGGTTCGAGTTGATGACGATTTCGTACGCGAGACCCATCTGGCCGCGGCGATAGCTCTTCTCGGTCGCGAGGAAGTGCTTGCCGAACGACCAGTGGCGATAATTGACCGGCATCCCGACCGACGCATACGCATCCATCATCTGCTCGGCGCTGATCAGTTCGAGCTGGATCGGATAGATGTCGAGCTCGTATTGCTCGGCGACCTGCGAGATGTGCGTGTCGTATTCCTCGAGCAGTTCGAACGTCCAGTCGGACGGGCACGGCAGCGGCTTGCGTTCGGCAACGTTCATACGCGCTTCCTTCTGCCCGGTGCCGGGCAAGTCGGCGGCCGGCGGCGCCGGTTCGGTCCGGCCGCTTTGCTGCGTTGCGGCAGGGCCGGCCGGGGCGTCGCCGGAAGGGCGCGGCGCGTAGCCGCGCGACTCGTTGTGCAGATGGCGGGTCGTCATGACATTTCCACCTGCTTTTCGAACAATTCGCGAAAGACCGGGTAAATCTCGGCAGCCGATTCGACTTTTTTCATCGCGAGATGCGGTTGCGACAACGCCAGTTGCGCGTACTCCAGCCACAGGTTCTGCTCTTCCGGTGCGACCTGGATATACGCGAAATAACGCGTCTTGGTGAGGATATCCTCTTCCAGGATTTTGCGACACTTCGGTGAATCGTCGGTCCAGTTGTCGCCGTCGGACGCCTGCGCGCCGTAGATGTTCCACTCGGTCGGCGAGTAGCGCTCGTTCATCACCTTGCGCATCAGCTCGAGCGCGCTCGACACCACGGTGCCGCCGCTTTCGGTCGAATGGAAGAAGGTGTCCTCGTCGACTTCCTCCGCGCGCGTGTGGTGCCGGATGAACACGACCTCGATGCGCTCGTAGTTGCGCTTCAGGAACAGGTACAGCAGGATGAAGAAGCGCTTCGCGAGATCCTTGCGCTGCTCGTCCATCGAACCCGACACGTCCATCAGGCAGAACATCACGGCCTGGCTCGACGGTTGCGGCTGCTTCACGCGGTTGATGTAGCGCAGGTCGAACGGATCGATGAACGGAATCCGCCAGATGCGCCCCTTCAGGTGATGGATCTCGGCCTCGAGCGTCGCGATTTCCTCGCGGCGGTCTTCGGGGTCGCTCTTGATCGCCTCGAGCCGGGTCTCGAGCTCGCGCAACTCGTTGACGAGCGGCGAGCCGAGCGCGATGCGCCGGCCAAGCGCGCTCCTGAGCGAGCGCACGACGTCGATGTTGTTCGGCGTGCCTTCCGCCGACCAGCCCGCGCGCACGTTCTTCCAGCTCGGCACCGTCAGCAGGTGCGTCTTCACGAGGCGCGGCAGTTCGAGATCGTCGAAGAAGTACTGCATGAATTCGTCGCGGGACAGCTCGAACACGAAGTCGTCCTGCCCTTCGCCCTCGTTGCTCGCCTGACTGCCGCCGCCGCCCGAGCCGCCCTGCGGGCGCGGAATCTTGTCGCCGCGCACGTAGTCTTCGTTGCCCGGGTGCACGTATTCGCGACGCCCGCCCGGCGCGTGCCGGAAATTCGGCTCCGCGATGTCCTTGCGCGGGATCGTGATGCTTTGCGTGCTCTGGATATCCTTGATGCTACGGTCGCGCACCGCATCGGACACGGCACGACGAATGTAGTTCTTGACGCGACGCAGAAAGCGTTCGCGGTTGGCGATGCTCTTGTTCTTGCCGGCCAGCCTGCGGTCGATGATTTGATGAAGCACTCCCGGTCTCCCGCTCGAAAGTCGATCTGCCGGGGCACTCGCCGCGCATGCCGTCTGCCGTCATGCGGGCGGCGCCTCTGAAGACGCCCGTACGGACTCGCCGTACGGGCGCTGACCCGCGCGCGTCATGACGACTTGCGCACGCGCAGGTACCAGTCGCAAAGCAGCCTCACCTGCTTCGGCGTATAGCCCTTCGCGACCATCCGGTTCACAAAGTCCTCATGCTTGCGCTGCTCCTCTGCCGATCCCTTCGCGTTGAACGAAATCACCGGCAACAGTTCCTCGGTATTCGAGAACATCTTCTTCTCGATCACGACGCGCAACTTCTCGTAGCTCGTCCACACCGGGTTCTTCCCGGCGTTCGCCGCCCGAGCACGCAACACGAAGTTCACGATCTCGTTGCGGTAATCCTTCGGATTGCTGATCCCGGCCGGCTTCTCGATCTTCTCCAGCTCCGCGTTCAGCGCGGCGCGGTCGAAGCTCTCGCCCGTATCGTGATCGCGGAATTCCTGGTCCTGGATCCAGAAGTCCGCATACGTCACGTAGCGGTCGAAGATGTTCTGCCCATATTCCGAATACGATTCGAGGTAGGCCGTCTGGATCTCCTTGCCGATGAAATCCGCGTAGCGCGACGCGAGCACGTCCTTCACGAACGACAGGTACTTCTGTTCCGTCTCCGGCGGGAACTGCTCGCGTTCGATCTGCTGTTCGAGCACGTACATCAGGTGCACGGGGTTGGCCGCGACCTCGCTCGAATCGAAGTTGAACACGCGCGACAGGATCTTGAACGCGAAGCGTGTCGACACGCCCGTCATCCCTTCGTCCACGCCCGCGTAGTCGCGATACTCCTGGTACGACTTCGCCTTCGGATCGGTGTCCTTCAGGTTTTCGCCGTCGTACACCTGCATCTTCGAGAACAGGCTCGAATTCTCCGGCTCGTGCAGGCGCGACAGCACCGAGAACTGCGACATCATCTTCAGCGTGCCCGGCGCGCACACGGCTTCGGCCAGCGACGAATTGCGGATCAGCTTCTCGTAGATCTTCGTCTCTTCCGACACGCGCAGGCAGTACGGCACCTTCACGACGAAGATCCGGTCGAGCAGTGCCTCGTTGTTGCGGTTGTTGCGGAACGCCTTCCACTCCGACTCGTTCGAGTGCGCGAGGATCACGCCGTCGAACGGAATCGCGCCGAATCCTTCGGTGCCCTTGAAGTTGCCTTCCTGCGTGGCGGTCAGCAGCGGGTGCAGCACCTTGATCGGCGCCTTGAACATTTCGACGAATTCGAGCAAGCCCTGGTTGGCGAGGCACAGGCCGCCCGAGTAGCTGTAGGCATCGGCATCGTCCTGCGCGTACTGTTCGAGCTTGCGAATGTCGACCTTGCCGACGAGCGACGAGATGTCCTGGTTGTTCTCGTCACCCGGCTCCGTCTTCGCGATGCCGATCTGCCGGAGGATCGACGGATAGCGGCGCACCACGCGGAACTGGCGGATATCGCCGTTGTATTCGTGCAGGCGCTTGACGGCCCACGGACTCAGGATGCTCTTCAGGTAACGGCGCGGAATGCCGTATTGCTCCTCGAGGATCGGACCGTCTTCGTCGTAGTCGAACAGCCCGAGCGGCGATTCGTTGACGGGCGAACCCTTCAGCGCATAGAACGGCACCCGTTCCATCAGTTGCTTCAGGCGCTCGGCGATCGACGACTTGCCGCCGCCAACCGGGCCAAGCAGGTAGAGGATTTGCTTCTTCTCTTCGAGCCCTTGCGCAGCGTGGCGGAAATACGCGACCACCTGCTCGATCACTTCCTCCATTCCGTAGAACTCACGGAACGCGGGATAGACCTTGATAACCTTGTTCGCGAAGATCCGCGACAGGCGCGGCTCGTTGCGGGTATCGATTTGTTCGGGTTCCCCGATTGCAGCCAGCATGCGTTCGCCGGCCGTGGCGTACGCTGACGGATCGTTCTTGCAGAGCGCGAGGTACTCCTCCAGCGAGAACTCTTCCTCTCGCGTTTTTTCGAAGCGGTTCGCGAAGCTGCTGTAAATATCCATGCTACCTCCCTCGCCTGAGTCTGAAGACGTGCTTGCCTTCGTATGACTGCGCAGAAGCAAGCGCGTTCGAATTCATCCTAAACCCTTTCTTATTTTTTTTCACGAACTCTTCGTATGAAGTTCGTCATTCTCGACAACACCGCTTGGACAACACATTTCGACGCTTTACAATCGATCTCCCGAGCCGCATAAACTGCATCCGCCACGTCTCGTCGAGCATCGGAACGTCTCGTGCGTTGGACACCTCCGTCGTCGTCGCGGCACCCCTCTCTCTCCCCTTCATCCCTAGACGTTCGAGCGCTCGCATGCGATGACACGCCGCGCGCGCCGTTACAAATTTTTTTCGCATCTCCCCGGAAATACCCGAAGCGCGGATGCGCACATGCAACACGCCGCGACGCACGAACGTTCACACACGCTGTCACATTCCATCGGCGCCCAAAACGATGACGCCCGCATGTCGCGGGCGTTTTCGTGTACTGCCAAATGGGGATAGATGCCGGGGATAGATGCGCGGCGCGCGTGAATCAGAACGTTTCCCAGTCGTCGGCGCCGGCCGCGGCGGCAACCGGTGCGGTTGCAGCATGGGCGACCGCCGGCCTGCGGGCCGGCGCCGGCTGCGCGGTGCGCTTCGGCGGTGCGTCGCGCTCGTCGCGCTCGTTGCGTGCCGCGACCGGTGCCGGCGCCGAAACGGCAGCCGGTGCGGACACGACGCGCGGCGCGTGACGTGCGGCAGCGGCGACCACCGGCCGCGCCGCTTCGTCGGCGATCTGGAACACCGACACCGTTTCGCGCAAACGCGCGGCCTGTTCGTCCAGCGATTGCGCGGCCGCCGCCGCTTCCTCGACGAGCGCGGCGTTCTGCTGCGTGACCTCGTCCATCTGCGCGACCGCGCGCGCGACCTGGTCGATGCCGCCGCTCTGCTCTTCCGACGCGGCCGCGATTTCGCCCATGATGTCCGTCACGCGCTGCACCGCACCGATCACGTCGCTCATCGTGCGCCCCGCTTCGTCGACCAGCGTCGACCCCATGCGGATACGCTCCACCGACGCATCGATCAGCGCCTTGATCTCCTTGGCCGCGCTCGACGAACGCTGCGCGAGGCTGCGCACTTCGCCCGCGACGACCGCGAAGCCGCGTCCTTCCTCGCCGGCACGTGCCGCTTCCACCGCCGCGTTCAGCGCCAGGATGTTGGTCTGGAACGCGATGCCCTCGATGATCGCGATGATGTCCGCGATCTTCGCCGAGCTGTCGTTGATCTCGCCCATCGTGCCGACCACCTGGCCGACCACCGTATTGCCCTTGTTTGCAATCTCCGACGCATTCGCGGCCAGCGAGCTTGCCTGGCGCGCATTGTCCGCGTTCTGCTTCACGGTGCCGGTCAGTTGCTCCATGCTCGACGCGGTTTCCTGCAGCGCCGACGCCTGTTCTTCCGTGCGCGACGACAGGTCGATGTTGCCGGCCGCGATCTGCCGCGCCGCGATCGCGATCGACTCGCTGCCGCCGCGCACCGTGCGCACCGTGTCGACGAGCCCGCGCCGCATCTTCGCGAGACCGTCGAGCAACTGGCCCATTTCGTCGCGCCGATGCACGACGATCGCGCGGCGCAGGTCACCCGCGGCGATCGCGTCGAAATGCGCGAGCGCGTCCGCGAGCGGACGGCCGATCGCCCGGCTGAGCGTCAGCCACGACAGTGCCGCGGCGACCAGACCGGCCGCCAGCACGACGATCGACACCATCCGCAGCGTGCCGTACATCGATTCCGCCTGGCTGAAGCTCGCCTGCGCGTCGGTGAACTGGAAATTGCGCAGCGCTTCGCTCGCGATCGCGAGGTCGTTGTACAGCACCTGGAGTTGCTTGGCACCGTCGCCGATCCGGTCGTGGTCGCCGGTCGCGACAACGCTCGCGAACGCGTCGCAACTGCGCTGCATCGCCTGCCGCTTCGCGGCGACGTCCTGCGCGAGCCGGTCTTCCTCCGCGCCGCGCGGCAGCGCGAGGTACTTTTGCCACCACGCGTCGGACTGCGTGCGCATCGTACGGCTGCGCTCCATCGCGCCGGTGGAGTCGGGCGTGCCGGCCAGCAGCGCGGCGCGATCGAGCGCCAGGCGCTCGCGTGCCGCGTACATCTCCGCCATGGCCACGTCGACCGCGCTCGGCATCTGGTTCGTGAAAATATCGCGCGTCGAATCGTTCGAGCGCGTCATGCCGTACACGCCGAGTACGCCGATCACCCCCAGCAGCACCGCGAGAAACGCCATCGTCAAACCGATGCGCGCACGTATGGTCAGGTTTCCGATCACCATCATTCTTCCTGTGTTGCGTCGTCATGGGCGGGCGAGGCCCGTTTTCCGAAACAATGTTTCGCTCCGATGCATTTACGACCGTCACGCGCTCAACTTGATGGTATTGATGTCAATATTTTCATCAATCCATTAATTCATTACAGATTACTGAATGATGGGGACGAAACGCGACAGGTCCGCGCCGCGAGAAGGCAGCGCAGACGTCGAATTCGGATAATCAGGAAGGGATGGCCGGCCGCCGGCGCTTGCCGGCACCGGCCGTGACGAACGGTCAGGCCCTATTCGGCCAGTTCGGCGAGGGTGGGGATCGACGGCTGCGCGCCGGCGCGCGTGACCGATAGTGCCGCCGCGCGTTGCGCGAAGCGGATCGCGGTGGGGGTGTCCACGCCGGCCGCGAGCCGCGCCGCGAAACCGCCGATGAAGGTATCGCCGGCCGCCGTGGTGTCGACGGCCTGCACGACGGGCGCCGGATAGTGGCGCGCCGCCCCGTCGGCCGTCAGCGCGAGCACGCCGCGCGCGCCCAGCGTGATCAGCACGTTACGCGCGCCGGCCGCCTGCAGCGCACGCGCCGCCCGCTCCGCCTCGGCCGGATCGCGCACCGGCAGCCCGGTGAGCGCGGCCGCCTCGACTTCGTTCGGAATCAGGTAATCGACCAGCGGCAGCCAGCCGTCCGGCAGCGGCGCGACCGCCGGCGCCGGATTGAGCATCACGGTGCGCCCCAGCCGGCGCCCGGCCGACAGCGCCGCGAACACCGCGTCCGGCGGCGTCTCGAGCTGGCAGATCAGCACGTCGGTCGCGGCGAGCGCTGCCTCGTGCCGCGCCACCGTCCCGGTCGTGACTTCGCCGTTGCCGCCCGCGACGATCACGATCGTGTTCTGGCTCGCATCGTCGACGACGATCAGCGCGACGCCCGTCGACGCCACCGCGCTCGTCGCGAGCCCCGCGCAGTCGATCCCCTCGGCTTCGAGGCCGGCCCGCAGCGCCGTGCCGTGCGCATCCGCGCCGACGCAGCCGATCATCGCGACCTGCGCGCCGAGCCGCGCGGCCGCGACGGCCTGGTTGCCGCCCTTGCCGCCGGCGGCCTGCGCGTACGCGTGGCCGGCGAGCGTTTCGCCCGGCATCGGCAGCCGCGGCGCCCGCACGACGAGATCCATGTTGAGACTGCCGACCACCGTCACGCGGCCGGCGCCTGCTGCGCGCGCCGTCATGCGCGACCGCCGGGCGCGGCCGGTTCGCGGTAGACCGCCGTCGATTCGCGCAGCACGAGGCGCGGCGACACGACGCGGCGCCGGCTCGGCGCGGCCGTCGACCCGCCACCGATCCGCTCGATCAGCGTCTGCGCGGCCATTTCGCCGAGCGCGCGCACCGACTGGCCGACCGTCGACAGCGCCGGATACGTGTAGCGGGAAAATTCGATGTCGTCGAAGCCGATGATCGAGCAATCGTCCGGCACGCGCATTCCGCGCTCGGCCGCCGCGCGCAGCGCGCCGACGCCCATCAGGTCGTTGCCCGCGAAAATCGCGCTCGGGTGCACCGACTCGAACAGCCGCGATGCC
This sequence comes from Burkholderia sp. 22313, assembly GCF_052045245.1. Classification (NCBI taxonomy): domain Bacteria; kingdom Pseudomonadati; phylum Pseudomonadota; class Betaproteobacteria; order Burkholderiales; family Burkholderiaceae; genus Burkholderia; species Burkholderia sp. 22313. The sequence goes on from NZ_JBQEON010000008.1 coordinate 126,551, forward strand.
GCGTGATAGCCGCCGAGGCACGAGAAATCGCTTTCCGCGATCGCGCCCGGCACGATGTCGATCCCGCGCTCGGCCATCGCGCGGATGAAGCCGTGCACGCGCATCGCACTGACGGCCGTGTCGGTCGGCCCGGTGATGCAGCCGATCTTCGCGTGCCCGAGTTCGAGCAGGTGACGCGTCGCCAGGTACGCGCCGCGTTCGTGGTCGATCTGCACGAGGTCGGCCGCGAGTCCCTCGATGTTGCGGTCGACGACGACGAGCGGTGCGTGCGCGTCGGCGAGCGTTTGCGCGAGCACCGCGTCCTCGCCGGCCGACGCGACGATCAGCCCGTCGATGCGCTTTTCCTGCAGCACGCGCAGATAGTTGCGCTGCTTCACGGGATCGTCGTCCGAGTTGCAGAAGAACACGCAATAGCCGTTGGCCGCGCATTGGTCCTCGATGCCGCGTGCAAGCTCCGCGAAGTACGGATTCGTGCTGTTCGGCACGACGAGGCCGATGGTTGCCGTCGAGCGCGCCTTCAGCGAGCGCGCCACGGCCGACGGCACGTAGTTCAGCTCGCGGATTGCGCCCTCGACCTTCGCACGCACATCCGCGGACACCGGCCGCGAATTGTTCACCACGTGCGAGACGGTCGTAAACGACACGCCCGCCATGGCCGCCACATCCTTGATCGTCGCCATTTCCCGTTTCTCTCTGGTCTGCTTTCTGTGTAGTTCTACCGGGCGCGCGCGCGCCGGCTGCGATACGTGTCGAGCACGACTGCCACCACGATCACTGCCCCGGTGATGATCCGTTTGGTCGGTTCGTTCGCGCCGATTTGCGCCAGCCCCGCGGCCAGCACGGAGATGATCAATACGCCGAAGAACGTGCTGATCACCGAGCCGCGCCCGCCCATCAGGCTCGTGCCGCCGATCACGACGGCCGCGATCACCTGCAGTTCGAGGCCCACGCCCGCGTTCGGATCGGCGGCCTCGAGCCGCGAAATCTGGAACAGCGACGCGAGCCCCGCGAGCGCGCCCATCAGGGCGAATACGAGGATTTTATACGGCCGCGGGTTAACCCCGGCAAGCCGCACCGCCTCCTCGTTCGTGCCGATCCCGACGAGATAACGCCCGAACACGGTACGCGTCAGCACGAACTGTGCCGCGATCATCACCGCGACCGCGATCAGGAACGCCGGCGAGATGCCGAGCGCGATCGGGTTCGACAGGAAATCGAACGCGTCGCCGATGTAGGCCGTGCGCGAATTCGTCAGCTGGTACGCGACGCCGCGCGCGGCCTCGAGCACGCCGAGCGACACGATGAACGACGGAATCCGCCAGCCGACCGTGATCGCGCCCGTCAGCGAGCCGGTCACGGTCGCGACCGCGATCCCGATCAGCGCGGCCGGCAGCGGGCCCCACTGCCATTTCAGCGCGGCCACGCTGACCATCGACGCGGCCAGCGCGAGCACCGAGCCGACCGACAGGTCGATCCCGGCGATGATCAGCACGAAGGTCATCCCGACCGACATCACGACGAGATCGGGAATCTGGTTCGCGATCGTACTGAATGTATCGTAGGTCAGGAAATGCGAGCTCAGCGTCGAGAACAGCGCGATCATCGCGGCGAGCGCGCCGGCGAGCCCGAGATAGTTCGACACGCCGAGCCGCGTGCCGGACAGCGTGCGCGCGCGGCGCCCCGTTACGGTCTGCTGCGCGCCTGCGTCGCTCGGGGATACGGGAGGCTGGGTCATGACTGTCGTCCTGTCGTCGAGGTGCCGGAAGCCGCGCGCGGCGCCGCTCCCGCATCCGGATGCCGCGCGCCTTGCGGCAGCGCTTCGCGGCCGAAGCCGGCAAACGCCGCGGCCAGCAGCGCATCCTGGGTCCAGTTGCCGCGTTCGAACACGGCGGTCATGCGGCCGGCCGACATCACGCCGATCCGGTCGCAGATCAGCATCAGCTCGCGCAGGTCGCTCGAGACGACCACCAGCGCACGGCCTTCGCGCGCGAGCGCGCCCATCAGCGTATAGATCTCGAACTTGGCGCCGACGTCGATCCCGCGAGTCGGCTCGTCGAACAGCAGCACGCCCATGTCGCGCGCGAGCCAGCGGCCGATCACGACCTTCTGCTGGTTGCCGCCCGACAGTTCGCCCGCCGCCTGCGCGGCGCCGTGCGTGCGGATCCGCAACGCGTCGATCTGCTGCTCGGCGAGCGCCGTCTCGCGCGTCGTGTCGACGATGCCGCCGCGCGCGAGCCGGTCGAGCTGGCCAAGCGACACGTTCGACGTGACCGATTGCGACAGCAGCAACCCTTCGCCCTTGCGGTCCTCGGTGATCAGCGCGATGCCGTGCTTCACCGCGTCGACGGGCGAGCCGATGCGCGCCGGCTTCAGCGGATCGCCGACCGCGATCATCCCGGCATCCGGCGTGTCCGCGCCGTAGATCAGCCGCAGCAATTCGGTGCGCCCCGCGCCGATCAGCCCCGAGATGCCGAAGATTTCGCCCGAGCGGACCTCCAGCGACACGTCCTGCACGGCCGTGCCGCGCGTCATGCCCGACACGACGAGCCGCGGCGCGCCGATCCGGCGCGCGCCGAGATCGATGTGCTCGCCGATCTCGCGCCCGACCATCAGCGTGACGAGGCCGTCGGACGTCGTCGCGGCCATGTCGCCGACGTGCACGAGCCGGCCGTCGCGCAGCACCGCGACGCGCTCGGCGACGCGCGCGAGTTCCTCGAGCCGGTGCGAGATGTAGACGATCGCCACGCCGCGCGCCTTCAGCCGGTCGATCTGCTCGAACAGCAGCTCGACCTCGCGCGCGGTCAGCATCGCGGTCGGTTCGTCGAGGATCAGCACGCGGCAGTCGCCGATCAGGTTGCGCGCGATCTCGACCATCTGCTGATGGCCGATGCCGAGCGCGCCGACCGGCGTATCGGGATCGATCGCATCGAGCCCGACCTGCGCCATCGCCGCGCGCGCGTCCTCGCGCAGCCGCGCGCGATCGATGATGCCGAAGCGGCGCGGCAAACGGTTCAGAAACAGGTTTTCGGCAACCGTCAGCGTCGGCAGCAGGTTCAGCTCCTGCATCACCATGCGCACGCCGAGCGCTTCGGCCTGCGTGCGGCTCGCCGGCGCATACGCGTGGCCGCCGAGCTGCATCGTGCCGGCCGTCGGATCGACGAGCCCGCCGATGATCTTCGACAGCGTGCTCTTGCCCGCGCCGTTCTCGCCCGTGAGCGCGAGCGCTTCACCCGGCGCGAGCGTCAGCGTGACGTCGGCGAGCACCGGTTCGGCGTAGGTCTTGCCGACGCCGGAGACGGACAGCACGGGAACGGCTGAACGGGAGGGTTGGAAGGTCGGTTCCATCGCGATCCTGATTGCGGCCGCGCGCACGCGGCGCGCGGGTATGACGCTCACAAGTGCATTCGCATGCAGTGGCCGTGATCGCGCTCACCCCGTATAACGGCCACCGGACTGGATTCTTGAGGCCGGCGGCCGTGACGGCGCGGCGTTACTTCGTCACGAGATCCACCGGCGTCTCGACCACGCCGGACATGTCGGCCTGCTTGCGGTGCTCGGCGATCGCCTTGAGCGCCGTGTCGATGCCGAACACGGCCTGCTTCGCCGCGTATTGATCGGCGGTCGCGAGCACGCGGCCGTCCTTCAGCATCGGCTTGATCGCGTTGATGTTGTCGTAGCCGACCACGAACACCTTGCCCTGCTTGCCCGCCGCGCGGATGGCCGACACCGCGCCGATCGCCATGTTGTCGTTGCCGCACAGCAGCGCGCGCAGGTTCGGGTATTCGTTGAGCATCGCGGACGCGACCGCGTTGCCCTTGTCGATCTCCCATTCGCCCGACTGTACCGACACGACCTTCATCCCGCCCGCCTTCATCGCGTCCTGGAAGCCGGCCGTGCGCTGCTGCGCGTTGGTGGTCGTCGACACGCCTTCGATGATGCCGACCTGGTCGCCCGCCTTCAGCCGCTTCGCGAGGTAGTCGCCGATCTTGCGCGCGCCCTTGCGGTTGTCGGGGCCGACGAACGGCACGTTCAGGTTCTTCGATTTCAGCACGTCGGGATCGAGCCGGTTGTCGATGTTCACGACGATGATGCCCGCGTCGACCGCCTTCTTCACCACCGGCACGAGCGCCTTCGAATCAGCCGGCGCGAGCACGATCGCATCGACCTTCGACACGATCATCTGCTCGACGATGCGGATCTGGTTCGCGGTGTCGGTCTCGTCCTTGATGCCGTTCGTGATCAGGTCGAACTGGCTGGCGTTGTGCTTCTGGTATTCCTTCGCGCCGGTTTCCATCGTCAGGAAGAACTCGTTGGCGAGCGACTTCATCACGAGCGCGACCTTCGGCTTGGCCGCCGATTGCGCGTGAACGACCGGTGCGGCAACAACCGCGACGGCGGCAAGCGCGGCGGTCAGGAAGCGACGGCGGAAAAGGACCTTCATACACATCTCCTGGCGACTGGCCCCAACGGGCCGGATGGTTGTTTGACTGTTGTTTTAATGTGAGCAAACGTTTGCGCCACACTACCCGGGCATTGGCCATCGATGCTGCTTGTCGGTACCACGGAATGGAAGCGAGGCAGACGGCCGACTGCCTGGCGCGTGCTGTCGTCGACGCGCCACCGCCGGCGGGAAGCCGGCGGAGCGAAAGCTATGCTGTACCGTTTCGGTTCGACGCGCAACCCGTCTGATCAATAATTAAGGGTTTATTCGGAGCGTGCGGTTGCTCGTGGCGACGGCAGCGCAATGCGGCGTATTACGACGCGTCATGCCGGGTTCCGCGGCACCGCTTCGTCGCGATCGTCCGACGGCGGCGCGCCGAAGCGGTTCGCGTGCGGCGTGCCGGCGATGAAGCCGTTCATCACGAACAGCGCGATCGCGCCGACGATCGGCACGAAGATCAGCAGCATCCACCACCCCGACTTGTCGATGTCGTGCAGCCGCTTCACGCCGACCGCGATCGACGCCCACACCGAGACGACCGCGATCGCGAACAGCACGAGCATCGCCAGCAGCGGCAGATCGTCGCCCGACGAACCGCGCGAACCCGCATCGAAGATCGCGCTGAGCACGGCGTAGGCGACCGCGTAGATCCACCACGGCAAACGTCCGATCCGGCCTTCGAAGGAAAAGAGCAACCATTTCAGATTCATTGAGTGCCTCTTGGTCGTAGGGGATGCCTGGGCGCGTCGTGATGGTGAATATGGCGTGACCGGTTTTTTTCCGATCCGGCTCGTCCGTCGAACTCGCTTCGGGTCTTGTACTTGCCGCTTTCATTCGACACGGTGCGATGCGCCGCGCACCGCTGAACGCCCAAGCAGCCTGCCCGGCACCGCCGATGCGGTTTGCCGCCCCGTGTTCCGGCGCATTAAATCATATCTTCATGAAAATGGCCCGATCGACCGCGCTCGGGCCGACACACGCGAATGCGCCGTCTTGTCGTTCTGTTGATCGGCAAATGCGTGGCGGTCGCCGTTTTCGGCAAACCGGATCGTCGGCTACGACTTCGATCGAAGGCTCGACGCGCCGGCACGCGATGACGGCGGAACAAACCGGCGTCTTCGCGGCCGGATGCCATGTGTGCGGCGGCCGCCTGGCGCGCCCGCCGGAACGGCTGCTACCGCATCAGACCGCTTCGCGCAGCAGCCCCGCGATTTCCGCTTCGTTCAGCTGCGGCGCGAACATCTCGATCAGCCGATACGCATACGCGCGCAGGAACGCGCCCTTGCGCAACCCGACCCGCGTCGTGCTCGCCTCGAACAGGTGCTGCGTGTCGAGCGCGACGAGCCCCGTGTCGCGCTGCGGATCGAACGCCATCGCGGCGACGACGCCGATCCCCATCCCGAGTTCGACGTAGGTCTTGATCACGTCCGCGTCGATCGCGGTCAGCACGACGTCGGGCACGGCACCGGCCTGCGTGAACGCCTGGTCGATGTGCGAGCGGCCCGTGAAGTCCTGGTCGTACGTGATGATCGGGTACTCGGCGATTTCCTCGAGCGTCAGGTTCTCGCGGCCGACGAGCGGATGCCCCTTCGGCACGACCACCGTGTGGTGCCACGAATAGCACGGGAACGTGACGATGTCCGGATAGCGATCGAGCGCCTCGGTCGAGATGCCGAGATCGGCTTCGCCGTTCAGGATCATCTGCGCGATCTGCTGCGGGCTGCCCTGGCGCAGCGCGAGATGCACCTTCGGGAACACGTCGGTGAACTGGCGGATCACCTTCGGCAGCGCGTAGCGCGCCTGCGTGTGGGTCGTCGCGACGACGAGGTGGCCGCTGTCCTGGTCCGCGAACTGGCGCGCGACGCGGCGCAGGTTCTCGGCGTCGAGCAGCATCCGCTCGATCAGCTGGTGCACCGCCTTGCCCGGCTCCGTGAGCCCGGTGAGCCGCTTGCCGCGCCGGATGAAGATGTCGACGCCCAGTTCATCCTCGAGATCCTTGATCTGCTTCGACACGCCCGACTGCGACGTGTACAGCACGTTCGCGACTTCCGTCAGGTTCATGTTCTGACGCACGGCTTCGCGCACGAAACGCAATTGCTGAAAATTCATGGGTATGCCTCTTGGGCTGTCGTTGTTCGAATGTCGATTCGGGGCGGTATCCGCCCTCTTCTCTTGACCGGGTTCGGGCGTCAGTGTGCGGGAAATACACGGACCGCGCGCGGTACGGCCGTCGCGCCGTCGCCGACCTGCAGCGCGAGCGCACGCCACGCGTCGCGATCGAGTTCCGCTTCGAGCGCACCGCCCGTGCGCGCCTCGAGTTCGACGCGCACCGAGCCGCCGAGCGGAATCACGCGGCGCACGTCCACCGCGATGCCGTCGCGATGGCCGTCGCCGCCGGCCGGCCACAATTGCAGGTCGTGCGGCCGCACGTACGCGTTCGCGGGGCCCGCGAAGTCGGCGTCGACCGCGATCGGCGCCGCCGCCCCCTCGGCGACGAAGCCGTGCCCGGCGACCGTGCCCGGCAGCCGGTTCGCCGCGCCGAGAAACTCGTAGACGAATGCGCTTTGCGGATGATCGTAGACGTCCTGCGGGCTGCCGACCTGCTCCACATGGCCGCGGTTCAGCACGACGATCCGGTCGGCCACTTCCAGCGCTTCCTCCTGGTCATGCGTGACGAAGATCGTCGAGATGTGCAGGTCGTCGTGCAGACGACGCAGCCAGCCGCGCAGTTCCTTGCGCACCTTCGCGTCGAGCGCGCCGAACGGCTCGTCGAGCAGCAGCACCTTCGGCTCGACCGCGAGCGCGCGGGCCAGCGCGATCCGCTGGCGCTGGCCGCCCGACAGCTCGGACGGATAGCGCTGCGCGAGCCAGTCGAGCTGCACGAGCTTCAGCAGCTCGTGCACTTTCTCGCGGATCGCGGCATCCGACGGCCGCTCGCGGCGCGGCTTCACGCGCAGCCCGAACGCGACGTTCTCGAATACGGTCATGTGGCGGAACAGCGCGTAATGCTGGAACACGAAGCCGACCTGGCGATCGCGCGCGCCGACCGACGCGACGTCGAGCCCCTGCAGCACGACCTGGCCGGCGTCCGCGTGCTCGAGGCCCGCGATCACGCGCAGCAGCGTGGTCTTGCCGCAACCGGACGGCCCGAGCAGCGCGACGAGCTCGCCCGGCGGAAAGTCGAGCGACACGTTGTCGAGGGCGGTGAAATCGCCGAAGCGCTTCTGAAGGTGACGGACGGTGATACCCATTCTGGTTGCCTCTTTTACGATTTCGACGAAATGGCGGCGACGGGGCCGGCGTGAGCGGGAACGTCATCGCGCGCGCCGGCCAGTTCGGCGGCGAGATGACGCTCGGCGAGCAGCTTCAGCGCGAGCGTGACGAGCGCGAGCAGCGCCAGCACCGATGCCACCGCGAACGCCGCCGCGAAGTTGTATTCGTTGTACAGGATCTCGACGTGCAGCGGCATCGTGTCGGTCACGCCGCGGATGTGGCCGGACACGACCGACACCGCACCGAACTCGCCCATCGCGCGCGCATTGCACAGGATCACGCCGTACAGCAGGCCCCACTTCACGTTCGGCAGCGTCACGCGCCGGAAGATCTGCCAGCCCGACGCGCCGAGCACGCGCGCGGCCTCTTCCTCGTCGGTACCTTGCGCCTGCATCAGCGGGATCAGCTCGCGCGCGACGAACGGGAACGTGACGAAGATCGTCGCGAGCACGATGCCCGGCACCGCGAAGATGATCTGCACGTCGTGATCCTGCAGCCACGGGCCGAACCAGCCCTGCGCGCCGAACAGCAGCACGTAGACGAGGCCCGAGATCACCGGCGACACGGAAAACGGCAGGTCGATCAGCGTGGTCAGCAACGCCTTGCCGCGGAATTCGAACTTCGCGATTGCCCACGACGCGCACACGCCGAACACGAGATTGAGCGGCACCGCGATCACCGCGACGGTCAGCGTCAGCTTGATCGCCGACCACGCGTCGGGATCGGCGAGCGACGCGAGATAGAAGCCGACGCCCTTGCGCAGCGCCTCGAAGAACACCGCGGCGAGCGGCACGACGAGGAAGAACGCGAGGAACGCCAGCGCGACGCCGATCAGCAGCCAGCGCACGGCGCGCGACTCGCTGACGGGATCGAGCCGCTTCGCGGCGCGCGCGCGCGCGGCGGACGGGTTGTTCAGCACGGCACTCGACTCCTGGTTCATGGCTGGCCTCCTGCCGCGTTCGCGGCAACGCCGACGGCCGCCGGCGCCGGGCCGCTCGCGCCCTTGCTCGTCCTGCGCTGCAGATACCACTGCAGCGTGTTGATCAGGAGCAGCATCAGGAACGACACGACCAGCATCACGACCGCCAGCGCGGTCGCGCCTGCGTAGTCGTACTGCTCCAGCTTCGTGATGATGAGCAGCGACGTGATTTCGGATTTCATCGGCACGTTGCCGGCGATGAAGATCACCGACCCGTATTCGCCGAGCGCGCGCGCGAACGCGAGCGCGAAGCCGGTGAGCAGCGCCGGCAGCACGGCCGGCAGCACGACGCGGCGGAACGTCAGCCAGCGCGACGCGCCGAGGCACGCGGCGGCCTCTTCCTGCTCGCGTTCGAAATCCTCGAGCACCGGCTGCACGGTGCGCACGACGAACGGCAGCCCGATGAAGGTCAGCGCGACCAGCACGCCGACCGGCGTGAACGCGATCTTGATGCCGAACGGCGCGAGATACTGGCCGACCCAGCCCTTGGTCGCATAGACGGCCGCGAGCGAGATGCCGGCGACCGACGTCGGCAGCGCGAACGGCAGGTCGACGATCGCGTCGACGAGGCGCTTGAACGGGAACGTGTAGCGCACCAGCACCCACGCGACGAGAAAGCCGAACACGGCGTTGATCGCCGCGCCGCCCAGGGCGGAGGCAAACGTCAGCCGGTACGACGCGAGGACGCGCGGCGACGTGACGGCGGTGACGAACTGGTCCCACGACAGGGTCGCGGTCTTCAGGAACGTGGCGGCGAGCGGAATCAGCACCACGAGGCTCAAATAGGCCACCGTGATGCCGAGCGTCACGCCGAAACCGGGCAGCGCGCTCGGCTTGCGAAAGGTGTACGTCGTCATCGGATGCTCTTGCTGGGTGTTGCTGCTCACGGGTCCGGCGCGAACGCCGGCGCGGGAATCTCGCGCCGGCTGCCGGCCGGGGATGCGGCGCGCTGTCGTGGCGCGCCGCTGTCGTTATGGCTTGCTGCTTGCTGCCTGATGCGGCCGCGGTTACTGCGGCTTGTAGATCGAATCGAACACGCCGCCGTCCGCGAAATGCGTCTTCTGCGCATTCGTCCAGCCGCCGAAGGTGTCGTCGACCGTGTACAGCTTCAGCGTCGGGAACTGCTTCGTCAGCGCCGCCGGCACGTTCTTCGAACGCGGACGGTAATAGTTGCGCGCCGCGATCTCCTGGCCCTGCGGGCTGTAGAGGAAATTCAGGTAGGCCTCGGCCAGCTTGCGCGTGCCCTTCTTGTCGACCACCTTGTCGACCACCGCGACGGGCGGCTCGGCCAGGATGCTGACCGACGGCACGACGATCTCGAACTTGTCGGTGCCGAATTCCTTGATCGACAGGAACGCCTCGTTTTCCCATGCGATCAGCACGTCGCCGATCCCGCGCTGCACGAAGCTCGTCGTCGCGCCTCGCGCGCCCGAATCGAGCACGCCGGCGTTCTTGTAGAGCTTCGTCACGAACGCCTTCGCGCTCTGCTCGTTGCCGCCCGGCTTGTGCACGGCGTATGCCCAGGCGGCCAGGTAGTTCCAGCGCGCGCCGCCCGAGGTCTTCGGGTTCGGCGTGACGATCGAGATGCCCGGCCTGGTCAGGTCGTCCCAGTCCTTGATGCCCTTCGGATTGCCCTTGCGCACGAGGAACACGATCGTCGACGTGTACGGCGATGCGTTGTCCGGCAGGCGCTTTTGCCAGTCCTTGTTGACGAGGCCCTTGTTGGCGAGCGCGTCGATGTCGTACGCGAGCGCCAGCGTGACGACGTCGGCCTGCAAGCCGTCGAGCACCGAGCGCGCCTGCGCGCCCGAGCCGCCGTGCGACTGCTTGAAGTCGACCGTCTCGCCCGTCTTCGCCTTCCACACCTTGCCGAACGCCTGGTTGAAGTCCTGATACAGCTCGCGCGTCGGGTCGTACGACACGTTCAGGAACGTCGTATCGGCCTGCGCATGCGTCGCGACGCCCAGTACCGCCGCCGCGCCCAGCGCGAGTGTTGCGATCAGGCGGCCCACTGCGCCCGCCAGCCCCGTATTGCGCTTCGCCATCCTTGGTTCTCCCGTGTTGTCGGTATTGCGATGTCGGGCCAGTCTAACGAACGGGCTACATGATTAAAAATAATCGTTCTTCATTTTTTAATATTCAAAAGTGCTAACGCAGACGGGACGGACGGTTGCGGCGGATAAACCGACGTTTCGACGTCGCGAAATCGCGCCGGAACCGGCGTGATCGCGTCGAACCTCAAGTAACACTTGAAATTCGCGAAGTACTGTATAAAAATACAGCTCACTGTCTATCCATACAGTTCAGCCATGACCAAACTCACCGCCCGTCAGCAGCAAGTGTTCGACTTGATCCGCCGCGCGATCGAGCGCTCCGGTTTCCCGCCCACGCGTGCCGAGATCGCGGCCGAGCTCGGTTTCAGCTCGCCGAATGCGGCCGAGGAGCACCTCCGTGCGCTGGCGCGCAAGGGCGTGATCGAGCTGGCCGCCGGCGCGTCGCGCGGCATCCGCCTGCTCGGCATCGACGATGCGCCGCACCAGTTCACGCTGCCGCACGCCGGCCTGATGCAACTGTCGCTGCCGCTCGTCGGCCGGGTCGCGGCCGGTAGCCCGATCCTCGCGCAGGAACACATCTCCCAGCATTACGCATGCGATCCCGCGCTGTTCACGAGCAAGCCCGACTACCTGCTGAAGGTGCGCGGCCTGTCGATGCGCGACGCCGGCATTCTCGACGGCGACCTCCTCGCCGTGCAGAAGCGCACGGAAGCGAAGGACGGCCAGATCATCGTCGCCCGCCTCGGCGACGACGTCACGGTCAAGCGCCTGATGCGCCGGCCCGGCGGCCTCGAGCTGATCGCAGAGAACCCGGATTACGAAAACATCTTCGTCAAGGCCGGCAGCGCGGAATTCGCGCTGGAAGGCATCGCCGTCGGGCTGATCCGCTCGGGCGAACTCTGACAATCGGTCTCGCTGAGGAGAACATCATGGAACGCCTGTCCCGTCTGCTGCCTTTCCGTCAATTCGGCCGCCTGCGTCATCTGCGCGGCCGCACGCCCTGCGCGCCGCTGTCCGCCGCGGCGCCCGTGGTGAGCCAAGAAGTCGCAGTTGAACGGCAGGCGTCGCTGCTGCCGTCAGCGCTGCCCGCGTTCGCGCGGGTGTCGCTGAATGCCGGCCTCAATCACGCGGAACCGGCGCGTCGTGCGCCGGTGCGCGTCTATCACGGCCGCTCGCGCCTGATCATGGTCGGAACGATCGATGCCGTGTGCCGGATGATCGATCGCTGCATCGACGAGGAACGATCGGCCGCACACGGCGGTCTCTGATTGCGGAACCTGTCCGCACCGGAGGCATCGTGACTGGATCTTCGAGCCGCGCCCGGCGGCTCAAGCCCCTGCTGATCGTCGTGCTGGCCGTCGCCGCCCTGGTGGCGATCGGCTATGCATACGCGTCGCCGTACGTCGCGCTCGGTCGCCTGAAATCGGCGATCGACGCGCGCGATGCGCAGGCGGTCAGCGAATATGTCGATTTTCCGTCGCTGCGCATCAGCCTGAAGCAGCAGGTCACGGCAGAGTTGATGCGCCGGATCGACGCGGTGAAGAAGGACAATCCGTTCGCGGTGATCGGCGCGCTGATCGGTTCTGCATTGATCGGCCCGCTGGTCGATGCGTATGCAACGCCGGAAGGCGTGGCGGCGCTGATGAGCGGCATTCCGCCGCGCGGTAATCCGGGCGAACGGCCGCCCGACTGGTCGGGGCCGCCGTCCGGCGATGCGCCGGGCCATGCGCCGGCCACACCACCGGCCAATCCCGCGAGCCTCCCCGTACCGGGCAGCAGCGCCACCGCGTCAGCGGCGTCTGCGCCGGCCCCCACATCGGCACCCACATCGGCACCCGCGTCGGCCAGCCCGAGCGATGCAGGCCATCCGCAGCAAACGAGCGCCGGCTACCGGAATATCGATGAATTCGTCGTGACCTACCAGCGCAGCGCCGATGGCACGCGCTATGCGGCGATCTTCCATCGTGTCGGCCTGTTCTCGTGGAAGCTGTCCGCGATCGATCTGCACGCCTGAGCGTGCCGCGATCGAAATGGAGGCCGCCGTTGCGGCACGGCGCAAGACCAGCGTGAATCGCAGCGCGACCCAGCCGGTCAGGCAATCACGGCACGACTTGCCGTGTTACTTGCCGTTCGCAGTGGCCGCTTCGCGTTCGCGCGCGATCTCGGCCTTTTGCTCTTCCGCCGACGAACAGGCGACCAGAATGCTGCAGTTCACGCGATCGAGCAGTTGCGTATTGCCCGACCCCATCCACCACCTGGACAACCCGCTGCGGCACCGGTGGCCGACAACGACGAGGTCGGCCTTGATCTCCGTCGCGAGATTCGCGATTTCGTCGATCGGATAGCCGAACGCGAAATGGCCTTCCGCCTGAACGCCGCGCTCGCGCAGCCAGTTCACGCCTTCCTGCAGGATCTCGCGCGCCGTTTCCTCGAAACGGCCGCAGGCGACGTCGGTCAGCAGCCCTGCGCTTTGCGCGATGCTCGAGCGCATGTCGACGACCGACAGCAAATGCGTTTCCGCCTTCAGATCCATCGCGAGATTGGCGCCACAGCGCAATGCCTTGCGTCCTTCGAGCGTGCCGTCGTAGCACAGCAAAATCTTGTTGTAGCTAGCCATGAAACCTCCCTATCGCGACTACGTGCGCTATGCACTCATCATGGTGCGCCGCAATTCCGGACGCAAGGGATGGAAAACGCTGATTCGCCACGCGGGGCGCGTCGGCGATGATGCAGTGCACGATCCGTGCACGCCTGCACCGTGCCGCGCGGGCATGCCCTGAAGGGATGCGGCCGATGCACTAGAATGGCCCGTTCATGCCGTCGGCGCGCGTTCGCTTCGGCCATGTCGATCTGACAAGCATTCGTCCGATCCGTTCGCCTGCCCGCATGCCGGCCCGGCCGGCCACGAAGCCGAAAAACGCGCCCGCTTACAACGACAACCTGCCCATGTCCGTTGCACCGATCGAGTTCCGGAACGTCGAAAAGCGCTATGGCGACAAGCTCGTCGTCAACGACCTGTCCTTCCACGTCCAGGCCGGCGAATGCTACGGCCTGCTCGGGCCGAACGGCGCCGGCAAGACCACCACCCTGCGGATGCTGCTCGGCCTCGCGTATCCCGACGCGGGCGCCATTTCACTGTGCGGCGAACCCGTTCCGTCGCGCGCGCGGCATGCGCGCCAGCGAGTCGGCGTCGTCCCGCAGTTCGACAACCTCGACCCCGACTTCACGGTCCGCGAAAACCTGCTCGTGTTCAGCCGCTATTTCGGGATGTCCGCGCAGGCCGCACGCGCGCTCGTGCAGCCGCTGCTCGAATTCGCGAAGCTGGAAAACAAGGCCGATGCGAAGGTCGGCGAGTTGTCGGGCGGCATGAAGCGCCGGCTGACGCTCGCCCGTGCGCTCGTCAACGATCCCGACGTGCTGGTGCTCGACGAACCGACGACGGGCCTCGATCCGCAGGCGCGGCACCTGATGTGGGAGCGGTTGCGCTCGCTGCTCGCGCGCGGCAAGACGATCCTGATCACCACGCATTTCATGGAAGAAGCCGAGCGCCTGTGCGACCGACTGTGCGTGATCGAGGAAGGCCGCAAGATCGCCGAAGGCACGCCGCACGCATTGATCGAATCGGAGATCGGCTGCGACGTGATCGAGATCTACGGTCCCGATCCGGTCGCGCTGCGTGACGAACTGGCGGCGTTCGCGAAGCACACCGAGATCAGCGGCGAGACGCTGTTCTGCTACGTGACCGACCCCGAGCCGCTCAGCGCGCGGCTCAAGGGGCGCACGGGGTTGCGCTATCTGCATCGTCCGGCCAATCTGGAAGACGTGTTCCTGCGGCTCACCGGCCGCGACATGCAGGACTGATCGATCATGGACGTACGCAACTATTCCAGCGCCGCGCCGTCCGCACCGCCGCGCGAATCGCGCTTCGCGATCGCGCTGCCCGCGAATGCCACCAACTGGATCGCCGTGTGGCGGCGCAACTACCTCGTGTGGCGCAAGCTCGCGCTCGCGTCGCTGTTCGGCAATCTCGCCGATCCGATGATCTATCTGTTCGGGCTGGGATTCGGGCTCGGCCTGATGCTCGGCCACGTCGACGGCGTGTCGTACATCGCGTTCCTCGCGGCCGGCACCGTCGGTTCGAGCGTGATGATGTCCGCGAGCTTCGAGTCGATGTATTCGGGTTTCTCGCGGATGCACGTGCAGCGCACCTGGGAAGCGATCATGCACACGCCGCTCGCGCTCGGCGACATCGTGCTCGGCGAGATTGTCTGGGGGGCGAGCAAGGCACTGTTGTCGGGCGTCGCGATCATGCTGGTCGCGGGCCTGCTCGGCTATGCGCGGTTTCCGTCGATGCTCGCGGCGCTGCCCGTGATCGCGCTCGCCGGCCTCGCGTTCGCGAGCACCGCGATGATCGTCACCGCGCTCGCGCCGTCCTACGACTTCTTCATGTTCTATCAGACGCTCGTGCTGACGCCGATGCTGCTGCTGTCGGGCGTGTTCTTCCCGGTCACGCAATTGCCGCCGGTCGCGCAGCACGCGGCGCATGCGCTGCCGCTCGCGAACGCGGTCGAATTGATCCGGCCCGCGATGCTCGGCCGGCCGGCGGCGGACGTCGGCCTGCATCTCGCGGTGCTCGCCGGCTATGCAGTCGGCGGCTTCGTGGTGTCCGCGTGGCTGTTCCGGCGGCGGATGATGCGCTGACGGCCGGCGCGCCACGCGCCGGCTCGATGCGACGAAATCGGGACGACGTTATTCGTCGTCGTCACTCCACGGAATCTCGACGTCGGTCAGGAACGCGACGGTCGCGAGCGGGCCGCCTTCCTGGCGGCCGAGCTTGCCGTCCGCGCGATGCCATTCGACGCGGAACTGCGTACCCGGATCGTCGGCGACGAGATAGACCGCGCGCAGCTCTTCCGCGTCGGCTTCCTCCACCGGGCCGTCGAACGACACCAGCATCTTCTGCGGCCACAGGCCGTTCGCCGGATCGTAAATGCGGTCGCCCTGCGGAATGTCGATGCTGGCCTCGACGCCGATCGTGGCGGAGGCTTCGATGATCATCGTGCCGAGCGCGTTCAGCACGGCAGTCGCCCGCGCGGAATTGGCCTGGCGGATCGCGAGATCGCCGCGCGTCAGCGCCTTTTCGAGTCGAGGATGAATCTTCGGTTGGGTCATGCGTTTTCCTGTTTGCTTCTTGTAAAGGGCGCCGCACGCATGAAGCGGCAGCGCCGGATGAATACGACGGTTGCGCGGCGGGATCGGTCTGCACGCAACGCACAGCGGCAATCGCGCGCGTCCTTGGGTGCCGCCGGCAGCCGGGCCTGTCCGGCCCTGCCCGCCGAGCGCATGCGAGCCGGGCGTGTCCGGCTGCCGCGCCCGCCTACCGTCCCGTCCGCGCGCCGGTCAAAACCCGAACGCGATCGCGAGCAGCCCGCTCGCGATCCCGAACACGACGACGAGGCCCGCGACGATCGCCAGCATGTACGGCTTGAACGAACGCGCGAGCATCGCGAGCGACGGCACGCTGATCGGCGGCAGCGTCATCAGCAGCGCGGCGGCCGGGCCGACGCCCATGCCGAGCGACAGCATCGCCTGGATGATCGGCACCTCGCCGGCCGTCGGGATCACGAACAACATGCCCGCGACCGCGAACGCGATGATCCAGCCGAGATGGTTGCCGATGTCCGGGCCGATATGCGGGAACAGCCACGCGCGCGCCGCGCCGAGCAGCAGCACGAGCACGATGTATTCGGGCACGAGCCGCACGGCCATGCGCGCGAGCAGCTTGATCCAGCGGACGAACGGATTGCCTGCCGCGGCCTGTTCGGCCGCGAGCGCGGCGAGTTGCGCGTCGTCGATGCTGCGGTCCTCCGGACGCGCGATGCGGTTCAGCAGATAGCCGATCCCGAACACCATCGCGATGCCGAGCACGAGCCGCAGCGCGCTCCACTGCCAGCCGAGCACGAAGCCCATGAACACCAGCGCGGCCGGATTCAGCACCGTGTTGCCGAGCCAGAACGCGACCGCACCGCCCGGCGACGCGTGGCGCGCGCGCAGGCCGGCGACGACCGGCGCCGCGCAGCACGTGCACATCATGCCGGGCAGCGACAGCAGGCCGCCCGCGGCGACGCTGCCGAAGCCGGTACGGCCGAGCACACGTGCGACCCAGTGCGCGGGCAGCAGCGCCTGCACGGCCGAACCGAGCAGCAGGCCGAGTACCATCGCCTGCCAGATCGCCTTGCCGTACGCCCAGGCATAGTCGAGCGCCGCCTTGAGCGACGGCTCGGGCGCGGCCGCCGACGTGCCCATCAGGATCGACTGGCCGATCGAATGATGCTCGGCGGCGACGAATGCCTTGTTGTAGTACGGAAACCATTTCACGTAGAACAGGCCTGCGACCGCGATCAGCAGGAAGGTCATCCAGCCGAGCGCCGGACTGGGTTGGGTGCGTGTGGTCGTCATCGTGTGGTGGTCGATTGGTTTTTGTCGGTTGAGGATTCCGCGCCGGCCGCCAGCGCGGCCGACGCAGGCAGCCCCGCTTGCGCGAGCCGGGCCAGCAGCGTGCGCGCCTGATCGCGCACGTCGGCCGCGTTCGGCTGGAACGTGAACGTCAGCGCCCGGTTCGGCTGGTTGTACGTTGCGCGGTAGGTGCGCGCATAGGCGGGATCGTAATGCTTGTCGATCAGTTCGGTGAACAGGTCGGCCCGCGCATCGGCATCGATCAGCGCATTCCAGTGCGCCACCTGGTCACGGCTGTGCAGGCCGATCAGCCGTTGAAGCTGCGCCTTGAACGCGGCCGGTGCGTCGAACAGGTGGGCGTAGTCCTCGAGGAGGAACGCGATGCGCTCGTCGTGCGCCGCGTCGACCTGGACCCACGGCCCGGCGTGAAACGCGTCGATCAGCGCGATCGGCAGGTGCACGAGCCCGATCCTGCGGCTTTCCGATTCGACGAACACCGGCCATTCGGGGTCGAAACACCCGAGTGTCTCGACGAGCCCCGAATCGAACCCCTTCTGCGACGGTTGCGGTTTGCCCGGCAGCGCGCCGAGCAGCGAGCCGCGATGACACGCGAGCGCCTCGAGATCGAGCGTCTGCGCACCCACGTCGCGCAGCGCGTTCAGCAGCCGCGTCTTGCCGCAGCCCGTATGACCGACGAGCGCGATGTAGCGAAACCGCGTTGGCAGCGTGCCGAGCGTCGCGCACACTGATTGACGGTATGCCTTGTAGCCGCCGTCGAGCTGGCGCGCCTGCCAGCCGATCAGGTTGAACCAGTTCGTCATCGAGCCCGAGCGCTTGCCGCCGCGCCAGCAATAGATCAGCGGCCGCCAGTTGCGCGGACGATCGGCGAACGTGGTGTCGAGATGGCGCGCGATGTTGCGAGCGACCATCGCCGCGCCGACGCGCGTCGCTTCGTACGGCGATACCTGCCGATACATCGTACCGACGATGACGCGCTCTTCGTTGCTGAGCACGGGCGCGTTCAGCGCACCAGGAATATGATCCTCGGCGAACTCGAGCGGCGTACGCACGTCGATGATCTCGTCGAAGTCGCCGGCGCGATCGAGGGTGACAAGCAGGTTCTTCAATTTGGCGTCAAGCAGGGGCAGCGGCTCGATGAGCCGCATGGGCACGGAAGGCGGATTGGTGATTATCTCACGCCCGGGCGTCGCGGGCCGCGCGCGGCAACCGGCGCGGGTGCTGCGGCGCGCATCACGTCGACCAGATGGTCGCGAAACGCGCGCACCGACGCGGGCAGATCGCGCCCCGCCATGGTCTGCACCTGGATGCTGCGCTCGCGCAGCTGGGGGTTCGTGACGGGCACCACGACGAAGCCGTCCGCGTCGAAACGGTCCCGCACCGACAGCAGCCCCGTGAACATCACCGCACCGGTACGCTGCGCGTAGCGGTACATCACCGCGGTGTTGTTGCTGGTGAGCTCCGGCTCGAGCATGAGCCCGTCGAGCACGCATGCGATGTCGATCAGCTGCCGGACCGTCGTGCCGGCCTCCGGCAGCACGTGCGGGTGCCGCGCGACATCGGCAAGCGACACCGAATCGCGCGCCGCGAGCGGATGATCGCGCCGCACGAGCGCGAAGATCGGCGCACGCTCGGCGTGTTCGACGCGCACGCCCTGCTCCGGCGCCAGACTGAACGTCAGCCCGATATCGGCATCGCCGTCGCGCACCCGCCGCGTCGCATCGGCCGGCGACACGACCCACACCGAGAAATCGACGCCCGGGTGGCGCGCCTTGAAGCTCGCGAGCGCGCCCGGCAGGAAATCGATCGCGAATCCTTCGGAGCAGGCGATCTTCAGCAGGCTACCGTGCAGCGCCTCGAGCCCGCCGATTTCCTTCATCACGTGCTCGGCCTCCAGCAGGCTGCGCTGCGCGAAGCCCAGCAGCCGCTCGCCGGCCTCCGACAGCGCCATCCCGCGCGGCCGGCGTTCGAACAGCGGCGCGCCAAGCTCGCTTTCGAGCTTCGCGATCTGACGGCTGATCGCCGACACGGCCACGTGCAGCCGCGCGGATGCGTCGCTGATCGACCCGGTGCGCGCCACTTCGACGAAGTACCGCAGCGCAAGACCATGCAGGAAAGCCGCCATCGTTCTATCCCCAGGGCCCGTGACCCAAGGCCGCTCCGCTTTGCCTTTTCGGCAAAGGAATGTTCGAAATTCGATCATTGTGACAAAAAAAACGGCTTTCTAGAATCGATCGCACGCCCGGCCATGCGCACCGCGTCTGCCGGAATACCGATCAAGGAGACTCGTCTTGAGCCGTACCGCCGCCATCCAGCACGCGTTGAACCAGTTCGAATCGGGTGCGTTCTTCACGACCCTGAGCCGCCGCGTCGGCCTGCGCACCGAAAGCCAGGAAAGCGGCTCGGGCGCCGCGCTGCGCGCCTACCTGGCCGACGAGATCGCGCCGGAGGCCGCGCGCCTCGGCTTTACGTCGCGGCTCGTCGACAACCCCATCGACGGCGGCGGCCCGTTCCTGCTGGCATCACGCCACGAGGACGATGCGCTGCCGACCGTGCTGATCTACGGCCACGGCGACGTCGTGCGCGGCTACGACGCGCAATGGCGCGCACCGCTGTCGCCGTGGACGCTGACCGTCGAAGGCGATCGCTGGTACGGCCGCGGCAGCGCCGACAACAAGGGCCAGCACACGATCAACCTCGCCGCGCTGGCGAGCGTGCTCGACGCGCGCGGCGGCCGGCTCGGCTTCAACGCAAAGCTGCTGATCGAGATGGGCGAGGAAACGGGTTCGCCGGGCCTCGACGCACTGTGCCGCCAGGAGCGCGATGCGCTCGCGGCCGACGTGCTGATCGCGTCCGACGGGCCGCGCCTCACCGCCGAACGTCCGACCGTATTCCTCGGCTCGCGCGGCTCGGTCAACTTCAAGCTGAGCCTGCGCGCGCGCGACGGCGGCCATCACTCCGGCAACTGGGGCGGGCTGCTGCGCAACCCGGCGACCGTGCTGGCGAACGCGCTCGCGAGCCTCGTCGATGCGCGCGGCGCGATCCGCGTCGCGGGGCTGCGTCCGCCGCCGATCCCGGCTGCCGTGCGCGCCGCGCTCGCCGACCTGTCCGTCGGCGGCGGCCCGGGCGACCCCGCGCTCGACGCCGGCTGGGGCGAACCGGGCCTCTCCGCGGCCGAGCGCGTGTTCGGCTGGAACACCTTCGAGATCCTCGCGTTCAAGGCCGGCAATCCCGAACATCCGGTCAACGCGATTCCGCCCGTCGCATATGCACACTGCCAGCTGCGTTTCGTGGTCGGCACCGATTGGGAAGCACTACAGGCGCACCTGCGCGCGCATCTCGATGCGCATGGCTTTGCCGACGTCGAGATCGACGTCGAACGCGGCGCCCCGGCGACGCGCCTGCCGCCGGACGATCCGTGGGTGCGCTGGGCCGTCGCGTCGCTTGCGCGCACGACCGGCAAAAAACCCGCGATCCTGCCGAACCTCGGCGGCACGCTGCCGAACGAAGTGTTCGCCGACACGCTCGGGCTGCCGACGCTGTGGGTCCCGCATTCGTATCCCGCCTGCTCGCAGCACGCGCCCGACGAGCATCTGCTCGCGAGCGTCGTGCGCGAGGGGCTGCAGATGATGGCCGGCCTCTTCTGGGATCTCGGCGACGCCGCGCCGCCCGTTCGCCGCGCGGCACCCGCCGCGGCCGGCGCCGCCCTGTAACGCGCTTCGCCCCTTGCTCGGGACCTGCTCACACGATGAATACGACCACCCTGACCTCGCAGGACGCCGCGCGGCCCAGCGCCGCGAAGATCCGGCGCATCATCTTCGCCGCATCGATCGGCAATGCGCTCGAATGGTTCGACCTGATCGTCTACGGCTTTTTCGCGGTGACGATCGCCAAGCTGTTCTTCCCCGCGACGAGCGAGGCGACGTCGCTGCTGCTCACGCTCGGCACATTCGGGCTGTCCTACCTGATCCGGCCGATCGGCGGCTTCGTGCTCGGCGCCTATGCCGACCGCGCGGGCCGCAAGGCGTCGCTGCTGCTGTCGATCGGGATGATGATGGCGGGAACGCTGCTGATCGCGCTGATGCCGACCTACGCATCGATCGGCATCCTCGCGCCGCTCGGGATCATGTTGTCGCGGCTGATGCAGGGCTTTTCCGCCGGCGGCGAATTCGCGAGCTCGACCGCGTTCCTCGTCGAACATGCGCCGCAACGGCGCGGCTTCATGTCGAGCTGGCAGTTCGCGAGCCAGGGGCTCGCGACGCTGCTCGCATCGGGTTTCGGCGCCCTGCTGACGTCGACGCTGAGTACCGCGCAACTCGAAAGCTGGGGCTGGCGCGTGCCGTTCCTGTTCGGCCTCGCGATCGGCCCGGTCGGGCTGTACATCCGCCGCTACGTCGACGAGGGGATCGAGTTCAAGACGCAGGCACGCTCGGAAGCGCCGGTGCGCGAGCTGTTCGCGGACCAGAAGTTGCGCGTGCTGCTGTCGATCGGCGTGCTCGTGATCTCGACCGCGATCAACTACATGGTTCTGTACATGCCGACCTACGCGATCAAGCAGCTCGGGCTGCCGGCCTCGACCGGTTTCGCGGCGACGCTCGCGACCGGCTTCGTGCTGACGCTCGTCACGCCGCTCGTCGGGCATCTGTCGGATCGCACCGGGCGCATTCGCGTGATGGTGGCGGCAGCCGTGCTGATGCTCGTCACCGTGTGGCCGACGTTCGCATGGCTCACCCAGCACGCATCGTTCGCGACGATGCTGGCCGCGCTGATCTGGATCGGCCTGCTGAAGGCGACGTACTGCGGTGCGCTGCCGGCGCTGATGGCCGAACTGTTCCCGTCACAAACCCGCGCGACCGGCCTCGCGGTCAGCTACAACACAGGCGTCACGCTGTTCGGCGGCTTCGCGCCGTTCGTCATCACCTGGCTGATCAGCGCGACCGGCAACCGGCTGTCGCCGGCGCTGTACCTGATGGGCTGCGCGGTGCTGAGTCTTGCCGCACTGGTCGCCGCGCGCATGCGGCTCGGAATGCGGTAACCGCGATCGCGCAAGCAACGGCCGCGCAGCGATGCGCGTCATCGCACGCGGCCCGCCGCGGCATCCGTGCCGCGCGGGCCGCGCGCCGTTTACGGCGCCGGGTTCGGCTGCAGTTCGTGCAGCGTATCGATCTCGGCCAGGATCTCGTCGGACAGCTTCACGTCGATGCTGCCGATGTTCTCCTTCAGTTGCTCGAGCGACGTCGCGCCGACCAGGTTGCTGCGCACGAACGGCCGGCTGTTGACGAACGCGAGCGCAAACTGCGCGGGAGACAGCCCGTGGCGTTTCGCGAGCGCCACGTAGCGTGACGTCGCCTCGACGGCCTGCGGCTTGCTGTAGCGCTGGAAGCGCTCGAACAACGTGATGCGCGCGCCGGCCGGACGCGCGCCGTTCTCGTACTTGCCGGACAGCCAGCCGAACGCGAGCGGCGAATACGCGAGCAGGCCGATGCCATCGCGATGCGTGAACTCCGACAGGCCGTTTTCGAACGTGCGGTTCAGCAGGCTGTACGGGTTCTGGATGCTGGCGATGCGCGGCAGCCCGAGCTGCTCGGCCGCACGCAGGAACTGCGCGACGCCCCACGGTGTTTCGTTCGACACGCCGATCGCGCGGATCTTGCCGGCCTTCACGAATTCCGCGAGCACGCCCAGCGTTTCCTCGATCGGGACCGTGTATGCATCGTCGACCCACGGATACGCGGGACGGCCGAACGTCGTCGTGCTGCGATCGGGCCAGTGCAGCTGGTACAGGTCGACGTAGTCGGTCTGCAGGCGCTTGAGGCTGCCGTCGAGCGCCTCGGTCAGGTTCTTGCGGTCGAACTGGTTGCCTTCGCCGCGGATATGGCGCGGGTTGTGCGGCTGCCGCGCCGGGCCCGCGATCTTCGTCGCGAGCACGATCCGGTCGCGCTGCGCACGGTGCTGCGCGAGCCAGGTGCCGATGTACTGCTCCGTACGGCCTTGGGTGTCAGGCTTCGGTGGCACCGGATACATCTCCGCGGCGTCGATCAGCGTGACGCCCTGCCCGAGCGCGTAATCGATCTGCTCGTGCGCGTCGCGCTCCGAATTCTGCTCGCCCCACGTCATCGTGCCGAGACCGATCAGGCTGACCTCGATGCCCGAATCGCCGAGTGTGCGGTATTCCATGCTGTTCCTGTCGCGTCAGTGGAAAGCAGGAACGCTATCACATTGAAGCGCGTGTTTCAGACGGCCGATGCATACGCTTACAGGTGCCATTCGGCGGGCCGGTCCTGCGCGCGGGCTTCGGCTGCGGCCGCGCGCGCGTCGTTCGCATGCCATCGGGCAGCGGACCCAGCCGTTCCAGCCGTTACAACATCACCTCGTCCGTCACTGCGGCCGCTGAATGAAGCAGGTGGCCGACGCGTGCGCGACGATCTTGTCGTCAGGCGTCTTCAGCGTGCCTTCCGCAACGCCCAGCGAACGCGACAGATGAATCACGCGCCCTTCCGCGATCAGATCGACGTCGCGCGGCACGGGGCGCAGCATCTTCACGTGCAGGTCGACCGTGCCGTAGCCGACGCCCGCGTCGAGCATCGAATGCACCGCACAGCCCGTGACCGAATCGAGCACCGTCGCGGCGAACCCGCCGTGCACGCCGCCGAGCGGATTCAGATGGCGGCCGTCCGCGCGGGCGGACATCTTCACGTAGCCAAGCTCGACGCCAAGCGGCTGCATCGGGATCGTCTCCGAGATCGACGCGAGCGGCACATCGCCCGCCGCCGCCGCACGCAGCAGTTCGAGACCGGACAGGGAAAGCGGATTCATCGGGTTGTCTCCTGATTGAAAGTGCGTCGCCGCACCAGTAAGTTCCAAATTGGAACTCATTATTGACAACCGGGCCGGGCTTGTCAACGCGCCGACGCCCGTTGCGACCGAAGGCAAGTTCTATAATCGAACCCGCTCCTTCGCTGAACCGCCGCACGAGACTCGATCATGAAATGGGATGACATCGGCACGCTGAACTGTTCGGTCGCGCGCACGCTCGCCGTGCTCGGCGACCGCTGGACCATGCTGATCCTGCGCAACGCTTTTCTCGGCTGCCGCCGCTTCGATGCATTCCAGACGCAACTGGGCCTCACGCGCCACGTGCTGGCCGAGCGGCTCGCGCGCCTCGTCGACGAAGGCGTGCTGGTCAAGCGCGCGTATCAGGAACGACCGCCGCGCTTCGAATACCGGCTGACGGAAAAAGGCCTCGATCTCTACCCGGCCCTGCTCGCGCTGATGACCTGGGGCGACCGCTGGAAGGACGACGGCCAGGGGCCGCCGGTGCAATTGCGTCATCGCACCTGCGGTCACCTGATGCAGGCGGTCGCGGTGTGCTCGGCGTGCGGCGAGCCGCTCGATGCACACGACGTGCAGCCGGAACCCGGGCCCGGGTGGGTCGCACGCGAAACGGCCGGGCCGCTCGATACCTGACGCCTGGCTCACACAGCCTGATGAACGCGCATCGCCGTGCGACGGCCATGCCTGCACATGACACATCCCTCCTTCTGCATGCCGGGCCTTTGCATGGCCGCACGCTGCGCCATTCGCGCATTGCGCGACACTGAAACGATCCGATCGCGAGCGTGCGTTTCTTCTCGCCGGGATCGTGTCGCTAGCCGCATACACCCGCGGACCCTGCATCGCCATCAATCGACCCGCGCGATGATCGAACCCGTGCAAGTGCCGCGCAGCATGAGGATGTCGCCGCACCGTGCGCTGCACTCCGCCACGCAAGGCCATCCATTCGCATGAAGGCGTGACCGCGCCGCCGTGTCTGCGTTACACTCACGGCCCGCTGTCTCAAAATCATTCGCTGTCCAAGATGTTGTCGCGCAAACGCCTCGCCACCGCCTGCCTCGCCGCTTCCCTGCTCGCCACGCCCTTCGCCGCCTTCGGCAAGACACACAACGAATCGCTGCTGCAGCAGGCGATCGACTTCATCGCGCAACTGCTGCCGGCCCCGACCCACGAAGCGCCCGCAACGCAAGTCGTCGAATCGGCGTTCTCGCCCGATGGCGGCGCCGAGGCGCTCGTGCTGAAGGCGATCGGCGCCGCGCACAGCTCGATTCGCGTGGCCGCCTACTCGTTCACGTCGCCGCCCGTCACGCGTGCATTGCTCGCCGCGAAGCGGCGCGGCGTGAATATCGCGGTCGTCGTGGACGACAAGGGCAATCGCGCGAAAAGCAGCAAGCAGGCGCTGAACCTGCTCGTCAACGCGGGCATCCCGACGCGCACGATCGACGCCTATGCGATTCATCACGACAAGTACCTCGTGATCGATGCCGAGCATGTCGAGACGGGTTCGTTCAACTACAGCGCTTCGGCGGCAAGCCGCAATTCCGAAAACGTCGTCGTGGTGTGGAACAATCCGCAGCTCGCGTCGCGTTACCTCACGCATTGGCAAAGCCGCTTCGACCAGGGCACGCCGTACCGCTCGTCCTACTGACACATCGCGCGCCATCGCCGCGTGCCGACGCTCGCCGTGCACGCAGTCGCTCCGTGACGTCCCCATGATCGGTGCACATGACGCGCCAATCAACCTGACCGAATGGCCGGCATGGCGAACGGGACATCGCCGCCCGCAGCGGAATCAGTGGATCTCGGGCGATCGCTCCGCGATTTGCGCGGCGGCGCCACATCGGCTCGCGTTCGCGGGCGCATCGCTCGCCGAAGGCTTCGGGTGATCGTGCGTGCCGCCCGGCAGCGCGCCGAGCACGCAGTCCGTGCTGAAGTTCAACGTGTTCTGGACCATCGGGTAGAGCAGGTACAGCGCAAACGCGAGATATCCCGCGTACAGAATTCGAATCATGGGGCGATAGATGAACAATTGATCTCGCCCTGTTTACGGCACCGGATCGGACGGCTTGAGCCGCCAGGCATCGATTTGCGCCCGGCAGCAACGCACGAGCCGGCCGCTTGCCGCGTCGAACGATGCCCCCGTCGGCACACGACGCCTGATCGACAGGCGATGTCCGAGGGCACGCAGCGCGGCAACGCAGCCGGCTCGCGAGCGTGAACGACTCGCGCACCGTCACACGCTGGCGTGGCGGCAGTCGTCCGCCGCGTTCAACCGAAGGATGAGCCCGATTCGGTCAGCCGCCGCATGGCGGCGCGCTCGCCATCGCTGCCGCGATCTGTTCGGGCGTCAGGTCGCGCTGGTGGGTCGCGATCGACCAGCGATGGCCGAACGGATCCTCGACCTGTCCGTAGCGATCGCCCCAGAACATGTCGGCGGCCGGCATCGTGACGGTCGCGCCGGCTGCAACCGCCTGCGCGATCGCCACATCCGTGTCCGGTACGAACAGGTGCAGGCAGACCGGCGTGCCTTTCAACGTCTTCGGTCCGAGAGCGCCATGCTCCGGCATTTCGTCCACGAGCATCAGTGTCGAATCGCCGATGGCGAGACACGCGTGCGCGAGCCTGCCGTCGGGCGTCGGCAGGCGAAACCGTTCGATCGCGTTGAACGCGCGCCGGTAGAAGTCGATGGCGGCGGCGGCGCCGGCGCAGATCAGATGGGGCGTCAGCGTGCGCATCCCTTCCGGGATCGGTTTGACGGACATGGCCATGGGTGTCGCTCCTTCAATCGGTTGTCGTGTCGGAAAACGGGACGGACGCACGATGCGCACGCCTCCGACGCTACGACGGACGAACTAGACGGAAATCGACACGCGTGCCGAGATTTTTTGATTCGTTGGCGACCGACCGGCCGGCACCGCGCAGATGACCGCCTTGCGCCTGCCACTTCGGCTGTCGACCGGCAGCGTCGCCGATAACGCGCGAGTCCCCGGACCGTCGACAGGATCGACAGGCCGGACGGCTACGTGCGCTTCTCGCTTGCGTCGCTCAACGCTTCGGACCCACGCATCAATTGCACACCTTGACGGCGCCGTTTGATGTGCATTGACCGACCGCCCAGTGACTCTGCCCCGCGAGGTGCGGCGCGACGCCGATGCCACGGATCGGCGTCGCCACGGACGATGCCGGCACCGTTGCCGAAGCGCTCTCGGGCGACGGCGGCACGGATTCGGTCTGACAGGCAGCGAGGGTCAGGCAGAATGCTGCCGCCAACGGAGCGATGGTGTGTCGGGGCATGGTGTCGTGCGCGGGTGCGGGATTCGGTCGTGATCGGCACGAGGAGCGCGCATCGATCGCCGCTCAGATCTGCGGAAGATCACGCAACGTGCGCGACTCGTTCGTCGCGTCGATGTCGAGTTCGATCCCTTCCGACGCGTCGCGATACCGCACGCGCTTCAGCCTCGGCCCCACCGCCGTGCCGTCCGCTTCGTCGAACACGGCGTGAACTTCGTTGCCGGACGCAAGCGCGCGCGCCACGTCGGCGACCGACGCCTCGCTCGGCGTCGCCGCCCACGACCGGTCCGCCGGATTGACGGCCGCCCAGCGCACGTGTGTCACGCGCGCGCTCAGTACATCGATTCGAACACCATTCACCGCGAACATCGACATCGACATCTCCTTCGAAATGATTGCGGCCGGGTGCACGCCTGACGATGGAACCCGACGATGACGCGATCGCACGCGAATTCGGCCGCCACCGGGCACGCCAGGCGCGCGATCGTATAGCGCGCTTCGCGCCAACGCGATTTTCGATGATACATTGGGACGCTTTGCAACCGTCAACAGACAATCGTGCACGGGAGAAACACATGACCGACGCCTGGGGAACCTTCCCTGCCAGAATGGGCGACCATCAGGCTTTCATCAGCTTCAATCACAGCTTTGCGGAAGTCGCCGAGAACGATCCTCGCACGTCGCTGCTCAGCGTGCGTGTCGCACTTGCGCATCCGACGCCCGACGGCCTGCCGAGCGGCGACGAGTTCGCCGATCTCACGAAGATCGAGGATCTGCTGGACGCGGCGGTCATCGCGAAAAACGGCGTGCAGGTCGGCCGCGTCACCGTCGACGGCAACCAGGATTTCCTGTTCTACGTGCCGTTCGACGAAGAAGCCGCGGCCGAGATCGTCGACTCGCTGGCCGAACAGACGACCTACGCGCTTCAGTACGCGTATCAGGACGACCCGGACAAGGAAACGTACTGGCGCACGCTCTACCCGACCGACGACGACTGGCAACTGATGCGCGACATGCGCGTGCTCGACGCGTTGCGGCAGAAAGGCGACGTGAGCGACACGAGCCGGCGCGTGATGCACTGGGCCTATTTCCCGGAACCGAGCGACGCACATCAGTTCGCCGACTGGGCCGAGTCGAGAGGCTATCTGGTCGAATCGGTCGCGCCGACCGAGGACGGCAAATCGGCCGTGCGGTTTGCACACGAAGGCACGATGGCGCTGGCCGACGTCACGCGCCACACGCTCGCGATCAACCGCGAAGTGCGCTCGCTCGGCGGCGAATACGACGGCTGGGAAACCAGTGTCGAGCAGGCAGGCTGATCCGGCTGACACGCGCATCGCGCGCGATCGGCCCCTGGCGGGTTCGATACAAAAGGCATCCCGGCAGCGCGACGGTGCGCCGCCGGGATCAAGGCATCGCCGGCCGTAACCGGCGATGGGCCCAAGCGATCGCTCAGGCACGAGGAAAGCGATTCATGCGGATCAGGCGAACGGTTCGGGGCGCGCGACGCCGCCTGCCGAACGCCTGTCCGGTTCCGCCGACGCGGCGTGCCTGCGTCGCACGGGCAAAAAGCCCCCGCTCCTGCGCGAGCGAGCGAGCGGGGAAACGGTTGACCGGGCCGGGGTAGAACGGCCAACCGGTCAGATTGTGACCGTGGCCCGTGCAACCATCTGTGCGGCAACTCACCCTTGCAACGGGAAAGCACACGTGCGCCGCGGCCCATCCTGCCAGACGCGTGGCAGCGACCATCGCGCCGGCAATCGGCAGCGCGCTTCCTTTCATGCTTCGAGTCTGGATTGTTCGATTTGTGCAGGCGTTTTTTAAATCGCTCGCCGGCCTCCAGCATGTCGCGGTTATTGGCAAAATGGCGCGATTCTGCTTTCCCTTGGGTCGCCGATTTTTTCATAATTCCGCGAAACGATATTTGACGGTCGATATAACTCGCTTCGAGACCACGTCGGCTCGATGCTATGCCGGGCCATCCGACCACCAGCCGGCGATCATGTCGATCCAGTCGAGATCGCTGGCGACTTCAACCACGACCTCACGGACGATTTCCGCGGCGGAAGTCTCGCTGGCCACCGCGCCGGCGGCACCCGCCGCACCGGCTACGGCCGCGTTCTGCGCCGTGATTTCAACGAGCGGCGCGCGCTGCGGGCTAACCCATTGCTCCAGCCAGTCGACGATGTGTGCGCGCGCGTCGTCCTCGTCGACGAAGTCGTTACGTTTCAGAAAACGGTCGAACACGGCCCACGCGAAGGTCTTGCCTCGCGAAAGAGAATCCAGTTGCCAGTCGACCACGCCCACCCGACCGGTTTCCCGAGCTTCGAGCGTCGCGGTGAAACGGTAATCGAGATATTCGATGTCAAATTCCGTCGACATGATTTTCTCCGGTCAATCCGCCCTCTCGGTTCTTATGATGCTCGACGCTTGCACGGCTTCACGGCTTCACGGCTTCACGGCTTCACGGCTTCACGCGCTGCGTGAATCTTGTGTGAATTCCTGATCGCGCATTATTCCGGCAGGCAGTATCGCGATATTCTCGAAACCTGTCGACTGCGCTTGAAAATCGATGGCTACATCCACCCGGTACTCGCGCCGTGACCGACTCTGCGCCGTGTTTTTTGCACGTGATTTCGCCGGTTCCATTCCGGGTACTCGCCTGCTCCGCAGTTGCGGTCACGCTGCTACACTCCGGCCACGAAAATCGCTGCGCGACCAAGGAAACAATGACACTCGCCCGGGCACAACTTGACGGCATCGACGTCTGGATCATCCAGCTTCCGGGGCACACCGCGTATGCCTATACGCATCTCAAGCGGGTATTCGCATCCGACGACTCGCGGCATCGCGTCGTGACGGTCGACTTGACGAAACTGCTCGCATGCGCCGACCGCGACACGACCGACTATGTGCTGCCGTCGGTTCTGTACTGGGCGCCCGGCAAGGCCGCGGGCATCCGCGACTTTCTCGATCCGGCCGAAGCCAGGATTCCCGACATGCCGTTCATCACGTTTCGCGAAACCAGAATGCGGACGCTGCTCGGCATCCCGGGACTGTCGAAGGTCGGTGTCGCGTCGTTCCGCAACGGCCAGCATCGCGCGCGCTATCTCGCGCATGCGGGTGCGACCCGCCTGCCGGTCGAGGTGCATGAAACAGAGGCGGATATGCTGCTGCGCTATTGCGGCGAGTGACGGATACGACGCGTCGATTGCGCGGAATCGGGCGTGTCGCGCCGCGCAGGGTGACGATTCGATTTTCCGGCACGTGAGGAGCACATCCGTTGCGTGATGGCGGCCGGGAAAGTGCGGCAGTCACGGTATTTCTACGACGGGGTGAACGTGAATCGCGTGCGATGTGCGATGGTACGCGGCATGCCGTGGTCATTGCGCAGTTCGCTTTGACGCTTGCTGCTGTTCCGATTCCTCGATAGTGCCACCGGCAAAAAATGTCCCGACGCTTTCCGGGTCGTCGGGACCGAACGGCCCTGCACAGCTGAGGGCACGAGGAAGTCGTTACATTACATCAATGAAAGAATGTCAAACACGGCGATTCCCGCCAAGTCGCTGGCCTATTCCGCCAATTTGAGGGCGCGGGACGTCGCAGGTCCGGGCGCTTTGCAGTGCAGGCCCGCAAGCGCAAATGCAGTATTGATAGGCCGTTAATGCTGGAATGACGCGACTAGTCACTCGATTGCAGTATCGAGACTGCGCCGATCGACTGAGGTGAAATGGGTGGAGGGATTGCGAGCAGAATGCTCGGGAAATGACGCGGTCTGAATTGAGGCGATTGCTTCAAGTTTTCCGCGCAAAGCAAAACAGGCGCCTAAGCGCCTGTTTTGTTAATGCATTCGGTGGGGTGGCTGATGGGACTCGAACCCACGACGACAGGAATCACAATCCTGGACTCTACCAACTGAGCTACAGCCACCACTGATACTGCTTTGTTCTTCGCTGTTTCGTTTCGTGTTCAGCAGCGAAGAACAAGATTATACGAAGACTTTTCCGTCTTGCAAAGCATTTTTTTCAAAATTTTCGAGAGCGTCGTTCAGATGCGCACGCGCCTCGTCGAACACGGCCAGATCGCCACGCGCGAGCTTCTTGTTGTCCGACAGCACACGACGCCAGCCACGCGCACCCGCGACGCCACGATAGAGCCCGAGCGCATGCCGCACGATCGCGCCGAGATAGGTGCCGCGCTTCAGTTCCGCCGCGCAGTACTCGATCAGTTGCGCCTCGGCCTCTTCGCGCGTCGGCACCGCCGCGGCCGAGCCATAGAAGCGCGCATCGACACCCGCGAGCACATACGGGTTGTGATAAGCCTCGCGACCGAGCATCACGCCGTCGACATGCTCGAGATGCTGCGCGACTTCATCGAGCGTCTTGATCCCGCCGTTGATCACGATCTCCAGCGACGGAAAATCGCGCTTCAACTGATACGCATAGTCGTACTTGAGCGGCGGGATCTCGCGGTTTTCCTTCGGTGACAATCCCTTCAGGATCGCATTGCGCGCGTGCACGACGAAGGTCTCGCAGCCCGCCTCGGCGATCTTGCCGACGAAGTCCCGCACGAACGCATAATCCTCGACCGCGTCGACCCCGATCCGGTGCTTGACCGTGACCGGCACCGACACCGCATCGCGCATCGCCTTCACGCAATCGGCGACGAGCTGCGGCTCGTTCATCAGGCACGCGCCGAACGCACCGCGCTGCACACGCTCGGACGGACAGCCGCAGTTCAGGTTGATCTCGTCATAGCCCCACTGCTCACCCAGTTTCGCGGCGCGCGCGAGATCGTCCGGTTCGCTGCCGCCCAACTGCAGCGCGACCGGCGATTCGTTTGGCGTGAATGCAAGATGCCGCTGCGCGTCGCCGAACAGCAGCGCGCCCGTCGTGATCATTTCCGTATACAGCCACGTGTCGCGCGTCAGCGTGCGATGAAACGAGCGGCAATGACGGTCGGTCCAGTCGAGCATGGGCGCCACGGAGACGCGGCGAGGAGGAAGCGAGGACGGTGCGGACATGGAATTCGGGGCAGCAAGCGGCGCGGGAAACAACCCGGCATTTTACCGCAACGCGACCAGGCCGGCCCGGCAGCCTGACTAGACCGGCCCGCCCTCGCCCAGTTCGGCGTCGATGGCCCGCCGTGCCTCGTCGAGCACGCGCTCGATCACGCGCCGTTCGGTCAGCAGCATCCCGTCGACCTTGACGAGCCGCCAGTCGATCCGCACGGTCGCGCCTTGCAGCACGCGGTAGTGCGCATGCTCGCCGTCCCACACCTGCTCGGTCTTCACCTCGATCTCGAAGCCGCGGTACGGCTCGCTGAAATCGCCGAGATCGCTGCCTCTCGGTTCCATCGCTCGCTCCGTGGCGACGCAGCGCCGGGCCGCCTCGGCGGCCGGCGCCGTGCGCTCAATCGTATTCGTTGGACAATACGGATTTGCCGTCCGAGGTCAGGTCGACGCGGTCGGCAGCCGCCTGGTAGATCAGCCCTTCGTTCAGCAACGCATAGACGACGTCGTCGAACGCAGCGGGAACCGGCCGGCTGTCGCCGAACTGGTCGATCCACTTCAGCGCCTCAATGGCTTCGGGAGAAAGGATGGGGGTCATGCGTTGGCCTCCGGCGTCGGTGTCGTTCCATCCTAGCACTTCGTCCGGATGCCGAATACCGTTCCCCTGTTTGGAAGAAAATCATTCGTGGGGCCAGCGCAAGCCCGCTATTAGCGTGAACAGGCCCTAACGCGCGACGACCATGCCGGCCGCCGTGAACGGGCTGAAAGCCCCCTTCGACGTACCGGCACCGGGAACACGCTTAGAGGCGCGCGATCGACACTTCGGTGGACTTCACGAGCGCGACGACTTCCGCGCCGACCTTCAGTTCGAGCTCGTCGACCGAACGCGTCGTGATCACCGACGTGACGATGCCGAACGGCGTCTCGACGTCGACCTCGGACACCACCGGCCCGCGAATGATCTCCTTCACCTTGCCTTTGAACTGGTTACGCACGTTGATTGCAGTGATGCTCATCGGGTTGATCGCTCCAAAGAAATAGTCTGAGAACGGGCGGCGGGTGCCGCCCGACGTTAAACGGCCCAGCGAATCTGCCCGACCGGCCGTACGTGATCGGCCTCAGGCGCCGCACCCCGATCGGCGCCGCCCGGCCCGCCGGCCAGCACGCGTTGCAGCACGCGATCCTCCAGCGCCGCGAACGCGGCCGATGCGCGCGCACGCGGCCGGTCGAGCGGCACCGGCTGATCCAGCGCGACACGCCCCCGCTCGACCAGCAGGATCCGGTCGCCGAGCGCGACGGCTTCCTGCACGTCGTGCGTGACGAGCAGCGCGGTGAACCGATGCTCGCGCCACAACCGCTCGATCAGCGCATGCATCTCGATCCGGGTCAGCGCATCGAGCGCACCGAGCGGCTCGTCGAGCAGCAACAGTTGCGGCCGATGCACGAGCGCACGCGCGAGCGCGACACGCTGCCGCTGGCCGCCCGACAGTTGCGCGGGCCAGTCGTTCGCGCGCTCGAGCAGGCCGACTTCGTCGAGCACCGCGCGCGCCTGGTCGCGTGCACCGCGCCCAAGGCCCAGCATCACGTTCTGCAGCACGGTCTTCCACGGCAGCAACCGTGCATCCTGGTACATGATCCGCGTGTCGAGCGTGCCGCCGCCCTCGCCGCGCGTCGCGAGCGCGCCGCTGCTCGGCGTCTCGAGTCCCGCGACGAGCCGCAGCAACGTGGATTTCCCGCAGCCGCTGCGGCCGACGATCGCGACGAAGCTGCCGCGCGCGATGCCGAGCTCCACGTTGTCGAGCACGGTGCGGGCGCCGAAACGCTTGCTGACGCCCGACAGCGTCACCGCGTCGTCCTGCGCCGGACTGCTCGCGCGCCGCCGGGCGAGCGGCACGACGGATGCGCCGCCGTCCCGATCGACGATCGCCGCATCGCGTGCGTCGTCGTCCGTCACGCGTGCCTGTGCCAGTTCGACCTCGAGGTCTGCGCCGGTGAGCGGGCCGTAGGCGGCCGCCGAAGTCGTCGCATTCATGCCGTTGCTCCTGATTGATACGCG
The DNA here is from genome assembly GCF_052045245.1 of Burkholderia sp. 22313. Taxonomy (NCBI): domain Bacteria; kingdom Pseudomonadati; phylum Pseudomonadota; class Betaproteobacteria; order Burkholderiales; family Burkholderiaceae; genus Burkholderia; species Burkholderia sp. 22313. The sequence continues at coordinate 160,964 of NZ_JBQEON010000008.1, forward strand.
GGGTGCCAGCGCAGCGTGACGCGCTCGATCCATTTCGCCAGCACGTCGGCCAGCTTGCCGAGCACCGCATACAGCAGGATGCCGACCACCACCACATCGGTTTGCAGGAATTCGCGCGCGTTCATCGTCATGTAGCCGATGCCCGACTGCGCGGAGATCGTTTCCGCGACGATCAGCATCACCCACATCAGCCCGAGCGCGAAGCGCACGCCGACGAGAATCGACGGCAATGCGCCGGGCAGGATCACGTCGCGATACAGCGCGAAGCCGCGCACGCCGTAGCTCTTCGCCATCTCGATCAGGTTCGCGTCGACCGAGCGGATCCCGTGATACGTGTTGATGTAGACGGGGAAGAACACACCGAGCGCGACGAGGAACAGCTTCGCCTTCTCGTCGATGCCGAACCACAGGATCACGAGCGGAATCATCGCGAGCGCGGGGATGTTGCGGATCATCTGGATCGTCGAATCGAGCGCGACTTCCGCCGCTTTCGACAGGCCGGTCGCAAGCCCGAGCACAAGACCCACGCCGCCGCCGATCAGAAAGCCGAACAGCGCGCGCCAGGTGCTCACCTTCACGTTCGCCCACATCTCGCCCGACGTCACGAGCGACCACGCGGCGCGCACGACCGCCACCGGCTCGGGCAGCACGCGGGTCGACAGCCAGCCGGCGCGCGCGCCGACCTCCCATGCGGCCAGCAGCGCGAGCGGCACGAGCCACGGCGCGATACCGTGCCATGCGCGGGCAGCCACGGCGGCGCCCGTCGTCGACGTTTTCGTTGTCATCGCAGCCCTCCTTCGTTCAGCTCTGGCTCGCCTTCGGCAGGTAGTTGTTGCCGACGATCTCGCCGAACGGGCCCGACAGCGGCCCGGACGGCCGTTCCGCACCGGTGCCCTTGATCAGCGGGAACACGAGCTCGGCAAAACGGTACGACTCCTCGAGATGCGGATAGCCGGACAGGATGAACGTCTCGATGCCGAGATCCGCGTATTCGCGCATGCGTTCCGCGACCTGCTCGGGATTGCCCACGAGCGCCGTACCCGCGCCACCGCGAACGAGACCGACACCGGCCCACAGGTTCGGATACACCTCGAGCGCCGCTCGGCCGCCGCGCTTGCCGCCGTGCAGCGCGGCCATCCGGCGCTGGCCTTCCGAATCCATGTTCGCGAAGGCCTTCTGCGCGCGAGCGATCGTGTCGTCGTCGAGACGGCTGATCAGCCGCTCGGCATCCCGCCATGCTTCGTCCTCGGTCTCGCGCACGATCACGTGCATGCGGATGCCGAAGCGGATCTTGCGGCCGCGCGATTCCGCGCGTGCGCGAATGTCGGCGATCTTCTTCGCGACGGCCTCGGGCGGCTCGCCCCAGGTCAGGTACGTGTCGATATGATCCGCGGCGATCGCATGCGCGGCCGGCGACGAGCCGCCGAACCACAGCGGCGGATGCGGATGCTGCACCGGCGGATAAAGCGCCTTGCCGCCCTTCGATTGCAGGTGCTTGCCGATGTAGTCGAAGCCGCCGTTGTCGTGCGATGCGGCCAGCAGACCGCGCCAGATATTCAGAAAATCGTCGGTGATCTCGTAGCGCGTATCGTGATCGGCGAACAGCCCGTCGCCTTCGAGCTCGGCGGCGTCGCCGCCCGTCACGACGTTGATCAGCAGCCGGCCGCCCGACAGACGGTCGAAGGTCGCAGCCATCCGCGCGGCCAGCCCGGGCGATGCGATGCCGGGACGCACCGCGACCAGGAACTTCAGACGGCGCGTCGCCGGAATCAGGCTCGACGCGACGACCCACGCATCCTCGCAGGAACGGCCGGTCGGCAGTAGCACGCCGTCATAGCCGAGCGTGTCGGCCGCGACGGCGATCTGCTTGAAATAATCGTAATCCGCGGCACGCGCGCCTTCGGCGGTGCCGAGGTAACGGCTGTCGCCGTGCGTGGGGATAAACCAGAAAACATTCATCTGCGGCTCCTGCTTGACTGTTCTTGCCGAAATCTGGACAAAACGCGGCCCTGCTCGCGTCGCGGATGAGCGACGCATGCATGGTCTGCGATCGAATCGGGATGGCTCGCCGGTCAGGCCGTGCCGCGGGCGAGTACGCGATGGCACGGCTGTTTCTGGGAAATCAGTCTATGGATCGGTACAGGGCTTTGGAACGATTTTTTTGAGCTTAGGTTTTCCGCTTTCGTGATTAGCACGACGCTCAAGCGAATATCGCGTCGGCCGGGCCCTATAATGACGCACCCATCCGAATAACTCCGCGCGGACAGCCCCGGCCAACCGCGCCTGCAATGCACTCATCGATGCAGAAAGTCATCCTGCCGTTCCTGTCCGGCTTCCTGGCCGCCCTCTTCTTTCGCGAAGCGACGCTCGCGCTGCTGCACACGGCCGACCTGATCGCCGCAGCCGGTTTCTCCACGCAACCGTTCGCGCCGCTCGGCATTCCTGAATTTGTCGCGAACGCGCTGATCAGCGCGTGCTGCGCGATTCCGATGGCGTGGCTGTTGCGCGTGTCGCCGGATCGCGAAGCGCCATGGATCGGCGCACTGGTATTCGGCGGCATCGTGCTGACGGCCGCCCGCGTGTTCGCGATCGACCCGCTGCGCGGGATCTGGCCGTCGGGCAACATGATGCCGGTGCTCGCCGCCGGTTTCGCGGCGAACGCGATCTGGGGTTTCGGCGCGCTCGTGTTCATGCGGGCGTTCATGTCCGACGACGCCGGCGACGACGCGTAACCCGCGCGTGCGCGGCGTGGCCCCTGCCGCCGCCAGGCCGAATCGGCATCCGCAAATGAACAGGCCGCCTGCATGTGTGTGCAGGCGGCCTGTTCATTTGCGCGTCGATACCGCGGCGCGTCAGTCCTTCAGGTTGCGCAGCGGATGCGTGTCGGGCGTCCACGGGCTGTCGAACATCGCGAGCACGTCGGCCCGGTCGAGATCGGCGGTCGACTTGAAGCGCCAGGCCGGTTGGTGATCCTTGTCGACGATCAGCGCGCGCACGCCTTCGATCACGTCGCCGTGCGCGAACGTCGAGCGCGTGAGGTCGAGATCGCGCCGCAGGCATTCGGCCATCGTGGCAGCACGGGCCCGCTCGACGAGTTCGAGCGACACGGCCATCGACAGCGGCGACAGCTGATTGCGCATCGCATGGGTCGCCTTCTCGACCCATCCATCGACGGCCGCGCAATCCTGCTCGGCGTCGAGCGACGCGAGGATCGCGCCGATATCGGGCTGTGCGAAATGCCGATCGATTCCGGCGCGCGCGTCGGCCAGCGCCGACGTGCCGGGCGTCGGCACGACCTTGTGCGCGGTCGCCGCGTCGGCGACGCATGCGACGGCCTGCGCACCACTGTCGATGCGCGCACTGCGCAGCGTGTCGAGCAGCGCCGGCAGCGCGGCATCGGGGAGGTAGACGTCGGCGAGCTGCGCATACAGTGCGCCGGCCGCGTCGAGCGTCGCGCCGGTTACCGCGAGATAGCGGCCGAGCGCGCCCGGCGCGCGCGCGAGGAACCAGCTCATCCCGACGTCCGGGAACAGGCCGATGCGCGTTTCGGGCATCGCCATCTTCGTCGAGTCGGTGACGACGCGCAGGCCGCCCGTCTGTCGCGCCGCCTGTGAAATCCCCATGCCGCCGCCCATCACGACGCCGTGCATCAGCGCGATGTACGGTTTCGGATAGGTGAAGATCGTATGGTTGAGCGTGTATTCGTCGATGAAGAACGTGTCGACCGCATCGCGATCGCCGCGCTGCCATGCGTCGTGGAAGAAGCGCACGTCGCCGCCCGCGCAGAACGCGCGCGGATGCGGACTGTGCACGACGACGGCAACCACGCCGGCGTCGTCGCGCCACGCATCGAGCGCCTGCTGCATCAGGCGGATCATCCCGACCGACAGCGCATTCAGTGCCTTCGGCCGGTTCAGTTCGAGATAGCCGATACGGTTCGCGACATACGCGCGCACGTCGGGTTCGGCGGCCGCTACGGAAGCGGAAGTGGAATTGGTCATGTGAGCCATCCGGCATATCGCAGGTGCACGTTCAGTGCGCCTGCATCTTCGAGAACAGGTTCAGCACCACGACGCCCGCGACGATCAGCCCGAGACCGATCACCGCCGGCAAGTCCGGCACCTGACGATAGAGCAGCATCGCGACCAGCGTGATCAGCACGATGCCCGCGCCCGACCACACCGCATAGATGATGCCGACGGGCATCGTGCGCAGCGTGAGCGACAGACAGTAGAACGCGGTGCCGTAGCCGGCCACGACGAGCACCGACGGCCAGAAGCGCGTGAAGCCGTCCGCCGCGCGCAGCGCGGACGTGCCGATTACTTCCGCGACGATCGCGATCGCGAGCCATGCGTAACCCGGAAGCTGCATCGCTCAGTTCCTCGCGAGCGCCAGCACGGCATAGTCCTGCCCGAGCTCGGCGCACAGCGCTTCGACGACGAACTCGTGATCCTCGCGCTGCGGCAGCCCCGATGCGGTGACCGAGCCGATCACGCCGGCGCCCGCGACGGTCAACGGAAACGAACCGCCGTGCGGCGCATAGTCGGAGATCGGCAGCCCGTGCTTGTCCGCGAGCGTGGCGCCGGCCTGCTGCATGCGCAGGCCGATCGCATACGAACTGCGACGGAAATGCGCGACGACGTTGCGCTTGCGGCGCACCCAGTCGGCGTTGTCGGGCGTCGCGCCGGCGAGCGCCGCATAGAACAGCGGCTGGCCGAACGTGACGATGTCGATCGCAATCCCGTGGCCGCGCGATGTCGCCATCGCATGCATGCGGTGGCCGAGCGCCCACGCGCGCGCCGGGTCGAAATGGGGAAACACGAGCGCCTGTTCCTGCGCGCCGATCGATTGCAGATCGTGAGCGATGTCCATGAATCCGTCGATGCAGTAGTGAGTGTTGCAACGGCACCGACGCGATCGCGCACGGCTGCCGCTGCAGGAAGGAACGACACCAGCAAACCGTTCGATTCTAGCGCACGCGCCTGCCGTACCGGCCATCCAAGGGTCCCACCCGCGATTGCAGCGTGAATGTCAGAAAGTACTTGCGTGGATTCGGGTTAGTCCATATAATTTATTTCTTCGACGGACGCGGGGTGGAGCAGTCTGGCAGCTCGTCGGGCTCATAACCCGAAGGTCGTAGGTTCAAATCCTACCCCCGCAACCAACGTCCCGATTCGATGCAAAAAGCCCGGCTCCTCGCCGGGCTTTTTGTTTTGCGCGCCCGATCCAGCGCACCGCACGTTGCGCTTCGCCCGGCATGCCGTGCCCATGCGCTCGCGTTCGAGAATGCCCCGCCCGGGTGATACACTCGCATCACCTCGTCCCTTCCACTCGACATGAAATTCTGCTCCGTCTGCGGTCACGAAGTCATCGCGCGCATTCCTCCGGGTGACAACCGCGAGCGCTTCGTTTGCGATCACTGCGGCACGATCCATTACCAGAATCCGCGTAACGTGGTTGGCACGGTGCCGGTCTGGGGCGATCAGGTCCTGCTGTGCCGCCGCGCGATCGAACCGCGCTACGGGTTCTGGACGCTGCCGGCGGGCTTCATGGAAATGGGCGAGACGACGGCCGAGGCCGCCGCACGCGAAACGCTCGAGGAAGCCGGCGCACGCGTCGAGGTGCAGAACCTGTTCACGCTGCTCAACGTGCCGCATGTACACCAGGTCCACCTGTTCTACCTGGCGCGGCTCACCGATCCAGCCTACGAGGCCGGCGAGGAAAGCCTCGAGGTCAAGCTGTTCGACGAAGCCGACATCCCGTGGGACGAAATCGCGTTCCCGACCGTCAGCCAGACCCTGCGCTTCTTCTTCGCCGATCGCGCCGCCGGCGACTACGGCGTGCATACCGGCGATATCTTCCGCTCGCTGCGCAACGGCTGAGCCCGCGCCCCATGGTCCCCTGGCTCGACCCGGACGATCCGTTTCCGCCCGTCGAACGCGCACTCGGCGCCGCGACCGGCGCGCCGGGGCTGCTCGCCGCAAGCGCCGACCTGCTGCCGTCGCGCCTGATCGACGCCTACCTGCGCGGCATCTTCCCGTGGTACTCGGACGGCCAGCCGGTACTGTGGTGGAGCCCCGACCCGCGGATGATCCTCGCGCCGGCCGAATTCAAGGTGTCCCCGTCACTGCGCAAGACGCTCAAGCGCGTGCTGCGCGATCCCGCATGGGAAGTGCGCGTCGACCACGATTTTCCGGGTGTGATGCGTGCGTGCGCGCAGGCGCCGCGGCGCGGGCAGCGCGGCACGTGGATCACGGCCGAGATCATCGACGCCTATACGTCGCTCCACCGCACCGGCAACGCGCACAGCATCGAGACGTGGCATGACGGGCGCCGTGTCGGCGGCCTTTACGGCGTCGCGTTCGGGCGGATGTTCTTCGGCGAGTCGATGTACGCGGATGCCACCGATGCGTCGAAGATCGCGCTGGCGACGCTCGTCGCCCACCTTCGCGAGCAGGGGCTGGAGATGATAGACTGCCAGCAGAATACGTCGCATCTAGCGTCGCTCGGCGGCCGCGAGATCGCACGCAAGGCCTTTGTCGCTCACGTGCGCCGCGCGGTAGCCGAACCGCCGATTCCCTGGCAGTTCGACAAGCGCGTGCTCGCCGCGCTGACGGGCCCAGCCGAACCGGCGCGCCCCTCCGGGATCGAGCGCTAGCGCGGCACTCCCTCCCTGCATCGAGAGCTGCCCATGACTCACCCGACTGAGCTGCCGCTTTCACCGCTTTCGGCGCTGCAATTCTATGCAACGGCGCCCTATCCGTGCAGCTATCTGGACGGCCGCATCGCGCGCTCGCAAGTCGCGACGCCGAGCCACCTGATCAATTCCGACATTTATACCGAGCTCGTGAAGGCCGGCTTCCGGCGCTCGGGCGTGTTCACCTATCGCCCGTACTGCGACGGTTGCCGCGCGTGCGTGCCGGTGCGCGTGCCGGTCGGCGCGTTCACGCCGTCGCGCACGCAGCGCCGGATGTGGAAGCGGCACCGCGCGCTCGTCGCGACGGTCTCGCCGCTGCACTACGACGAGGAGCACTACGCGCTCTACATGCGCTACCAGTCCGCGCGCCACGCGGGCGGCGGCATGGATCGCGACAGCCGCGACCAGTACGAGCAGTTCCTGCTGCAGAGCCGGATCAATTCGCGCCTCGTCGAATTCCGCGATCTCGACGCGCCGGGCGGCGAGCCCGGCCAGTTGCGCATGGTCAGCATGATCGACATCCTCGGCGACGGACTCTCGTCGGTCTACACGTTCTTCGAGCCCGACGACCAGCACACGAGCTACGGCACGTACAACATCCTGTGGCAGATCGAGCAGGCGAAGAGCCTCGGTCTGCCCTACGTGTATCTCGGCTACTGGATCCGCGAGAGCCCGAAGATGGCCTACAAGGCGAACTTCCATCCGCTCGAGGGGTTGCTCGACGGGCGCTGGAAGATACTCGACCCGGATCGCGTCGACCTGCCGCCGGTCGACGCGGCACTGGCGCGCGCGCCGCTGCCGGGCGGCCATTCCGGGTCAGGCTGACGTGCCGTCCCGCAGCGCGGTTTCGCCGCTGCAACGGGCACCGTTTCCGCGCGTGCACGCGCCGCCGCACCGCACGAGAAGCGCCACCGCCAGCGCATGCGAAGCGAAGCGCGCCCGTGCCGCGCAACTCCCGGTAAAATAGCGGGTTGTCATTCATTCCGGCCGTCCGCCCAATTCCCGTGTTCAGTTCCCTTTATCCGCTGGCCCGCGCATCCCTGTTCAAGATGGATGCGGAAGACGCTCACCACCTCACGCTGCGCGCGCTCGGCGCGGCCGGCCGCACGGGCCTTGCCTGCGCGCTGTCGGCCCGGGTGCCCGACGCACCGCGCACCGTGATGGGGCTCACGTTCCGCAACCCGGTCGGCCTCGCGGCCGGGCTCGACAAGGACGGCGCGGCGATCGACGGCCTCGCGTCGCTCGGCTTCGGCTTCATCGAGGTCGGCACGGTCACGCCGCGCCCGCAGCCGGGCAACCCGCGCCCGCGGATGTTCCGCCTGCCGCAGGCCGACGCGCTGATCAACCGGATGGGCTTCAACAACCACGGCGTCGACCAGTTCGTGAAGAACGTGCAGGCGGCCCGCTATCGCGGCATCCTCGGCCTGAACATCGGCAAGAACGCCGACACGCCGATCGAACGCGCCGCGGAAGACTATCTCTACTGCCTCGAGCGCGTGTATCCGTTCGCGAGCTACGTGACGATCAACATTTCGTCGCCGAACACGAAGAACCTGCGCCAACTGCAGGGGGCGGGTGAACTCGACGCGCTGCTCGCCGCCTTGAAGGACAAGCAGCAGCGCCTCGCCGACCTGCACGGCAAGCTCGTGCCGCTCGCGCTGAAGATCGCGCCCGATCTCGACGACGAACAGATCAAGGAAATCGGCGACACGCTGCTGCGCCACAAGATCGAAGCGGTGATCGCCACCAACACGACGCTGTCGCGCGCAGCCGTGCAGGGCCTGCCGCACGCGGACGAAGCCGGCGGCCTGTCGGGCCGCCCGGTGTTCGACGCATCGAACGAAGTGATCCGCAAGCTGCACGCCGAAGTCGGCAGCGCGGTGCCGATCATCGGCGTCGGCGGCATTTTCTCGGGCGAGGACGCGCGCGCCAAGCTCGCGGCCGGCGCATCGCTCGTCCAGCTGTACACGGGCTTCATCTACCGCGGCCCGGCGCTCGTTGCCGAATGCGTCAAGGCCATCGCGCGCGACCGCGCCGTGTAATATAGTCATAAACAAACGATATTTAGCGATCGATTGTATTTTTGCTATGATCGGCGCTACAGTCAGAATCATGAGCCCCGTCGGGGCAAGGAAGCTCACAGGATGAAAATTTCGCTGCTGAAGAAACTGCTCGTTGCCGGCCTGATCGGCACGTCGTTCGCCGCCGCCACCGCGCACGCGGCCGACCTTCTCGACCAGGTGAAGCAGCGCGGCACGCTGCGCGTCGGCCTCGAAGGCACGTTCCCGCCGTTCAACTCGAAGAACCCGCAAGGCGAGCTCGTCGGCTTCGACGTCGATATCGCGAAAGCCGTGGCTGCGAAGCTCGGCGTGAAGGCCGAGTTCGTCACGACCGAATGGAGCGGCATCATCGCGGGCCTGCAGGCCGGCAAGTTCGACGTGATCGCCAACCAGGTCGGCATCACCGACAAGCGCAAGGAAACGCTCGACTTCTCGCCCGCCTACACGTACTCGTCCGCGCAGCTGATCCAGCGCAAGGACGACACGCGCCAGTTCAAGTCGCTCGACGACCTGAAGGGCAAGAAGCTCGGCGTCGCGCTCGGCACGAACTACATGGACATGGCGAAGTCGGTGCCCGGCATCGACGTGAAGACGTACCCGGGCGCGCCCGAGTACCTGCGCGATCTCGCGGCCGGCCGTCTCGACGCGGCGCTGAACGACCGCCTGATGCTCGCGTATCTGACGAAGAACGCCCAGCTGCCGCTGCGCCCGGGCGCGAACGTCGGCTCGGCGAATCCGTCGGGCATCCCGTTCAAGAAGGGCAACCCGAAGTTCCAGAAGGCGATCGACGACGCGATGGCGCAGCTCGAAGCCGACGGCACGTTCACGAAGATCTCGGACAAGTGGTTCGGCGTCGACGTGACGAAGCCGATCAAGTAAGCACGCCTCTGTTTGCCGCCTGACGGCGGCCAGGAAAGGGCGGCATCCGCAACGATGCCGCCCTTTGTTTTATTGGTCCGGTTTATGATTGCGCTTTCGCGCACGCATTCGATTCGCATTCCATGTCGACAACGTCCCTGCTCGTCCAATCGCTGCCGGTGCTCGCCCAGGGCGCCGTCCTGACCGTCAAGTTCGCCGTGCTGTCGATGGTGTTCGGCCTGCTCGGCGCCGTCATGCTCGCGATGATGGGCATCCGGCAAAGCGAACCGCTCGAAGGCTTCGAACGCATTTGGGTCAACGCGCTCGCGTGGCTCGCGCGCGCCTACGTGAGCCTGATGCGCGGCACGCCGCTGCTCGTGCAGATCTTCGTGATCTATTACGGATTGCCGAGCCTCGGCATTTCGCTCGATCCGACGCCGGCCGGCGTCATCGCACTGTCCGCGAACGTCGCGGCCTACATGTCCGAAAGCATGCGTGGCGCGATCAACGGGATCGCGCGCGGCCAATGGCTGGCCGCGTACAGCCTCGGGCTGTCGTGGGGGCAGACGCTGCGCTACGTGATCGGCCCGCAGGCGCTGCGTATCGCGGTGCCGAGCCTGTCGAACAGCCTGATCAGCCTGATCAAGGACACGTCGCTCGTCTCGGTGATTACCGTGACCGAGCTGCTGCGCAGCGCGCAGGAAGTGATCGCGGCGACCTATCAGCCGTTGCCGCTGTACCTGGCCGCCGCGGCCATCTACTGGGTGCTGTGCCAGATCCTCGAATGGGTCCAGCGCTGGTACGAAAAGCGCCTGTCGCTGCCCGCACGCCACTGAGCATACGGCGCCGCGCCGTCAACCGGGCCGCAGATGCGCGCCCGGCGCGCGCCCTCCCTCCTTTCCCGCTATTCGCCCCCTACTCGCCCGCATAGCGCACGCCGAGCGCCGCACGTGCCGCGTCGGTCATCGCGATCATCCGTCGCGAATGATCGTGCGTCATGATCGGGCTCTCGCGTTCACCCGCGCGCAGCAGGTCGCAGAAATGCGCGGTCTCGTAGTTCAGGCCGCCGCCGTCCACCGGTGCATCGAGTTCGACGGTGCGTCCGTCCGCATAGCGGATCGTCGCCCGCGCCGGGTTCCACCACTTCTCGTGGATCGTCACGTGGCCGCCCGCCGCCGCGATCAGCGCGTCGCCGCGCCCCATCACGTCGAGCCCGCAAAAGAGCTGCGCGATGCCGCCGTTCGCGTGGCGGCTGTTCAGGCTCGCGAACATGTCGACGCCCGTTGCACCGACGCGGCCGAGTGTCTGCACGTCGAGTGCCGCGCCGAGCCAGTCGACGGCGAGAAACGCTTCGTAGATCCCGATGTCGAGCAGCGCGCCGCCGGCGCGATCGAGTCGATAGACGGAATGATCGGCCGGCACCGACGACGACGCGCAGCCCGCGCGCACAAGCCGGATCTCGCCGATCGGATCGTCATCCAGATGCGCACGCAACTGGCGGTACAGCGGAAAGAACGGCGGCTTCATCGCTTCCATGAAGAGCCGTCCGGCCACGCGCGCCGCATCCAGCACGGCGTCGAGTTGCGCCGCGTTCAGCGTCGCGGGTTTTTCGCACAGCACGGCCTTGCCGGCCGCGAGCGCGGCCTGCGCGTACTGTGCATGACTGTCGTGGAGCGTCGCGATATAGACGGCATCGATGTCGCTCGCGAGCAGTGCGTCGAGGCTGGCGACAGGCGTGCCGCCGCAACTGTCGCAGAAGGCGGTTGCCGCGTCGGCGCGGCGTGCCCACACACCGGCGAGCACGGCGCCCGGCACGTGAGCGAGGCTTTGCGCGAAACGGCGTGCGATGCTGCCGGCGCCGACGATGCCGAAGCGCACCGGGCGGTTGTCGAGGTCGTTCATCCGGATCTTCCGTGTCGGTCGCATGACGGTGGCCGACACGCTGCCGGCCGGCCGTCATGATAAACGGCTTGCCGAACGGCTCGCCGGCTCACGGATAAGCGACGCGTGCAGCGTCAGGCGCGCACCGGCACGTCGACGGAGAAATCGCGCGAGATCTCGTCGGCGCTGAAGTCGATCAGCGCGAGCGACGCCGCTTCGGCTTCGCGCGGATCGCGGCGCTCGATCGCGTCGACGACACGCGCATGCGCCTTGACCGCGATGTCGTGCGCGCCATCCTTCTGCGCGACACGCGGATTCACGAGCCGCACCGCGCCGCGCACGATCGCCGCCATCTGCTGGAAGAACTGGTTGCCGCTCGCCTGGACGATCCGCGTGTGCAGCAGCTCGTCCGCCGTGTCGTAGCCAGGATCACCCGGCTGCAACACCTTGAACGCATCGAACGCCTCGCGAATGCCCGCGATGTCGACGGCCGTCGCACGGACCGCCGCCTGCGCGGTTGCACGCGGTTCGATCAGCATCCGGAATTCGATGACGTCGCGCATGAATTGCGGGTCCGGCTTCGCACGAAACCGCCAACTCACCACGTCTTCGTCGATCATGCGCCAGTCGCGCATCGGTCGAACGCGCGTACCGACTTTCGGACGCACGTCGAGCATGTCGCGCGCAAGCAACATCGATAATGCTTCGCGCATCACCGTACGACTCACATCGAACTCTTTCGACAGCACGTCCTGCGGCGGCAAGATGCCGCCGTACTTGTCCTCGACGATACCCGCGACAAGCCCATCCATCACTTTGGCGACCAGTGACCGGTCTTTGCCCTGCTCCATGACACCTCCCCGTGCGTCTATTTGCGAACACCTGCTCCGCAGTTCCGCCGGCCCTGGTTACGACTGTTCTTATGATCTATAAGTTGATGAGTTCGGGGATATTTCGCTATCTGGTAAACACCTGACAGGGTTATCCCTCTTTAAGAAAGGGTGATTTATAAGACTTCAAAAAAAGCCCGGAAAGCGCTCTGCGCTTGCCGGGCCGGGATTTCAACAAGATTTAAACATGCAATCCATTACGGCATCCTGACGCCATTACGGACTGCTTCTCATTCAGTTCTGATTAACCGGGATAAACGATCGTTTCAACACCGGTGGCCGTGCCGAGCAGGCACAGATTCGCGCCGCGTTCGGCGAACAGGCCAACCGTCACGACGCCCGGCCATGCGTTCACCTTCGCTTCGAAACCGCGCGGATCGGCGATCTGCAGCCCCTTCACGTCGATGATTTCGTTGCCGTTGTCTGTGATGTACGGCGCGCCGTCCTTCGTCACGCGCAGCACCGGCACGCCGCCCAGCGCAGTCACGCGCCGGCCGATCGCCGTGCGGGCCATCGGCACGACCTCGATCGGCAGCGGGAACGCGCCGAGCACCGGCACGCGCTTGCTGGCATCCGCGATGCAGACGAACGTCTCGGCCACCGACGCGACGATCTTCTCGCGCGTCAGCGCGCCGCCACCGCCCTTGATCATCGCGCCGCTTGCGTCGATCTCGTCGGCGCCGTCGACGTACACCTGCAGCGACTCGATCTCGTTCAGGTCGAACACCTTGATGCCGTGCGATTTCAGGCGCTCGGTCGTCGCGATCGAGCTCGACACCGCGCCGCGATAGCGCGTCTTGACGGCCGCGAGCGCGTCGATGAAGCAGTTGGCGGTCGAGCCGGTACCGACGCCGATCACCGCGCCTTCCGGCACGTTCTGGATCACATAATCGGCGGCCGCCTGGCCGACCAGGCGTTTGAGTTCGTCTTGAGTCATGGAAGAGAATGCAGCGGGATTGCGGAAAACCGCCAGTTTACCGGACTCGGAAGACCGGTCGCGCTTTTTCGGCGCGTGAGCCTGCGCTTGCGGCGGCGCCGGACCCGCCGACGGTCACGGCGCGCCGCCCGCGGACGCGTCGCCCGCGGGTAGCTTGCCGGGGAAATACTTGTCGAGCAATGCCTGCGCGATCGCGTCGGTGCCGGCGTCCGGATTGCCCGCATAGTCGGACGGCCGGAAATGCATCTGGAACGCCGCGAACACGCGCCGGGTGCGCGCGTCGAGCACGCCGTCGGTCGGCACGTCGTAGCCGTAGCACGCGAGCTTCAACTGCAGTTCGCGCACGTCGACAAGCGCATGCGGATCGCGACCGCCGAGTCGCGCGGCAACGGTCGCATCGTCCGGCCATGCGCCGACGCCCGCTTGCGCAAGCGCATGCCACGGGAACAACGGTCCCGGATCGATCTTGCGTTGCGGCGCGATATCGCTATGCCCGACCACGCGCGTCGGCGCAATGGCATAGCGCGCGACGATGTCCTTCGACAGACGGATCAGCGCATCGACCTGTTCGGGCGGATACGGTTGCCACGTGAGGTTTTGCGGATCGAGCGGGCCGCGGTTCACGTTCTCGATGCCGATCGACGCCGCATTGAGTTCGGTCGTGCCCTGCCATTCGCTGACGCCCGCATGCCATGCGCGCTTCGATTCGGGAACGAGCTGGTAGACGACCGGCCTCCCGTGTTCGCTGCGCGGTTGCGGCGGCACGACGTAGTGCACGCTGACCGAATCGCCCGTCAGCGTGCGCAGCGACGTCGCTTCGTCGCTTTCGGTGTAATGCATCACGAGAAAGCGGATGCGCGAATCGGCGCCGCGCGCAGGCAGGCTCGTATCGGCGTAGTAGGTACCGCGCTCGACGAGCGACGGCGACGTGCAGGCGGCCAGCAGGCCAAGGACGGCGCACGATGCGCCGAGGCGAAACAGGGTCATGGTTCGCGAGTTCCGGGAGCTGCGTGCCGCGCGCAATCGCGGCACGCGTCGTTCGGTCGTTGCGGCCCGCCATCGCGCGAGGCCGCGTGCGTCAACCCGTGTGAAAGGCGGATCTCAGCCCTTCACGCGCCGCTGCCGTACCGCTTCGTACAGGCACACGCCGCTCGCGACCGACACGTTCAGGCTTTCCACACTGCCGGCCATCGGGATGCTCATCACTTCGTCGCAGGTGTCGCGCGTGAGCCGGCGCATGCCTTCGCCTTCCGCCCCCATCACGATCGCGACGGGGCCGTCGAGCTTCGTGTCGTACAGCGTCGCCGACGCTTCGTCCGACGTACCGATGATCCACACGCCCGCCTCCTTCAGCTCGCGCAGCGCGCGGGCGAGGTTCGTCACCGTGATGTACGGCACCGTGTCGGCCGCGCCGCTCGCGACCTTCGCCGCGGTCGCGTTCAGGCCGACCGCGCGGTCGCGCGGCGCGATCACCGCATGCGCACCGGCCGAGTCAGCGACGCGCAGGCATGCGCCGAGGTTATGCGGATCCGTGACGCCGTCGAGCACCAGCAGCAACGGGGAGCCCTGAATGCCGTCGAGCAGCTCGGACAGGTTCTGCGCGAGCGGGACGTCCTCGACGCGCGCGACGACGCCTTGATGGCGCTCGGTATGCGCGAGGCCCCACAGGCGCGTTTCGTCGGCCGCGATCAGCCGCACGCCCGCTTCCTTCGCGGTGTGCAGGAAGTCCTGCATGCGGCGGTCACGGCGCGTCTGGTCGTACAGCACCTCCGCAACCGTCGACGCATCGTGCCGCAAACGTGCGGTCACCGCATGAAAACCGTAAAGAACCTTCAGACGTGACATGACTGGAACAACCTTCGATCAAACGTGCGGCCGCGCGACGCGCGCAGCCGCGATCCATGGAAAAGGAAAGCGCCGCGTTGCCGGCCGGTGACCGGTAGAACGCGGCGTCTCTCGATACTGCCAGGGCGTGCGCATGCGCCGCCCCGAATGCTCAATACTTCTTGCGGGCGTGGGCCTTCTTCGCGGCCGTCTTCGCCGGCGCGCCGCCCGTCTTCTTCGCGGCACGCGCCGCACGCGCTTCATTCACCGCGACCGTCGGTGCGCTGGCCGCCTTCTTGCGACGCGGCGCGACTTCGTCGACCGGCGGCAACGAGCGCACGCGCGGGCCACCGCGATCGTTGCCGTTACCGGCAGCAGCCGGCGCCGGTGCGGGACGCGGCGCCTTCACCGGCGTGTCGCGCACGAGGCGGAAGTCGATCTTGCGCGCGTCGAGATCGACGCGGCTCACCTGCACGCGCACGCGGTCCGACAGGCGATAACGGATGCCCGTACGTTCGCCGCGCAGCTCGTTCTTGATCTCGTCGTACTGGAAGTAGTCCGAGCCGAGTTCGGTGACGTGCACGAGCCCTTCGATGAACAGCGTATCGAGCTGCACGAAGATGCCGAACGACGTGACGCCGTTCACCATCCCGCCGTACTCTTCGCCGAGCTTGTCGCGCATGAAGTAGCACTTGAGCCAGGCCTCGACGTCGCGCGATGCTTCGTCGGCACGCCGCTCGTTCGCCGAACAGTGCAGGCCGAGCTCTTCCCAGATCGCCGTGTTCGAACGCGAACGGCCGCGCGCTTCGTCGTCGGCTTGCTGCATCGCGCGGGCGCGCGGCGACAGCGCGGTGTTCAATTCGAAGCCTTCCGGCGCCTTCGGCGCGTACTTCTTGCCCGACAGGATCGCGTAGATCGCGCGATGCGTGAGCAGATCGGGATAGCGGCGGATCGGGCTCGTGAAGTGCGCATACGCCTCATACGCAAGACCGAAGTGGCCGATGTTGTCCGGGCTGTAGACGGCCTGCTGCATCGAGCGCAACAGCATCGGCTGCAGCATCTGCGCATCGGGCCGGTCGCGAATCTGTGCCATCAGTGCCGCATAGTCGCTCGCATGCGGCTTGTCGCCGCCGCCGAGCGACAGGCCCATGCCGCGCAGGAACGCGCGCAGGTTCTCGAGCTTCTCCGGCGTCGGCCCCGCGTGCACGCGGTACAGTCCCGGATGCTTGTTGCGCTTCAGGAAGTCGGCCGCGCAGACGTTCGCGGCCAGCATGCATTCCTCGATCAGCTTGTGCGCATCGTTGCGCTGACGCGGCACGATCTGCTCGATCTTGCCCTGCGAGTTGCAGACGATGTACGTCTCGGTCGTGTCGAAGTCGATCGCGCCGCGCTTCTGGCGCGCGGTGAACAGCGACTTGTAGACACCGTACAGGTCTTGCAGGTGCGGCAGCAGGTCCGCGCGGCGCGCGGCCTCCGGCCCCTTCGTGTTCGACAGCACCGCCGCGACTTCGGTGTACGTCAGGCGTGCGGCCGAATGGATAACGGCCGGATAGAACTGGTACGCCTTGATCTCGCCGCGCGTGGTAATCACCATGTCGCACGCGAGCACGCAACGATCGACCTGCGGATTCAGCGAGCACAGCCCGTTCGACAGCTTTTCCGGCAGCATCGGGATCACGCGGCGCGGGAAATAAACGGATGTGCTGCGCTCGAGCGCGTCGGCATCGAGGCCGCTGCCCGGCTGTACGTAGTGCGATACGTCGGCGATCGCGACGATCAGGCGAAAGCCGTCGCCGCGGCCGACCTTGGTCGGTTCGCAATACACGGCATCGTCGAAGTCGCGTGCGTCCTCGCCGTCGATCGTCACGAGCGGCACGTCGCGCAGATCGACGCGGAAGCGCAGATCGGCCGGGCGCACCTTGTCCGGCAGCGCGGCGGCTTCGTCGAGCGCCGGCTGGCTGAATTCGTGCGGCACGCCGTACTTCCGAACCGCGATCTCGATTTCCATGCCCGGATCGTCGATGTCGCCGAGCACTTCGACGACGCGACCGAGCGGTTGCGAATGGCGGCTCGGGAAGTCGGTCAGTTCGACGACGACGACCTGCCCGACCTTCGCCTTCTTCACGTTCTGCGTGATCAGGATGTCGTGGCCGATGCGCTTGTCTTCGGGGGCGACGATCAGCGCGCCGTTCTCGTTGAGCAGGCGGCCGATCACGCGCTTGTTCGCGCGTTCGGTGACTTCGACGACGTGTCCTTCCGGGCGGCCGCGGCGATCGTAGCCGACGATCCGCGCGAGCACGCGGTCGTTGTGCATCACCTTCTGCATTTCGCCGTTCGGCAAGAACAGATCGTCCTGGCCGTCGTCGCGGATCACGAACCCGTAGCCGTCGCGATGGCCCTGCACGCGACCGGCAACGAAGTTCGACGGATGGGTGAGCTGGTAGTGGCCGCGCTTGTCGAGGCGGATCTGGCCGTCGCGTTCCATCGCGGCGACACGCCGGAAGAACCCCTCGCGTTCCTGGCGCTTGATCGACAGCGCTTCGGCGATGTCGTTGGCGGCCAGCGGCGCGTCGCTCGTACGCAGCACGCCGAGAATTTCTTCACGGCTCGGAATGGGGTACGGATATTTGCTCAAGGGTTTGTCGATGATTGTTCTCGTTGCGTTGACCGATGGTGCACGGCATCAACATAGAAGTGTCCGTCCGACAGTTCTATAGTGACGGCGGCGGATCATTCTATCACCCGCCTGTGTTACCAAATGACGCGAATGCCGCGTGCAAGCGCCGCAGCAGCCGGTTTGCGGCGCATCGCAAAAAAGTGTTGACACGGATAATTGGGGCGCTATAATTTCGCTTCTTTGCAGCAAGCAGCTACTGCAAAACGTGCCCAGGTGGCGGAATTGGTAGACGCACTAGGTTCAGGTCCTAGCGGTGGCAAC